>NZ_CP121682.1:1812954-2115113 GCF_029760955.1 Streptomyces cathayae
ATACCGACGGCGATCATGCCCGTGCCGACCATGGCCACGGACATGTCGGAGAAGTTGCCGGCGGTGAGGAAGTTGGAGTTCAGGCCGGTGAAGATGGCCCAGATGATCACCAGGCCGATGATGACGGGGACGGACCCGAGGTCGCCGGCCTTCATCTTCCGCTTGAACTCGCCGATGTAGCCGGCGAAGCCCTGTTCGCGGACCAGCAGCCGGGGGTCGACGGCGGTGACCGCCGCGGCGGCCGCCTCGGTGTTCTCGACCGTGTCGGCGGTGGGCGTCGAGGTCTTTTCGGTGCTCACTTGCTGACCTCCCCGTTGGTGCGCGCCGCACGGCGGGTCACGGCGTTCTCCGTGGCTCCGGTGATGGCGGAGATGATCTCTTCCTGAGAGGTCGACTTGACCTCGAAGGTGCCGTTGTTGCGCCCGAGGCGCAGCACGGCGACCTTGTCCGCGACGGCCTTGACATCGGCCATGTTGTGGCTGATGAGGATGACCGCGTGGCCCCGCTCGCGCAGCCGCTCGACCAGGTCGAGGACCTGCGCGGTCTGCTCGACGCCGAGGGCGGCGGTCGGTTCGTCGAGGATCACCAGCTTGGGCTCGCCGAGCATGGACCGGGCGATGGCCACGACCTGGCGCTGACCGCCGGAGAGCGAGGCGATCGGGATCCGGACGCTGGGGATGCGGATCGACAGGGTGTCGAGGAGCTCGCGGGAGCGGCGCTCCATCTCCACCTCGTCCAGGACGCCGCGCTTGCGGATCTCCCGGCCCAGGTAGAGGTTGCCGACGACGTCGATGTTGTCGCACAGCGCGAGGTCCTGGTAGACCGTCGCGATGCCCAGACTCTGGGCGTCGTGCGGCTTGTTGATCTGGACGGCCTTGCCGTCCCACTCGATGACACCCTCATCGATGGGGTGCACGCCGGCAATCGTCTTGACCAGCGTGGATTTACCGGCGCCGTTGTCGCCGACCAGGGCGACCACCTCACCGGCGCGGACCTCAAGCTCTACGTCGGTGAGCGCCTGGACGGCACCGAAACGCTTGGAGACCCCGCGCAACGCCAGCACGGGCGTAGCGGACACGTGAACCATCTCCTTCGCCGCCTGACCCGGCGGGAGGTTGTGCAGAAGCAGTTTGGGGGGTGTTCCGACCGGCGCCCCGCGTAGCTTGCGGGGCTGGTGTGTGCGGGGCGCCGGCGGAGTTCGCGGCAGTCCGTCCCGTACGGGAGCCCGGTGCGGACTCCCGTACATCTCATGGGACTTCGGGACTGCTTACTTCAGACCGATCTTGTCGCAGGCGGCCTTGTACTTGCCCGCGCAGATCTCCTCGACGGTGTAGACGCCGTCCTTGATCACGGTGTCGTTGATGTTCTCCTGGGTCAGCGACACGACCGGGACGAGCACGGAGGGAACACCCTTGGTGGTGGGGCTGTCGACCGTGTCCTTGGCGACGGAGTCGAGCGACTTGCCCTGGGCGAGCGCGACGGCCATCTCGGCGGCGGCCGCGGCCTCCGGGGCGTACGGCTTGTAGACGCTCATGAACTGCTCGCCCGTCACGATGCGCTGCACGCCCGCGATCTCGGCGTCCTGGCCGGTGACCGGGACCTTGATGCCGGCGGCCTTCAGGGCGGTGATGATGCCACCCGCCATGCCGTCGTTGGCGGAGTAGACGCCGACGATCTTGTCCTTGCCGAGGGCGGAGATGGCGCCCTCCATGTTGGCGTTGGCGTTCTCCGGCTTCCACTCCTTGGTGTCGTACTCGCGGCCGACCTTGACCTTGCCGTCGAGGGCGGCGTGCGCGCCCTCCTTGAACTGGGCGGCGTTCGGGTCGGTGGAGGAGCCGTTCATCATGACGATCTGGCCCTTCTTGGCCTTGTCGCCCAGCGCCTCGAGCAGGGCCTCGCCCTGCGTCTTGCCGACGGTCACGTTGTCGAACGAGGTGTAGGCGTCGATCGGGCCCTCGGCCAGGCGGTCGTAGGCCACGACCGGGATACCGGCCTCCTTGGCCTTCTTCACCGAGCCGGCGATGGCCTTGGCGTCCACCGCGTCCAGGATCAGCACGTCGACCTTGTTGGTCACCATCGTGTCGACCTGCTGGTTCTGCAGGCTGGCGTCCTGCTTGGCGTTGGCGTAGATGACCTCGGCCTTGTTGTTCGTGAGCTCCTTGACCTTCTTCTCGATCAAGGGCTTGTCGAACTTCTCGTACCGCGCGGTCTGGTTCTCCGGCAGGAGCAGACCGACCTTGATGTCGTCGCCCTTCTTGGCGGCGGACTCGGTCGACTCGCTCTTGCCGCCGGACTCGGCGGCGCTGCCGCAGGCGGCGAGAGAGACGGCCATCGCACCGGCGGCGACGGCGACGGCGGCACGGCGCATACGCGTGTTCACTTCAGAAACCTCCCTGACGAGGCCGCGACGGTGCGGCCGAGGTGGCTGGAAGTCAACTCGGCCACACGTGCGACGTCAAGAAGTAAATCCTTAACGAGATGGCAACGGTGCCAATCGTTCTCTAAGTGAAGGCAGGAGAGGCCACGGTGAGGGACCCGGTGGCGGTGCCGTCCAACAGGGTGGAATCGCCCATTTCACCCAGCGCGAGGGCGAGCGCGCCGAGCACCTCCGCACGGCCCCCGAGTGCCCCGGGGAGAACGGAGAGTTGACGCGCCGCGCTGGGAATCGCGTAGCGGCCGACGGACTCCCTTATCGGTGCGAGCACCAGCTCACCGGCCTCGGCGAGGTCACCGCCCAGCACGACCCTGCTCGGGTTCAACAGGTTGCAGAGATTGGCGACTCCACTGCCGATGTGACGGCCGACGTCGGCGATCACCCTACGACAGCCGGGATCACCCTCGCGCGCCAGCCGTACGACGCCTTCCATCGTCAAGTCCGTGCCGTGGCTGGGCTGGAGCAGCGGGAGCACGTAGCGGGCCGCCGCGAACGTCTCCAGGCAGCCGCGGTTGCCGCACCGGCAGACCGGCCCCGACTCGTCGAGCGTGATGTGTCCGATCTCCCCCGCCGTGCCGCCGGGTCCGCGGTAGATCTTCCCGTTGATCACCAGTCCGGCTCCGACACCGCTGGCGACCTTGATGTACGCGAGGTCCCGCACGCCCCGGCCGCTGCCCCAGACCATCTCTCCGAGGGCGCCGAGGTTCGCGTCGTTGTCCACGTGCACGGGCACGCCGAGCCGCCCCCGCAGCTCCTCGGCGGGCTTGGTGCCAGTCCAGCCGGGCAGGATCGCGGTCGAGCCCAGGGTGCCGGACTCCACGTCGATCGGACCGGGCACGCCGAGGCCTATCCCGGCGACCTTGGCCGGGTCCACCCCGGTCGCCTCGATCAGCCGGCTGACCAGTTGCTCCGCCCGGTCGAAGCCCTGCGCCGAGGAGGCGTCCACGTCCAGCGGCTCGGACTCCTCGGCCAGCACCTGGTGGGCGAGGTTCCCGATGGCCACCCGCAGGTGGGCGTGCCCGAAGTCCACCCCGATGACGATCCCGGCGTCCCCGCTGAGCGAGACGCTGCGGGCCCGGCGGCCGCCCGCCGACGTGGGCGTGACCTCGACCGTCCCGCCCTCCCTCAGCTCCCGGACGATATTGGAGACCGTCGCCGCGGACAGGCCCGTCGTCCTCGCGATCTCGGCCTGGGTGAGGGAGCCGGCCAGCCGTACCGCTCGAACGACCCGTTCCAGATTGGCTCGGTGCAGCGACGACTGTGACCCCGGAGTCTCCACGACGACCTCCTGCGCGCGGGGCCGCTTCGATGAGACCCCATTCCGTGTCCAACTAGTGAACTCTAAGATGAGCTGTTCCGGTTGCCTTCCGTCAAGAGGTTGAACCGTTTCCGAGTACTTGCACACGTCGGCACCCGCCGCTCCCAGGGACGGGTACGGCGGGTGCGCGAGCAGATCCGGAGGGTGACTTCAGAGGATCCCCGGGGGCGCGGCGAGGGGTGGCCGCGGGGCTGTTGCGGGAGGGCCCGCAAGGGCCCGGGACCTCATTTCAGGGCGCCCGCGGTGAGGCCCTGCACGACCTGGCGCTGGAAGACGATGTACGCGGCGAGCACCGGGAGCATCGCCATCACGAGGCCGGCGAAGAGGCCGGACCAGTCCCCCTTGTAGCCCTGGCTGACGGCCAGCTGCACCAGGCCCTGGGTGAGGACGTGCTTGTCCTCGTCGGTGTTGAGCACGGTGGGCAGCATGTACTGGTTCCACTGGCCCAGGAAGTTGAAGATGCCCACGCTGATCAGGCCCGGCCTGGCCATCGGGAGCATGATCTGGAAGAACGTCCTGGTGTGCGAGGCCCCGTCCACGAACGCGGCCTCCGCCACGGTACCGGGCAGGGTCCGGAAGAACGCGGTCAGGAAGAACACCGTGAACGGCAGCGAGTACGCGATGTAGACCAGGATCAGCCCGTGGATCGTGTTCAGCAGGCCCATGTTGTCGACGACGTAGAACAGCGGGACCAGGGCGAGCATGACCGGGAAGCTCATGCCGCCGATGAACAGGTAGTAGATGAACCGGTTGCCCGGGAACTCGAAGCGGGCCAGCACATAGGCGGCCATCGAGCCGAGCACCAGCGTGCCGATGAGTGAACCGCCCACCACCAGGACGGTGTTGAGGAAGTAGTCGCTCATGTGGGCCTGGGTCCAGGCCCGCGACCAGTTCTCGAAGTGGAGCCTGTCCGGCAGCGACCAGGGCGAGCCGAAGATGGCGGCGTCGTCCTTGAAGGACGTCATCACCGCCCACACCAGCGGCAGGGCCACCATGATCGCCCAGATCACCAGGACGCCGTGGGAGAAGACGTTGAGGACGCCGCCCGTCTTCTCCTTCCCGGGGGACGCGCCGCCGGGGCCGTCGGCCTTGGTGAGCCTGGTGAGGGTGCCACCGGGCTCGGCCGGTACCGGGGCGGGGGTCTCGGTCGTCTTCATCGGATCAGTACTCCAGCCGCTCGCGCCGCCCCAGCTTCATCACGAGGGCGGCGAAGGCCAGCGTGACGACGAGCAGGGCGACGCCGATGGTGGTGGCGTAGGCGGCCTGACCGTCACGGAACGCCTTCTGGTACACGTACAGGACCATGACGGTGGTCGAGTAGTCGGGGCCGCCGGGCCCGGTCGTCATGATGTGCACGACCGCGAACGATTCGGCGCCCAGGGCGAGGATGCCCATGTAGACCCAGCCGGACTGCACGGTGTCCCACAGCAGCGGCAGGGTGATGCGGAAGAAGGTGGTGATCCGGTCGGCGCCGTCGAGCAGCGCCGCCTCGTAGAGGTCCATCGGGATGGACGCCATACCGGCGGAGAAGAGGACCACGAAGAAGCCGACCGTGGACCAGACGACCACGGCCATGACGGCCCACAGGGCGAGGCCCGGATCGCCCAGCCAGAGCGGCTGGACGTCGTCGAGCCCGACCGCCCGCAGGAACGAGTTGATCGCACCGCTGTCCGGGTTGTACGCGAAAGCGAACAGCAGGGCGACGATCGCGATCGACAGGACCTGCGGGAAGAAGTAGACGATCTTGTAGAACGCGGAGCCGCGGACCCCGGAGATCACCGGTCCGCCGCGGCGCCGCCGGCCGCCCACGTTGATCATGAAGGAGAGGAACAGCGCCAGTCCGATCGTCACCACCGGTACCAGCAGGGCGAACAGCAGGCTGTGCCGCAACGACTTCCAGAAGATGTCGTCGTCCAGCATGCGCGCGTAGTTGTCGAGCCCCACCATCGTGAAATCGGGGCTCAGCCCGGTCCAGTCCGTGAACGAGTAGTAGATCGACTGGATGAACGGCCAGACGACGAAGAGCGCGTACAGCCCCAGGGGGGCCGCCAGGAACCCCACGATGAACCGGTACTTGCCGTGCTGCATTGCTGGTGACCCCGTTCTGCGCGCGGGCGCCGCCGGGGCCGGTCCGGCACGGGTGTGCCGGACCGGCCCCGGTGACGGATTCTCACTGGTGCTTGTAGTGCTTGATCGACGAGTCCTTGGCCGCCTCGTCGGCGAAGCCCTGGATCTTCTTGATGGTCTCGGCCGGGGTCGCGCGGCCGGCCATCATCTCGCCGATCCCGGAGACGCCGATCTTCTCCTTCTGGAGCTGCACGTACCAGTCCTGGATGCGCGGGTTCACCACGTTCTCGCCGGCCTTGTCGAGCGCGGCGACACCGGCCTTCAGGCCCGGGGTGAGTTCGATGCCGTCGGTGCCGCCGTTGTACGCGGTCAGCGACTTCACCTTGCCGGTGAAGTTCCTCGAGGACGCCTCGCTGAGCATGATGCGCAGTTGCTCCATGCCGCCGGTGCCGTTCTTCGCCTTGGCGGGGACGACGAAGGGTTCGCCGCCGGAGGCCCAGATGGTGCCGAAGGGCAGCTTGTCGGAGGAGTCGAGTCCGGTGGGCGCGGAGACGGCCAGGTCGAAGTCGGCGGGGATGACCTTCGCCGACTCGTTCTCCACCCAGGAGCCGTTCGGGATGAACAGCGCCTTGCCCTGGGCCCAGGCGGTCTGGGACTGGACGTGGTCCAGGCCCGGGGTGCCCCTGAGGACGTAGCCCTTCTGCTGGAGCTCGTAGTAGGCCTCGAGGCACGCCTTGACGGCGGGGTGCTTCCAGGCGTTCGGCTCCAGGTTGTCGATGGCGTCGAGCACCTCGCGCCCGCCGACCTTGCCGATCATCGGGTAGAGCGAGAAGGGGAGGTAGTACGGGTACTTGCCCGCGTACGTCCAGCCCGCCATGCCCTTCTTCTTGGCCTTGGCGCAGACCGCGAGCATCTGGTCCCAGGTCTCGGGGTACTGCTCGTCGAGCGAGGCCAGGGCCTTCTGCGAGTACCAGACGCCGTAGACCGTGTAGGCGTAGTACAGGATCCAGACCTGCTCGCCGTCGAACCGGCCCATCTCCACGATGCCGGGGCGCAGCGTGTCGCGGACCTTCCTGGCCGGGTCGTCGTAGGAGGGGGCGTCCAGCAGCGGGGTGAGGTCGGCGAGCTGCTTCTTGCCGACCAGGACGCCCATGTCCATCTGTTCGGCGCCGGAGTTGTCGATGAGGTCGGGCGGGGTGCCCTGGTTGAACCGCGGCTGCAGGGTGGACTGGATCTTCTGGGTGGCGGAGAAATCGACCGTCGCCCCGGGGAAGGCCTTCTCGTAGATCTTGACCGCGTCCTCGGCGTACTCCTTGCCGAAACCGCCGTCGAACAGGACGAATTCCATCTGCGCGGTGTCATTGACGCCGAGCGGGTTCTGCTCGGTCTTCTTGCCCGCCTCGGCCTTGTCCTGGTCCTTCCCGCCGCCGCTGGCACACGCGGACAGGAAACCCATCGCGGGTACGGAGACCAGGCCGAGCACCGCGGACCGCTTGATCAGATCACGGCGGCCGACTCCGGTGGTGCTGTGGCCGAAAATATCGCGGGTACGCGTGCCGCGGTCACGGGTGCCGTCGTTCTCGGCGGAAGTGGATCCCATGCTCAAGTCCTCGCCTTCTCCAGGACTCAGGCGGTGAACCGGATCCTTCCCGGCACCGCGTTCGGGTCAAGCTGGGTCGTGCAGGAAGTGCGGCCGGTGCCGACGGCACCGGTGGTACGGGACGTCTGCTGTTCGAGGTGCTGTGAGAATGCCCCGGAGTGCCGACAGGTATAGTCCACTTCCCTCCGACGGAGCAAGATCGAACACAAGGTTCACCATCGGTCTTTTCCGAGTTGAGACCTGGCGGAAAAATGATCGGTCATCGCGTTCCGCAGCGGAGGAATTCCTTCCCCCGGACGTGAACGACGCAGCCAACACCCTTGACACCACTCGCCACTTGGCCCACTACTGGTGCTTGCGCAGCAATTTTGACAACGTTGTCCAGCGCAGGGAGGGTGCTCGCGCATGCAACACGGAGTTCGGCACAGAGTTCGCCTCAGATGGGGTCCGGCGGTCGTCGCGACGACCGCCTTCGCCGTGGCAGCGGCCTCGCCGGGCGTCGCGGTCGCCCTTCCCGGGGCCCCCGACCGGGCCGACCGGGAGTTCGCTTCGTCGTTCGAGCCGGGGGAGCCCTCCCCCGACTGGCTGAACACGGTCGACACCGCACCGGGCGGCAAGAAGCGCGCCTCGGGCGTGGACGGCGGCTTCAGCAGCGGCATACCGGGCAATGTCACCGACCACGTCACGGACGTGCGCGCCAGCTCGGAGCACACGGCCGCCGGGGAGGTGAAGGAGAACCTCGCCGACGGCGAGCCCGGCAGCAAGTGGCTGGCCTTCGCGTCCACCGGCTGGGCCGAGTTCGACCTGGACGCACCGGTCGAGGTGGTCCGGTACGCGCTCACCTCGGCCAACGACCACGCCGAACGCGACCCGCGGGACTGGACCCTGAAGGGGTCGGCCGACGGCGAGAACTGGAAGACCCTCGACACCCGTTCGGGCGAGACGTTCGCCGAGCGGTTCCAGACCAAGGTCTACGACCTCGACGCGTCGGCCGTCGCCGGGTACCGGCACTTCCGGCTGGAGATCACGAAGAACGGCGGGGCGGACGCGCTCCAGCTCGCCGACGTCCAGTTCTCCACCGGCGATACCGAGGAGCCCGTCCCGCAGGACATGCTCTCGCTGGTCGACCGCGGCCCGAGCGGCTCCCCGACGGCGAAGTCGGGCGCCGGATTCACCGGAAAGCGTGCCCTGCGCTACGCCGGACGGCACACCGCCGACGGACGGGCGTACTCGTACAACAAGGTCTTCGACGTCGATGTGGCGGTCGGCCGGAACACCCAGCTGGCCTACCGCGTCTTCCCGTCCATGGCGGACGGCGACCTCGACTACGACGCCACCCACGTCTCCGTGGACCTGGTCTTCACCGACGGCTCCCGGCTGAGCGACCTGCGCGCCACCGACCAGCACGGCTTCCCGCTGACCCCGCGCGGGCAGGGCGCCTCGAAGGTCCTGTACGTCAACCAGTGGAACGACGTGACCTCCCGGATCGGCTCGGTCGCGGCCGGCAGGACCGTCGACCGGATCCTGGTGGCGTACGACTCCCCCAAGGGACCCGCCAAGTTCCGCGGCTGGCTGGACGACATCTCGCTGACCACGGTGAAACCCGAACGGCCCAAGGCCCACCTGTCCGACCACGCGGTGACGACCCGGGGCACCAACTCCAGCAGCGGCTTCTCCCGCGGCAACAACTTCCCGGCGACGGCCGTGCCGCACGGCTTCAACTTCTGGACCCCGGTGACCAACGCCGGCTCGCTGAGCTGGCTGTACGACTACGCGCGCGGCAACAACGCGGACAACCTGCCGACGATCCAGGCGTTCAGCGCGAGCCATGAGCCGAGTCCCTGGATGGGCGACCGGCAGACCTTCCAGGTGCTGCCCTCCGCCGCGTCCGGCACCCCGGACCTCGGCCGGGAGGAACGCGAACTGGCCTTCCGTCACGAGAACGAGACCGCGCGGCCGTACTACTACGGGGTGCGGTTCGAGAACGGCCAGAAGGCCGAGATCGCGCCGGCCGACCACGCGGCGGTCATGCGCTTCACCTATCCCGGCGACGACGCGAGCGTCCTGTTCGACAACGTCACCGAGCAGGCCGGCCTGACCCTCGACAGGGAGAACGGCACCTTCACCGGCTACTCGGACGTCAAGTCCGGGCTGTCCACGGGCGCCACCCGGCTGTTCGTGTACGGCGAGTTCGACAAGAAGGTCACCGGCGGCGACGCGAACGGCGTCACGGGCCATCTGCGGTTCGACGCGGGCAAGGACCGTACGGTCACCCTGCGCCTGGCCACCTCCCTGATCAGCGTCGACCAGGCGAAGGACAACCTGCGCCAGGAGATCCCCGAGGGCCGCTCCTTCGAGGCGGTCAGGAAGAGCGCCCAGCAACAGTGGGACCGGATCCTCGGCAAGGTCGAGGTCGAGGGCGCCACCCCGGACCAGCTGACCACGCTCTACTCCAGCCTGTACCGGCTGTACCTGTACCCGAACTCCGGCTTCGAGAAGGTCGACGGCACCCACAAGTACGCCTCGCCGTTCTCGAAGATGCCCGGGCCCGACACCCCGACGCACACCGGCGCGAAGATCGTCGAGGGCAAGGTGTACGTCAACAACGGCTTCTGGGACACCTACCGGACCACCTGGCCCGCCTACTCCTTCCTGACCCCCTCCAAGGCGGGTGAGCTGGTCGACGGGTTCGTGCAGCACTACAAGGACGGCGGCTGGACCTCGCGCTGGTCCTCCCCCGGCTACGCCGACCTGATGACCGGCACCTCCTCGGACGTGGCGTTCGCGGACGCCTACGTCAAGGGCGTCGGCTTCGACGCGGAAGCGGCGTACGACGCGGCCGTGAAGAACGCCACCGTGGTGCCCCCGTCGTCCGGTGTGGGCCGCAAGGGCATGGCGACCTCGCCGTTCCTCGGCTACACCGGCACCGAGACGCACGAGGGCCTGTCGTGGGCGCTGGAGGGCTACCTCAACGACTACGGCATCGCGAAGATGGGCGAGGCCCTGTACGAGAAGACCGGCGACAGGCGCTACCGGGAGGAGTCCGCGTACTTCCTGAACCGGGCCCGGGACTACGTCAACCTCTTCGATTCCGAGGCCGGCTTCTTCCAGGGGAAGAACACGAAGGGCGACTGGCGCGTCGAGTCCTCGAAGTACGACCCGCGCGTGTGGGGTCACGACTACACCGAGACCAACGGCTGGGGCTACGCCTTCACCGCCCCCCAGGACAGCCGCGGCCTGGCCAACCTCTACGGCGGGCGGGGCGGCCTCGCGGACAAGCTCGACGCGTACCTGGCCACCCCGGAGACGGCCTCCCCGGAGTTCAAGGGCTCCTACGGCGGGGTCATCCACGAGATGACCGAGGCGCGGGACGTCCGGATGGGCATGTACGGGCACTCCAACCAGGTCGCCCACCACGCCCTGTACATGTACGACGCGGCCGGGCAGCCCTGGAAGACCCAGAAGAACGTCCGTGAGGTGCTGTCCCGGCTCTACACCGGCAGCGAGATCGGGCAGGGGTACCACGGCGACGAGGACAACGGCGAGCAGTCGGCCTGGTACCTGTTCTCCTCGCTCGGCTTCTACCCGCTGGTGATGGGCAGCGGCGAGTACGCCATCGGCTCCCCGCTGTTCACCAAGGCGACCGTGCACCTGGAGAACGGCCGCAAGCTGGTCGTCAAGGCGCCGAAGAACAGCGCGAAGAACGTCTACGTGCAGGGACTGAAGGTCAACGGCAAGCGCTGGAACTCCACTTCGCTCCCCCACGCGCTGATCGCGAAGGGCGGCGTCCTGGAGTTCGACATGGGCCCGCGGCCGTCGTCGTGGGGCACCGGCAAGAACGCGGCACCGGTGTCGATCACCCGGGACGACAAGGTGCCCACGCCCCGCGCGGACGTGCTGAGGGCCGAGGGCGCCCTGTTCGACGACACGTCGGCGACCGGCGCCACGGTGTCCGCGGTCGACCTGCCGGTGACCGGGCAGCCGAAGGCGGTGCAGTACACGCTGACGTCCTCGAAGGCCGCCGAGGCGCCCACGGGCTGGGTGCTGCAGGGGTCTTCGGACGGCCGGACGTGGAAGGACCTGGACGAGCGGGCGGACGAGTCCTTCCGCTGGGACCGGCAGACCCGGGCCTTCTCCATCGACAAGCCGAAGGCCTACGGCCACTACCGGCTGGTCCTCACCGGTGAGTCGGCCCTGGCGGAGGTGGAACTCCTGAGCTGAGCCCACCCCTCGAGGCGGGTTCGGGCCTGGCCCGAACCCGCCTTTCCCTTGTGCCGACAAGTGCCCCGCTGCGATTACGGGTCGTGCGCATGGGTGCGTGGGGGGGCGAGCGGGACGGGAGCGCACCTGCGGCGGGTTCCGGTCCGCCGAAAGGATGGGAGCGCTCCCATCCCGCTCGTCAGGGAAGGTAGCGCCGTACGCTCCGGTTGTAAACGGCTGACGCAGCGAGGGCCGCATCCCCGGCGGACGGGGATGCGGCCCTCGACTGTCTTGCGATACCGCTTACTTGCCGATCAGGTCACTTACCGACCAGGTCACTCGTCGACCGGGTCACTTGCTGATCAGGCTGCGCAGCACGTACTGCAGGATGCCGCCGTTGCGGTAGTAGTCCGCCTCGCCGGGGGTGTCGATGCGGACGACACCGTCGAACTCGACGCCGGTGTCGGTGGTGACCTTCACCGTGCCCGGGATGGTGCCGTTGTTCAGCTCGGTGACGCCGGCGAAGGAGAAGGTCTCCTCGCCCGTGAGACCGAGGGTCTCGGCGGTGTGGCCCTCCGGGAACTGGAGCGGCAGCACGCCCATGCCGATGAGGTTCGAGCGGTGGATGCGCTCGTACGACTCGGCGATGACGGCCTTGACGCCGAGCAGCGCGGTGCCCTTGGCGGCCCAGTCGCGGGACGAGCCGGAGCCGTACTCCTTGCCCGCCAGGACGACCAGCGGGATGCCCTGGTCGATGTAGTTGCGCGAGGCGTCGTAGATGAACGACACCGGACCGCCGTCCTGGGTGAAGTCGCGGGTGTAGCCGCCCTCGGTGCCCGGCGCGATCTCGTTGCGCAGGCGGATGTTGGCGAACGTACCGCGGATCATGACCTCGTGGTTGCCGCGGCGGGAGCCGTAGCTGTTGAAGTCGCGGCGCTCGACGCCGTGCTCCGTGAGGTACTTGCCGGCCGGGGTGTCGGCCTTGATGGCACCGGCCGGGGAGATGTGGTCGGTGGTGACCGAGTCGCCCAGCTTGGCCAGCACGCGGGCGCCGGCGATGTCCTCGACCGGGGCCGGCTCCATGCCCATGCCCTCGAAGTACGGGGGCTTGCGGACGTAGGTGGACTCGGCGTCCCACTCGAAGGTGTCGCCGGTCGGGATCGGCAGCGCCTGCCACTGGGCGTCACCGGCGAAGACGTCGGCGTAGGACTTGGTGAACATGTCCTCGCCGATGGTGTTGGCGACGACGTCGTTGACCTCGGCCTCGGTCGGCCAGATGTCCTTGAGGAAGACCGGGTTGCCGTCCTGGTCCAGGCCCAGGGACTCGCGGGTGATGTCCACCTTCATCGAACCGGCGATGGCGTAGGCCACGACCAGCGGCGGGGACGCCAGGTAGTTCATCTTGACGTCGGGGTTGATCCGGCCCTCGAAGTTGCGGTTGCCGGAGAGCACCGAGGTGACGGCGAGGTCGTGCTCGTTGACCGCCTTGGAGACCTCCTCCGGCAGCGGGCCGGAGTTGCCGATGCAGGTGGTGCAGCCGTAGCCGACGAGGTTGAAGCCGACCTTGTCGAGGTACGGGGTCAGGCCCGCCTTGTCGAAGTAGTCGGTGACGACCTTGGAGCCCGGGGCGAGGGTGGTCTTGACCCACGGCTTGCGGGTCAGGCCCTTCTCGACCGCCTTCTTGGCCACCAGGGCGGCGGCGACCATGACGTACGGGTTGGAGGTGTTGGTGCAGGAGGTGATCGCGGCGACGGTGACGTGGCCGTGGTCGAGCTCGTACTCCGTGCCGTCGGCGGCGGTGACCTTCACCTTGTGGCTGGGGGCGCCGTTGGAGATGGCCGGCGAGTCGGAGGCCGGGAAGGACTCCTTGCTGGCCTCGTCGACGTCGCCGCCGTCCTTGACGTAGTTGCGTACGTCCTGGGAGAACTGGGCCTTCGCGTCGGCGAGGACGATGCGGTCCTGCGGGCGCTTCGGGCCGGCGATGGAGGGTACGACCGTGGCCAGGTCCAGCTCGAGCTTCTCGGAGAAGTCCGGCTCGGCCTTCGGGTCCAGCCAGAGGCCCTGCTCCTTGGCGTACGCCTCGACGAGCGCGACCTGCTGCTCGCTGCGGCCGGTCAGGCGCAGGTAGTTCAGCGTCTCGCCGTCGATCGGGAAGATGGCGGCGGTGGAGCCGAACTCCGGCGACATGTTGCCGATGGTGGCGCGGTTGGCCAGGCTCGTCGCGGCGACGCCCTCGCCGTAGAACTCGACGAACTTGCCGACGACGCCGTGCTTGCGCAGCATCTCGGTGATGGTCAGCACCAGGTCGGTGGCGGTGGTGCCGGGCTTGAGCTCACCGGTCAGCTTGAAGCCGACGACGCGCGGGATCAGCATGGAGACCGGCTGGCCGAGCATGGCGGCCTCGGCCTCGATGCCGCCGACGCCCCAGCCGAGGACGCCGAGGCCGTTGACCATGGTGGTGTGCGAGTCGGTGCCGACCAGGGTGTCGGGGTAGGCCTTGCCGTCACGGGTCATGACGACGCGGGCCAGGTGCTCGATGTTCACCTGGTGGACGATGCCGGTGCCGGGCGGGACGACCTTGAACTCGTCGAAGGCGGTCTGGCCCCAGCGCAGGAACTGGTAGCGCTCCTTGTTGCGGCCGTACTCCAGGTCGACGTTCACCTTGAAGGCGTCGTTGGTGCCGAACTTGTCGGCGATGACGGAGTGGTCGATGACCAGCTCAGCCGGGGCCAGCGGGTTGATCTTCGCCGGGTCGCCGCCGAGCTCCTTGACGGCCTCGCGCATGGTGGCGAGGTCCACGACACAGGGAACACCGGTGAAGTCCTGCATGATCACACGGGCGGGGGTGTACTGGATCTCCTGCGACGGCTGGGCCTGGGAGTCCCAGGAGCCGAGCGCACGGATGTGGTCGGCGGTGATGTTCGCGCCGTCCTCGGTACGGAGCAGGTTCTCCAGCAGCACCTTCAGGCTGTAGGGAAGGCGTGCGGAGCCCTCGACCTTGTCCAGCCGGAAAATCTCGTACGACTCGTCGCCCACCTGCAGCGTGCTGCGGGCGTCGAAGCTGTTCGCCGACACGACAGTCTCCTTCATTGATGTACGCGTACCACCACACCGCACACCGTGTGCGGCCAGCGCCGCGTGGTGCCGCCACCCACGTCTCGACCGATCCGCTAAGGTAAGGCTAAGTTAGGTACTCCTTACCAAGGTGGCGACTGCGGTGCACCTCGGCAGATATCTCGATGTCGAGATAACTCTAGTACACCACGGCCGAATGGTCATGCGTGGGCCTGCCCGCGACACCCGGATGCCGCCCTCCCGGGTACCCAGCCCCCAGCCCTCCCCTCATTCCCGACCCTCCCTTCCCCGGCCCCGCCATCACCTGACCCGGACGGGGTAGACGCACGGCAACGACATCGTGAACCCGGCGTCGTGAACCCGGCGCCACGAACCCAGCGAGGGAGACAAGGATGCCACTCACGTTCCGCAAGAGCTTCAGGATCTTCCCGGGGGTGCGCCTGAACATCAACAAGCGCTCCTGGTCCATCACCACCGGCGGGAGGCGCGGCCCGCGCCACACCGTGAGCAGCACGGGACGTCGTACGACATCGATGGATTTGCCCGGACCTTTCGGATGGCGACGCACGCGCAGCACCCGCCACACCAGGTAATATTGACGTCTTATCACCCGAATGGACCCACCCAAGGAGCCCCCGGGAGGCGCCATCTCATATCTGAGATAGCCTCAGCCTCATGTCAGACGACTACCTCGTACGCATCGGTAAGCTCATCCGTGACGCCCGGCAGCACCGCGGCTGGACGCAGGCGCAACTGGCGGAGGCTCTCGGCACCAGCCAGAGCGCCGTCAACCGCATCGAGCGCGGCAACCAGAACATCAGTCTTGAGATGATCGCCCGCATCGGCGAAGCACTCGACAGCGAGATCGTCTCTCTGGGCTACGCCGGCCCCATGCATCTGCGGGTCGTCGGCGGCCGCCGCCTCTCGGGTGCCATCGATGTGAAGACGAGCAAGAACGCGTGCGTGGCACTGCTGTGCGCCTCCCTGCTCAACAAGGGCCGCACGGTGCTGCGCCGCGTCGCCCGCATCGAGGAGGTGTACCGCCTCCTGGAGGTGCTGGGCTCCATCGGCGTCCGTACCCGGTGGATCAACGACGGCGTCGACCTGGAGATCGTGCCGCCCGCCACGCTGGACCTGGACTCCATCGACGCGGCCGCGGCCCGCCGCACCCGCTCGATCATCATGTTCCTCGGCCCCCTGCTGCACCGCCAGGACCGCTTCATGCTGCCGTACGCGGGCGGCTGCGACCTCGGCACCCGTACCGTCGAGCCGCACATGATCGCGCTGCGCCGGTTCGGCCTGGAGATCGCCGCGACCGAGGGGCAGTACCACGCGGTGGTGGACCGCACCGTGCGCCCGGACCGGCCGATCGTGCTGACCGAACGCGGGGACACGGTCACCGAGAACGCGCTGCTGGCCGCCGCCCGGCACGACGGCGTCACCGTCATCCGCAACGCCTCCTCCAACTACATGGTCCAGGACCTGTGTTTCTTCCTGGAGGCGCTGGGCGTCAAGGTCGAGGGCATCGGCACCACCACGCTCACCGTGCACGGCATGCACACCATCGACGTCGACGTGGACTACTCCCCCTCCGAGGACCCGGTCGAGGCGATGAGCCTGCTCGCCGCGGCCGTCGTCACCGAGTCCGAGCTGACGGTGCGCCGGGTGCCGATCGAGTTCCTGGAGATCGAGCTCGCGGTCCTGGAGGAGATGGGCCTCGACCACGACCGCAGCCCCGAGTACGTCGCCGACAACGGCCGCACCCGGCTGGTCGACCTCACGGTCCGGCCCTCCAAGCTGGAGGCGCCGATCGACAAGATCCACCCGATGCCGTTCCCGGGCCTGAACATCGACAACGTCCCGTTCTTCGCGGCGATCGCGGCGGTCGCGCAGGGCCAGACCCTCATCCACGACTGGGTCTACGACAACCGCGCCATCTACCTGACCGACCTCAACCGCCTCGGCGGCCGCCTCCAACTCCTGGACCCCCACCGGGTCCTGGTCGAGGGCCCCACCCGCTGGCGCGCCGCCGAGATGATGTGCCCCCCGGCCCTGCGCCCCGCCGTGGTCGTCCTCCTGGCCATGATGGCGGCGGAGGGCACGTCGGTCCTGCGCAACGTGTATGTCATCAACCGTGGTTACGAGGACCTGGCCGAACGGCTGAACTCGGTCGGGGCCCAGATCGAGATCTTCCGGGACATCTGAAAGCCTTCAGAAAAAGTTCCACCATACCCCTCCTGACCTGCATAAATTCGAGGCGGGAGGGGAGGTGGCGGAACCTCTGGGATTTTTCTGGAACTTTTGGCCGGGACCGAAGGCCTCCGGTCGCTGCGCACTCGACCTGATGCGTCATCGGAGAGGTGTCGGCCTGAGCGAGTCACGGAAAAGGCCAGGTCAGGACTAGTTTCTCGACTCGCTGCCCAGCGTGCAGGCGCCCAGAGCGTCATGACCAACAGTCCATTCCTCGTCTTCG
Source organism: Streptomyces cathayae (assembly GCF_029760955.1). Taxonomy (GTDB): domain Bacteria; phylum Actinomycetota; class Actinomycetes; order Streptomycetales; family Streptomycetaceae; genus Streptomyces; species Streptomyces cathayae. Next base: position 1,830,122 of record NZ_CP121682.1, read on the forward strand.
GACGGAACGGACCGCCACGCCCAGCGCACCTGCACCAGCCCGCTCCCGTTGACTCCGGACACAAGCTCGCACATCATGACCCGGGCCACTTCTCCGGCCGCCATAAGGGACTCATGCCCTCCAGCCCACAGCACCCCGCACCCGCGCCGAGCGACCTCTCGGGCCCGGTCGCCGAGGACCTCGCGCTGTACCGGGAGAAGTTCCGACGGCGTCTGCCGGAGTCACTGGACGAGTTGCACGGCCCGACCCACCGGGTCGTGGAGCTACCGCTGCACATGGCCTGGTCCGGGATGACCTCGTACGACATGGGCAAGCCTCGCCAGCGCATGGGCCTGTACCGCACCGTCCTGCACGAGGGCCTGCGCGACGACCTGCCCCGCTACCTCAACCAGGACCTGCTCCTCCAGCTGTGGCCGGTGCTGCGCACACTCGTCGGCCGCACCGTGCGCACCGTGTGGGAGGACGCCTTCCCCCAGCTCGCCTCCCGCAGCCGGGCCGCCGCGTGACGGATTACCGTGCGCGCAGTTGTTCGTACAGGCCGACCCAGCTGGCCGGTGAAGAGCCTGGACATCACGAACCCATCGCCGAGTTTTCACCTTGTACACATCGGCGTCCGACCCCGGACGCCGCGACGCCGCACGCTGCTCCCCCTCAGCGGGGTCGGGCGTAGTCGATCTCTTTGAAGCGCGGGCTCATCCCATGCATCTTTCTGTGCCACGGCTGTCGGCATGTGACATCGGTTCTGCTGCCTCGCTGTGGCTCAGGCGTCGATGATGACGGGGATGATGAGGGGCTTGCGGCGATGGGCGCGGAACGCCCAGTTCGCCACGGCGCGGGCGAGGAGCTGTTCGAGTTGGCGCGCGTCCCCGACGCCCTCCTCGGCCGCGGTGGCCAGGGTCTTCTCGATGACGGGGACGACCGGCTCGAAGGTGGCGTCGTCGTGGACGAAGCCGCGGGCCAGGAAGTCGGGGGCCTCGGCGAGGGCGCCGGTGTCCGCGTCGACGATCGCCACCACCGTGACCACGCCTTCCTCTGCGAGGGTGAGGCGGTCCTTGAGGGACGCTTCGGTGGCGCCGCCGACTTCCATGCCGTCCACGTACACGTTGCCGGCGGGGACCTTGCCGGTGATGGACGCGCGCCCGTCGACGAGGTCGACGACGACGCCGTCCTCGGCGATGACGACCCGGTCGGGGTCCACGCCGGTACGGATGGCGAGGTCGCCGTTGGCCCGCAGATGGCGCCATTCGCCGTGCACGGGCATGACGTTGCGGGGGCGGACGATGTTGTAGCAGTAGACGAGTTCGCCGGCGCTGGCGTGCCCGGAGACGTGCACCTTGGCGTTGCCCTTGTGGACCACATGGGCGCCCCACCGGGTGAGTCCGTTGATCACCCGGTAGATGGCGTTCTCGTTGCCGGGGATGAGGGAGCTGGCGAGCAGGACGGTGTCGCCCTTGCCGATGCGGATCATGTGGTCGCGGTTGGCCATCCGCGACAGCGCGGCCATCGGTTCGCCCTGGGAGCCGGTGCACACCAGAGCGATCTTGTGGTCCGGGAGCTTCTCCAGCTCCTTCGTGCTCACGACCAGACCGGACGGGACCTTCAGATAGCCCAGGTCCCGGGCGATGCCCATGTTGCGGACCATCGACCGGCCGACGAAGGCGACCTTGCGGCCGTGCTGGTGGGCGGCGTCCAGGACCTGCTGGATGCGGTGCACGTGGCTGGCGAAGCTGGAGACGATGACCCGGCGCGGCGCGGTGCGCATCACCTGCTCGATCGCCGGGTTCAGCTCACGCTCGGAGGTGGTGAAGCCGGGTACTTCGGCGTTGGTGGAGTCGGTGAGGAACAGGTCCACGCCCTCCTCGCCGAGCCGGGCGAAGGCGCGCAGATCGGTGATGCGGTCGTCGAGAGGGAACTGGTCCATCTTGAAGTCGCCGGTGTGCAGCACCATCCCGGCGCCGGTGCGGATCGCGACCGCGAGGCTGTCCGGGATGGAGTGGTTGACCGCCACGAACTCGCAGTCGAAGGGCCCGAAGCCGCGCCGATCGCCCTCCTTCACCCGCACCGTGCGCGGCCGGATGCCGTGTTCCTTGAGCTTGGCCTCCAGGAACGCCAGCGTCAGCTTGGAGCCGACGACGGGAATGTCGGAGCGCTCGCGCAGCAGGTACGGCACACCGCCGATGTGGTCCTCGTGGCCGTGGGTGAGGACCACGGCCACGATGTCGTCCAGCCGGTCCCGGATCGAGGTGAAGTCCGGCAGGATCACGTCCACGCCGGGCTGGGTCTCCTCAGGGAACAGCACCCCGCAGTCGACGATGAGCAGCTTGCCGGCGTGCTCGAAGACGGTCATGTTGCGGCCGATCTCACCCAGGCCGCCCAGGGCGATGACCCGCAGCCCTCCTTCGGGCAGGGGCGGGGCGGCTTTCAGCTCGGGGTGCGGATGACTCATACCTTGACGCTACCGGAGAGTGGGGCGTGGTGATCCATTGCCTGTGTGATCTCTTCCTCCCGACAGGGTCGGGGCACCCGCACCGGGTGCCCCGGATCGATCGGATCACGCCGACGGCCAGGACAGGGACTGGTGAAGGCGGTACCGCCTTCCGTGTCCTGTGGGTCAACGCTCCCCGCTGGCTGTACACCCCCTGCTACCTGGCCCTGGGGGGCACCGGTGCGTTGCCCGTCCGACTTCTTGCACACCGCCGGAGCGGCCGTAGTCACCCTGGTAGTGACCGGCGGTCTCCTCTACAGCGCGGGCGCGGTGGTCCACGTCGTCCAACGCCCCGACCCCTCGCCCCGCTGGTTCGGCTTCCACGAGGTGTTCCACGCTTTGACCGTGGCGGCCTTCACCGCGCACTACATCGTCATTTCCCTCGCCGCCTATTGACCACAACAGCAGCGCATTCACTCCTGCGGCACGGTGCTCTCGCCGCACTCGCGGCCCCATCAGCGGCTGCGGCCGTATGGGGGATGTCCTGGAGGGGAGGTGGCAAACGGCCACGTCGAACCCGTCGAGGGCGGCCGTTGTCGCGGCAGTTGGTGAGGAGGGCGAATACCCGGAACTTCGGGTACAGAGCATGCCGGCCGTCTCACCCGAGGTGGGCGCCGCGGCCGGGACCGGAGGCGAGGGAAAGGCCAGTGGAACCGTTCGGACACGAGGACCATCCCTGCGCGCCACAGCCCGGCCGTGCGCGGGTGTGAGGGCCCGCCGATGCCGGCGGGCCCGCTCACCTCAGGCTGCGGCCGATGGACTGGACGATTCGCCGGCGCGGTGGTGTTCGGCGTTGATGCGCTGCGCTTCTTCGAGCTGGTCTTCGAGGATGATGATCCGGCATGCGGCCTCGATCGGGGTGCCCTGGTCGACGAGCTCACGCGCGCGGGCCGCGATGCGCAGTTGGTAGCGGGAGTAGCGGCGGTGTCCGCCCTCGGAGCGCAGTGGTGTGATCAGTCGCGCTTCGCCGATGGCGCGGAGAAAGCCGGGAGTGGTACCGAGCAGCTCGGCGGCCCGGCCCATCGTGTAGGCGGGGTAGTCGTCGTCGTCGAGACGGCTCAGCGATTCATCTGCTGTCATCTCACCTCTCTGTAGAACGCGTGGAGGGGCCTTGGTGCCGTACGGCACCAAGGCCCCGAAGGAACTGCAACACCATCTGCCGGCCCTAGTGCTGCGCCAGCCTTCTGTTTCCGCACAGCCGCCCGATACTCCGACGGGGGTGCGGGGATCGCGGATGCGTGACCGGAGACCACCTACCTATCGATGTCCTCGGTACCCGGGCTTCGCGTCTTCCGCCCGGGCGATCCTGATGGCGCTCGACTCCTCCGTTCTTCCCTCTGAACCAATCACTTACCAAACGGGAACTGCCGCTTGTACTGCTGATACCGCGAACTGCTGGTGGCCTCGCACAGCGCCACCTCCGGCAGCCGATCCCGTCGCCCGTCCTGCGTCCAATCTGGCTTGGAACCCCACTGCCGAACCCCCGGCACGCGCGTCCGCAGCCCGACGCCTTCACCGAGGGCACCGCTCGATACAGCACTGCTGGTACTGCAACCGCATCGACTGCGGTCCTGCTCACGGCGGCCCCTCGTCACTGCGGGCCACCCGGTCCGGTCGTCAGTCCCGTCGCCGTCGTACAACAACCTGGCTTCGAAACTCCACCACCGCACCGTCATGCGTGTACTGCTGCCCGGCAGTTCGTGTCTGCCGGGCCCTGCTCGATCTCGACTACGAGAGAAACCATAATCACGCAGGCGACGAATGTCTACTGCAGCAAGCATAGATTTGGTGCGCTCGACGATGAGGTATCCCCCTGAGCCGATCTGCGAAGGCTTGGGGCCGTCCGCAGCGCAGGTCCCACGCACGGATGAGACCCAGAGCCGCCCACCGGGCTTTCCCATGACGCCGCCGACCGGCGCGGCGCGTCGACCGCGATTCTCAGTCCCCTCCGGCAAGCACGGTGACTCCGGCGGATCGGCGGGCGGGGCACAGGCGGCGGGTGGGCAAGGGCCGGGCATGGACGATCCAGAGGCCAGGGTGACCCTGATGAACGCGATGTCCGTCACCGACACACCTGTCCGTTCCACCGCGGCCGTCGCCGACACACGTGATACCGCACGGGCCTTCCTCGAAGACCTGCGGCAGCCGACGATTACCCCGGGGAGCCGCGGACACCGCGGTCCTGATCGTGTCCGAACTCGTCACCAGCGCCCTGCGCCACAGTGGGGGCACCTGGACACCGGAACTGACGGCCCACCCGTTCCCCGTCGAGGTGGCCGTCCACGATCCCGACTCGCAGGCGCCGCACATGCGCACGCTTGACCTGTATTGCGGCACCGGGGAAGCCGTGTGCGCCCGTCTTACCGGGTAGTGCCACCACCTGGGCCGCGCGGACGGGCCGGTGCATAGAATCCGATCTCATGCCGAAGCCTGACGAGCTGATCGTTGACATAGCCGCCCTGGTGGAGTCCGGGCGGAGCAATCAGATGTCCCTGACCGTGGTCACCGGTGGTGCTGTCATCACCGGTCGCCTGGCTCCCGAAGCCGTGTGGAGGCAGAGGGTGTCGGAGGTTTTGACGGATTCCGCCGACCTGGGCGAGTTCTCTGCCGTCTTCGACTCCCCGGCGAAGAAGGACGGGCCGCCCACGCATCTGCACTTCCATGTCGCCCGGATCCTGCAGGGCCCGGTGGGGATTCCGGAGACGGGCGGAATGTATCGCGTTGCGATCGAGGACGTCAGTGCCTGGACCGTGGGCGACTTCAGCTACTCCGACCACTGACCCACTGACCCGCCGCCGCGCCGGGAGCGGCACGGCACACAGTGAGGCTCGACCGGCGTGCCGGTCGGGCCTCACTGCTCTGTTCGGCTCACACCTGTCCGTAGGTCAGGCGGACAAGGGGAGTGCCGAGCGTTGCGGAAGCCCGCTCTGGTACGGGCTGGTCGTGGGCGCAGGGGCGGCTTTGGTGTGGCTGCGGCAGGTGAAGCCGAGTCGGGCCATGGCACTGAGGACCTCGCCGGTGCTGAAATCGCGGCGGTCCTGGCGGGTGATGACCTGGCCGACCTGCTTGGCGGGGTAGTGGCGTCGTCCGATGATGACGAAGTCACCGGTGACCGACTCGGGCTTGATGCCCTTCATCGATTCCAGCACGCCGCTCTTGGTCAGGTCGAACGGGAAGCGGGCGATGACACAGCGCATGATCTCTCACAGGGAGAAGAGAGAACGGGGCCGAGTGTGGTGAGGGCGGTTCAGCGGGAGAGGGCGAGCACGCCCGGAGCGCTGCCGTGTTCTTCGGCCATGGGCAGGGTCCCGAGCGGCTGGTGGCGCATCGCGTGCTCGGCTTCGGCCATCGTGTTCAGCGGGGATGCGCAGGGCCCGAAGTCGCCGGCGATGTCGCGCAGGCGGATCCGGTCCGTGCATCCGGAGCTGTCACGGACGGCGGTGAGCCGGGCCAGGGTGACCAGGCCGGTGCGCAGGCCGTCCTCGTCGCAGACGACCAGGTGGCCCGTACGGGCGGCGGCCATGACGGACAGCGCCAACGCGCTTTCACTCCACCAACCGAGCACGAAACTTGCCCGATATGTCGCTAAGGTGAACATGGGGAGGGTTTGGCAGGATACTCGCACGAATAGTGCGGACGTTGAAACGACATGGAAGGCGACCGCGTTACCGCAGGTCAGGCCGCCTGGCAGGCGGGACCTCTGCCACGCCAGTCCCTTCAGGTGCCCTGACCAACCCGGCAACACACCTGACACACCATCAGCAAGAGCATCGTTTCAGCGTCAAGATATCGCCCATACCGCACATAATGCGCACGCACAAAACCGCAGGTCAGGAACCTTTCGTGGCAGGCTCAAGCACCGCCACGCACTCCACTGATGTGCCATCGGGAACACATGGAACCGACCACCAAGGCGCCGGTTCCGCCGAGTCGGCGTCTACAAATGCGTTCAACCGATCGCACACACGAATTCCCGTGCCCACTCGCCCCCAGCGTTCGGCCAACCGAGCACCAGTCCACACCGCACCGTCACCCTGTATAGAGCCGAAAGAGTAACCACGGGCATCGGGAGTCCTCTGGGACTTCTCTGGGACTTCCGGCCGCATCAACGGGCATGACCGTGAAACAGTCGAAAGGACGTCTGCGCAGGTCAGCGATGCGGGGCGACAGTGCGCTGCAGGTCAGGGGGTCGACTGGTCCCTTCCGGGACATCTGAAGGTCTTCGGAAAAGACGCCGCCATACCCCTTCTGACCTGCATGAACGCGAGGCAAGAGGGGGCGTGGCGGCACCTCTGGGACTTTTCTGGGACTTTTGGCCGGAACCGAAGGCTTCATCTTGTGGGCCGGAGCGAGTCCGGGGGGAGGGCCAGGTCAGGACCTTTTCCCGGCTCGCTGCCCCGCATGCGGGCCGCCCAGAGCGTCATGACCGACAGCCCACGCCTCTGCTCGGGGCAGAACATGCTGCCGCAACCATGCTCACCCGGCACGGGCCCGCGCTGCTCACTCCAGACACCGGCTCGCACATCACGGTTCCCCGCCGAACGCGACCGCGCGGTGACCAGCAGGTACCCGGTCCTTCAGCGGCGTGCTCCACGGCCGGCCCCTGCGGACCGAACCCGCGCCTTCCCGGCGCAGCGCGGTGATCGGCTTGTCGAACTGACGCGGGCTCAGCCTGGAGAACGGGGCTGTCCGGACACCTCAGGGTCCTGACTCGTCAAGCTGCGGCCGTCAGCCCGCTGGGTAGCCTGTCGATCTGTTCGAACGGGATGAAGGTGGGGGCGTGGAGACGCTGGTGGAGGGGGCCGTCGCGGAGGCACTTCGTAACGAGCACGGTGCGGTGATCCGCCTGTATGTCGCCGCCTGCGCTGAACGCATGGCGCCACTGTTCGTGGGCCTGCGGGCAGGCGCACCGGGGCGGGAAGTCGACCTGGACCTCTCTACGGAGTCCGTGCGCGATCTTTGGTGCGTCGACCGGCCGTTCGCCGACGTCGCCGAGCGCGTACGCCTGCTGGAGCGGTTCCCGGAGCTTCAGCCGATCGAGGAGGGGATCACCGATGCCGCCGACACCTACGCCTTCTTCGCCGTCCTCTGCCTGCGGTATGCCCTGCTGGCCCACGGCTCGGGAAACGCTGCTGACGCGGTGTCCTGCGTCCATGCGGCGCTCACCGCGATGGGGGTGCTGGACCAGAACGCGGCGGGTGCCGGCCTTCTCGCCGAGGAACAGCGGCTCCAGTCCCTCTCGCTGAGCGGTGACACCTCAGGTCTGTGGGACGCGAGCGTCACGGCAGGGCGGGAGAGGTTCCGTGCCGTGGTGGGCCGCTTGCCCCGCTGGGCATGCTCCTGACCGCTGCCGGTGACCTGCGGCCTCCGGTCGTGCGGCGGCTGTGCCCACCTCGTCGGGTGAAGGTGGGCAAGCCGGCGCCTCGGCATTACGGCTTCCCCTCCTGACCCCGCCGACCGCGTCGGACTGCCGGCATTCCGACGGCCCCTGCGACACGAGGAAGGGTGACGATCAGCTTCTTCGAGGTCCTGTCCGCCTACGGCTCGAGCGCCGACGACAACGTCTCGGCCTTCGCCGGTCCGAACGCGGACGCGCACTGGTTCACACCATGAGCGGGCTCACGCTGCTGCTCGGTCGGCCTGGATCGTCGTTCCGTCGATGTCCGAGGCCGTGGTGCCTGCGTCGACGGTGCGTCTCACCGGTCCAGCTCCGCGAACATCTCCACCGCCCGGGTCCTGCCCGTGACGATGATGACGTCGCCGGGATGGACGACCGTCTCGGCGGTGGCGTGGGTGAAGTCGGCGCCGGGGCGTTTGATGCCGACGACGGTCACGCCGTACGTACTGCGCACCCGGCTCTCGCCCAGCGGGATCCCGCCGACGACCTTCGGGGCAAGCGTCTTGATCAGCGCGTAATCGCTGTCGAAGGCGATGAAGTCCAGCATCCGGCCGGTGACCAGGTGGGCCACGCGCTCGCCCATGTCGTGCTCGGGCAGGACGATGTGGTGGGCACCGATGCGTTCCAGGATCTGGCCGTGCTGCCGGGTGGTGGCCCGGACCCAGATGGCGGCCACGCCGGCGTCGACGAGGTTGGAGGTGGTCAGGATGCTGGCCTCCAGGTCGGTGCCGATACCGACCACCACGCGGGAGAACTCGCCGACGCCGAGCTGCGCCAGCGCAGCGGGGTCGGTGCAGTCCGCGGCGGCGACCTGGGTCAGCTCTTCGCCGACCCTCTGGACGATGCCGACGTCGGCGTCGACGCCGAGCACGTCCCAGTCACGCCGCATCAGCTCAGCCGCCACGGACCGTCCGAAACGGCCGAGACCGATCACCGCCACTCTGGAATCGCGGGCCGGGCGACGGTCGGCGGAACTCCGACGTCGGTGTGGGCGCAGTGACTTGAAGTGGTCAGCCAATGACGGGTCGCTCCTCGGGCAGGGTGTACCGGCGGTCGCGCTGACGCAGTGCGAGCGCGCTGGCGAGAGTGATCGGGCCGACGCGCCCGACGAACATCATGACGATGACGGTGAGTTGGCCGACTGCGGGAAGTTCCCCGGTGATGCCGGTACTCAGGCCGACCGTGCCGAAAGCGGAGACGGCCTCGAACAGGATCGCCAGGACCGCGTCGGCTCTTTCCCTGGTGACGGCGAGCAACACCAAGGTGCCCGCCATGACGAGACCCACACCCAGCAGCGCCACGGTGAGGGCCTGGCGCAGCGTGGCCGCGGAGATCCGGCGGCCCATGATGTCCGCGTCGGTGCGCCCACGGATCTCGGCCAGGATCGCCGCTCCCAGGACCGCGAACGTGGTGACCTTGATGCCGCCCGCGGTACCCGCGCTGCCGCCGCCGATGAACATCAGCACGCAGATGCCCAGGAGGGTGGCCGGTTCCATGGCACCGGTGTCGACGGTGGTGAAGCCGGCGGTACGCGCGCTGGCAGCGGTGAAGAACCCGTCCAGCAGCTTGTCCCCCCAGTCCAGGGATCCGAGAGTCCTCGGGTTGCTCCACTCCAGCGCGCAGGTCATGACGGTGCCGACGGTGAGCAGGACCGCGGAGGTGAGGAGGGTGAGCCGGGTGTGCAGGGACCAGCGGTGCCGGGTGCCGCCGCGGGCGCCCGGGCGGCTGCGCAGCAGTTCGAACAGTACGGGGAAGCCGAGGGCACCGAGCACACAGGCGGCGGCGATCGGCAGGACGATCCAGGGATCGTGCGCATAGCCGACGAGGTTGTCGTCGCGCAGCCCGAACCCGGCGTTGCTGAAGGCGGAGATCCCGTAGAAGATCCCGTGGTAGACGGCGTTTCCGGCTGTCAGACCATGGCCGATGTGGAAACGGACCGTGAGCACGGCGGCCGTGGCCAGTTCGACGGCCAGCGTGATGCCCGCGACTCCCAGGACCACCCGACGGATGCCACCGACGCTGAGGCTCCTCTCCTCCTGCGTGGCGAGCTGTGTCCGCAGTCGCAGCCGACCGGAGACGAGCAGGGCCAGCAGCGACGCGAGCGTCATGATGCCGAACCCGCCGATCTGGATCAGAGCCAGGACCACGCCCTCGCCGAACGCGCTCCAGTGGCTGCCGGTCCCCACGAGGGGCAGCCCGCCGCTGACCGCCCCCGTGGAGGTGAACAGGGCAGTCAGTACGCCGGTGTCCCTGCCGGGCTCGGTGGCGGCCGGCAGCATCAGCAGGGCCGCACCCAGCACGACGACGAACGCGAAGGCCAGGACGACGCCACGGGTGGGATAGGCGGCCAGCCGGGACCACCGGGCCCGAGTCGTACCCACGGCCACCAGCAACCTCCGATGCCCCTCCGCCACATTTCCTCCTCGTGCCCCGTCGCACGGGGAGGCCGGTGAACGCGGCCACCGGCCCACAGCATCCCTTCCGGAGCGGGCGTACGGAACGCGCCACGGCGTCAAGAAGACGGGGAACCGGCTGATGGCGGCAGTGCACAGGGTGGCGTCGCGGGTTCCGCGGGAGCTCGTGCGGCAGGGCTGGGACTGTCAGGCGAGTGGCCCTGTCTCACATTCGGTGGTGACGGTAAGTAGTTGCCGTGGCTGGCGGCAGCACTCCCAGACCAGCACGGGTGACGCGACCGTCGACACCGTTTCCGTCCCGCTCGACGGCGTGTCTGCGGCTGCTCTCCTCAGAGCCCGGACCAGGCACATCAGCGATGACTTTCTGTCACCACCGAATGGTGAGACAGGCCCGTTAAGTTGACACACCCGAGCGAAGGGAGAATCGCCTGTGAAGAAGTCACCCCTCGCCGTGCTCGCCCTGGTGGGCGCGCTGGCAGTCGGTTGCGCACAGGAAGCCCGAACGGCAGCAGGCCGTTCGGAGAAGCAGACGGCGGAAGCATACGTGGTAGCCCTCAACAAGAAGGACGTGGACGCACTCGTCAAGCTGGGCACTCCTGGCTACAAGGACGCGGAGAAAGATGCCGAGGAACTCGTCGCGGCCGACGGCGGCCGCGGACTGAAGACCGAGAACATCCGTATGTCGCACGACTTCGGACCGGACGTGGTCAGCGCCCGGATCACGAGCACCGACAAGGAAGGCGAGACATTCGCCTTGGACCTGCCGATGTCCCGAGACGACGACACTTGGGTGATCACTCTGGGAGAAGCTCCGGGATTCGGTAGAGATGGCAAGGAGTCCTCCTCCGCCAAGAAACCGTCGGCCTAGCACTGTCTCGATCAGTAAGCGGGCACCCCCCCGGGGGGGGTGCCCGCTGGGCTCTGCCGTTCTCGCGATCCGCGCGGAATGATCACGTGAGCCCGAGGGCTGCCGGTGGCCGGGTCATGTCCCGTCCGTGATGACGCAGGCTCTCGGCGATGTTGTCCCACCCGGCCAGGCGGAGCGCACCGCCGGTCCGTACGCCTCACCCAAGGACGGTGTCCCCTGACATGCAGCCCGCCGACTCACCCGACGCCCTCTTGCATGCCACCACCGAGGGCATCGCACGCCGAGTGACAGGAGAGAAAGGGCCCGCCACGGCGCTGAGGTCAGTACGCGAACTGATCGACAACGACGAGGCAGAGCTGGCTCTGGACGACCTGGCACGAGTGATCGAATACTTCCGCATCCTCATCCTCCGAGTGGAATACGATCAGCTCGTCATAGCAGCGACCCTACTGAATTCGATGGACTCGTTGCTCGAAACCGGTGTTGAACGACTTGTCACCGCATGAAGAAATTTTGTGACCGCGCCCGACCATCGCACTCATTCCGCTGCGACCACCCGTCCCGGACTGCACGACCGTGGTACACACCGGTCCGCCCGGCTTCGGAGGGCTCACCGGCCGCGAACGTCACCGAAGACGGGTTGCTCTCCAAGGTGGACGCCCGGTCATCGGACCCCAGCCCACAGCACACTCACGCGCCCTGCACAGAGCCGAAGGAGTGGCTGCGGGCAGTGGAAGTTCCCTGGGATTTCGGGCCGGGAGCAAGTCGCTCCCGAGCGAGGCAGGAGGTGTGCGTACTCGCGGAGGATGAACCCGGGATCCGCATGGCCGAGCCACCGTGCCGGAGGCACCACCGACTCGTCGGCCTCATCCGGAACGGGATTCCGGATATGGAAGTTGATGAGGCATCACACCACAGTCCTGGGTTCCAGGAGGTCCGACGCCTCCGTCTCCGGCGGAAGCAGCCGACGCCTCCTCGGCCGGCAGGAAACTCAGGCTCCGGTTCTGCGGCGCGTCACCCTAGCCCCGCAGGAGGGAGCCGTCGTGCGGTTCCGGCCGGTGGGGGGCAGCGGTGTCCTCGCGGCTCACCTTGTGGTGAGTGCCGTCGGGGCGGGGAAGGGGCTTGAGGGCGACCTCGATGCGGTGCGTGGAGTCATGGCTCACCGAGCCGCCCAGACGCGCCTCGACCACGCCCAGGCGCAGGCCCGCCCCGCCCTCGCCGGCCCGGTGGAACTGCACCGAGAACTCCAGGCTGACCTGCTCCACGGTGAACCGCCAGTCGCTCTCCGCTCCTTCCGCCTGGGCCCGCGCCAGCTCCGCACGGACCGAGCCGATGGCCTCCGCAAGACCGATCGGTTCCACATCTCCCATGTCAACGCACCCCCGTTTTCCGTTGGTTGACCGATCCACTCTGCTCACAAGTCTAGGGACGCACCATGCTGTGCGCGTAGTGTGAGACAGCATGGGGGAATTGCGTGCGGACTGGAGACTCAGACTGCGACGCGAGGACGCGCACGGCCCCGTCTGTGGTGCCGGCGTGCTCGTCGACCAGTACACGGCACTGACCTGCGCACACGTCGTGCGCCGCCCGGACGCCGTCATGTGGCTGGAGTTCGCCGAGAACAGCGGGCTCGAACCGGTCTCCGCACGCGTCCTGCCCGGCGGCTGGCTGCCGGAGCGCGAGAACGGCGAGGACGTCGCCGTGCTGCGCCTGGACAGCCCCCGCCCGCAGGCCCGTCGTGCCCTGCTGGAAACCGGGCTGTGGGGCGGGATGGAGGTCTACGCGACCGGTTACGCGGAGGGCTTCGACGACGGCATGAGCCTGTGGGGGCGGATCGGTGGCGCCAGCGGTGAACGGGTGCAGCTCGACGCCGTCACCAAGTCGGAGGTGGTGCGCGCCGGCTTCAGCGGTGCGGCCGTGTGCACCCGGCCGCGGGAAGGGCGTCCCACCCGGGTGGTCGGCCTCGTCGTCAGCTGGCGCGGCGATCTGGGCGAACTGCTGCCCGAGGACAACCGGATCTCCTTCTCGTATCTGATCCCCATGGAGCGTATCGCCGAACTCTCGCCGGTCATCAGAGAGTTGAGCAGCCCGCAGGCCTGGGATCACGGCTTCGAGGAGCGGCTGACCCGGTGGTTCGACGATCCGGACGGGGACCCGGTGAAGATCACCGTGGTGCCTCCGGGCAGCGGAAAGGACCGCTCGCTGCGCCATCTGCTGCACCGCGTCCACGTGGTCCACCGCGGCGGCGCCAGCAGGCCGGACCTCGTCGACCACGCCTTGGACCAGGTCACCTTCCCGGCCGGCGAGTACCTGGCGTACTGGGACTGGCTGCGCGGCGCCAAGCCCGCACCCGCGCAGGCGGCCGACCGTGCGCCCGTCCGGCCGGTCACGGTCCTCGTCGACGGCCTCGACGAGGAGCCCCGGCCGGGTCCACTGATCGAACTCCTGGCCCGGTTACGGGTGTTCGGCTTCCGGCTGCTGCTCGTCTTCCGCCACGAGGGCGGCCCCGGCTGGACCGCGTCCCGCGACCGGCTCCTGCGGCCCGCGCTGCTCCATCACGCGGACACCCTGCTCGCCCGTCTGCGGAGCGCGGAGTTCAGCCGGGCGATCCGCCGCGACATCGTCGACAGCGCCTCCCTCGACTCCGTGACCGAGACGGCCGACCGGCACCGGGCCGCGCGCCACCTGATCGACGGGGAGCAGGACCCGCAGCGGCAACTCACCCGGCTGCGCGCACTGATCAGGGCCCTGCGCGCCGACCTGAGACACCACGGAGACCGGTGATGCGGTGCTCCGCCCGCCCCGGGCAGGGGAGGAGGACCACACGAAGATGACGACCTGCCCGCACCGCCGCTTCACCGGAGCCCCCTGCGGCGGCACCGTGCTGCCCACCGGCCACTGCGCCGCGTGCGGCCGCGCGGAGAGCGGCCCCGCACTGCCCGCCCTTCCCGAGGACCCCCGGGAACGCGGCCCCCGCGAGCTCCTCGCCCTCCCCGAGCGGGAACCACGCCCCGCCGAGGAACGCCTCGTCCGTCCCGAGGCGCCCCTGCGCATCCGCATGGACTGCTCGTCCCCCGGGTGCGGCATCACCTTCGCCCCGCCCTACACCGAGGGCCCGGTGCCGATCAAGGGGTTCTGCCCGGTCTGCGGCGAGCGCTACTCGTACCGGCCCGAACTCGCCGAGGGCGACCTGCTGCGCGACCAGTACCGGATCATGGGACCCATCGCGCACGGCGGACAGGGCTGGGTCTACCTCGCCGAGGACACCCACCTCGGTGACGTCGTCGCCGTCAAGGGACTGCTCAACCGGTACGAGCACGACGGCGCCCGGCTCGCCGACGTCGAGCGCCGCAACCTCGTCGCCATCCGCCACCCCCGCATCGTGCAGATCCGCGACTTCGTCGCCCGCAGCGACGACACCGGCCAGGTCACCGGCGGCTACATCGTCATGGACGACGTCGGCGACGGCACCCTCGCGAAAGTCGTCGAGGACGTCCGGCGCGGTACGTCCGTCCTCGACATCGAGCACGTCGCGGCGTACGGCTGCCAGATCCTCGAAGCCTTCGTCCACCTGCACGCCGACGGCGAACGGGTCTTCGTGTACGGGGACATGAAGCCCTCCAACGTCGTGCACCACCGGGACGGCGTCAAGGTCATCGATCTCGGCGGCATGCGCGAACAGGGCCAGAGCCAGCCACCCGCCCATGTCACGGCCGGCTACACGGCGCCCGAGACCGAGACGTCGGCCGTGCCCACCGTCGCCCACGACCTGCACACCGTCGGCGCCACCCTGCGGGAGCTCGCCCGCTGGGCCGTCGCCGAGGTGCCCGGCCTCGGCACCGCCTCCTTCCATCGGGTCGTCGACCGTGCCGTCCGGCCCTCCCCGTACCGGCGCTTCACCGACGCCCGCGAGATGGGCGGCCAACTGCGCGGCGCCCTGCGGGAGATCCGCGCGCTGCGCGGCAAGAGCGACCCGCCCGAGCCCTCCGACTACTTCCGGCCGTCCACCCGGCTGCTCGGCGCCCGGCTCGGCACGGTGCCGGACATCGGGCACTGGCTGGACCGCCCCCGCCGCGACCGGTACGAGCCGCCCGTGGCGCCGGCCCTCGACCTCGGCGCCCCCACACCCACCGAGATCGCCGCCTGCCTGCCGGTGCCGAGACCGTATCCGGGCGATCCGCAGACCGCGCGGTTCGAGGTGAGCAGCGGCTACGACCCGGGCCAACTCCTCGAGCAGGAGGACGAGAAGCCGCGCTCGGTGGAGATCCACCTGCACAACGTGCGCGTCCTGCTGGACCGGAACACCGGGGAGGACCTGGAGCGGGCCCAGGAGGAACTCGACACGGCCGACTCCGTTCCCGGGCCGCCCGCCGTGCGCCGGTGGCGGCTGGAGTGGCACCGCGCCCTGCTCGCGCTGCGCAGCGCCGACCTCGACGACGACCCGCGGCAGGTCGTCGAGGCCAGGAGGCACTTCACGCGGGTCCACCTCGAACTGCCCGGCGAGTACGCGCCCAAACTGGCCCTCGCCTACTGCGCGGAGCGGCTCGGCGACGACACGGCCGAGCCCACGGCCGAGGAGCTGTACGAGGTGGTGTTCGCCCGCAACCCCGCGCACGGCGGCGCCGCCCTCGGCCTGGCCAGGCTCGCGCTCCGCGCACGTGACCGCCGGGCGGCCATCGAGGTGCTCGGCCGGGTCCGGCCGGGCACCCTGGACCACACCGTCGCCCGGATCGCCTCCCTGCGCATCCGCGCGGCCCGGCTGCCCGGAGACGGCGATCCGCTGCCCTCGCCCGCCGAGGTCGACGCGGCGCTGGCCGAACTGCGCGGCCTCGAGGGCGGCAGTCCGGGCGCCGGGGAGCCCCGCCTGTCGGAGGACGAGGCGCTGCGCCTGGGCACCGAACTCCACGAATGGAAACTGGACGCGGTGCACAGCCTCAGCGACCGGCCCGGTGCGCCGGGAGGGGGTGCCGGACGGCTCGACGCCCGCACGCTGCGACGTCTGAGCACGCCGGAGCGCGAGTCGCGCAGGCAACTGGAGGCGCACTACCGGCGACTGGCGGCCCGCCACCACGAACCGGCCGCCCATGAACACCTCGTGGACCTCATGCACGCGGTACGGCCCCAGAGCGTTTTCTGACCGCACGGCACGGCACGACAGACCGATGCGGCACCCGGCACCCGGTGTGCCGCGGTGACGAAGGCGAAGGAGCGGTGATGTACGCCATGAGCAGCCACACCCGGCCGCCGCAGCCGGGCATCCGACTGCACGTCGACCTCGGCGGCGATCCGCACCCGCACCGGAGCGCGAAGATAGAGGCCCATCTGCGGGTGGACGTGGCCGCCGACGGCGCTCCCACCGATCTGCCCGCGGTCCAGCTCGCCGTGATCATCGCGGTGGACGTCGCCGAGTCCCACCGGGCGGCCGTCCGGCACGCCCTGCCGTCGGCGCTGCGTGCCCTGCCCGACCGTATCTCCTTCGCCGTGCTCGGCGGCGGCCCCGAGCCGGTCCGCTGCTATCCGCGGGGCGCCGACGAGTGGGCCGTCGCCGACCGGGAGGAGAGACGCCGGGCCGCCTTCGTCGCGGGCTCGCTCCCACTGCACCGGGAGGGGCCGCGCCCTGCCGGGTACGCCGCCTGGGTGGCCACAGCGCGCGCCCTGCTCTTCGGACGGCCGGTGTCCGTACGCCATCTGGTGCTGATCACCGACGGCAGCAGCGCCGCCGGGGAGACCCGTCTGGAAGAGGAACTGGACGCCTGCGCGGGGCAGTTCACCTGTGACGTGTTCGCCGTGGGCGCGAACTGGGTTCCCGACCCCCTGCTGACCCTCGCCGAACGGCTGCACGGCACGGCCGAGTTCGTGGACGACGGACTCGGCCATGCGATCACCGCCGCCATCCAGCGGCTGCGCCGGGTGCACACTCCCCGGCTGCCGATCGAAGTGACCGTGCGGCCCTCGGTCCGCCAGGTCTCGCTCAGCGAGAAGACGCCCCGGCCGCACCGACTCGGCGGGCTGCCCCAGCCCGGCCGGCCGCACCGCTGGAAATTCCCGACCTACCAGTGGGAGCAGGGCAGACGCGACTACCTGCTCACCCTGGTCGCCGACTCCGACGCCGACCCGCTGGAGACCGAGCTGCAGTTCGCCATGGTCTCCATCGGCGAGGTCCACGCGCCCGTCATCGCCCGCTGGCACCTCCCCGAGCAGTCCCCGCCCCACGCCCCGACGGGCACCGACAGCGTGCGGGACCTCAACGCCACCGCCAGGATGCGGAGGCTTCTCCGCCAGGGCCTCACCGCTCTCCAGGAACACCGGCCGGACATCGCCGAGGACCGCCTGGGACAGGCCGCCCGGCTGGCGGCGCGGTTGGGCACGGACTGGGTGCTGGACGAGATCCGCACGGTCGCCGACATCGAGGACGCGGCCGCGGGGCTGGTCCGGCTGGGCGCCGTCGACGCCGGCTCCCTCGGCCCGATGATCCTGCGCGCCGGATCCCGTCCCGGTGGGCCCCTGGCCGACGCCGTCGGGGCGCGACCGGGCCCGCGCTGCGGCGGCTGCGGCACTCCGGCCGGGAGCGAGGCCCGTTACTGCATCGCATGCGGGGAGAAGCTGCTGTGAGCACCGGACGCGCCGCCTCCCGGTACCGGTTCTCCCCCGCCGCCTTCTGGCGCCGACGTCTGAGCCCCTGGCGGACCCGCCGGCTGCTGGAGGTGCATCTGCTGGTCCTGTTCCTGCTCACGGCCGTGGCGTCGACCGCCCTGTTCCTCTCCTGCCGTCAGGTCCAGCACAGCGCCGAAACGCTCGCGGCCCGCGAGGCACCGGCCGTGCAGGGGCTCGCCGCCACCCGGCTCGCGGCCCTGCGGGCCGACCGGGAGGCCCACACCCTGGTGGAAAGGGGCCTCACCGACGTCACGGGCTCGGACGATGCCTACCGGTCCCAGCTCTCGGCCGCCGACCAGGGCCTGTCCCGGATCGCCGACCGCACGGACCAGGACCTCGGCACGGTCAAGGGCCTGCTCGCCACCTACAGCGACTCGCTCGCCCTCGGCACGTCCCCCTACCCTGACCAGCCCCTCGTGCGGAAGCAGAAACTCGAAGAGGCGACATCGCTGCTCACCCGCAAGTCGGTGGGACTCGTCCCCCGCCTGGACGCCCTGCAGCAGGTCCAGCTGAGGCACGCCGAAGCCACCGCCACCCTGGGGCAGTGGCAGCGCGGCGGGTGGTGGCTCGCCGAACTCGCCCTGGCGCTGACGGGGTTGACCCTGCTCTCGGCGCTGTTCGTGCTGCGCGACCGCTGCGGCCGTGACTGGAATCCGTACCTGCTCGCGGCCTTCGTCCTCACCGCGCTGCTCGCGGTGGTCCCGCTGACGGCGATGTCCTCCACCCAGGAGGGCCTCGACGGGGCGATCAGGGATCTGCGGCAGATCACCGACGTGTCCCGGGAAAACGGCACGGAGCCGGCCGACGCCCAGCAGGAGGTCACGAAGAAGTCGGAGGAGGTCCGGCAGAAGACGGCCGAGGACGCCTGGACCGCCCCGGTGTACCAGGGCACTTTCGTCGGCAGCCTGCTGACCGTCGTCCTGCCCGCGCTGGGGCTCGGTCTCCGGCTCGACAACGACTACTGGAGGCGACGGTGACCCGGCGGTTCAGGACGCTGGTCTTCGCCATGGTCATGCTGCTGCTCACCGCCTTCGGCATGGTGGTGGTCTGGGCGCAGCACGACGACGAGGAACCGGTGACCATCCTCGGAACGTGGACGGCCAAGCAGGCGGAGCAGTTCGAGACCCTGCTGCACGGCTTCGGCGTCCCCTTCCGCTACCAGGGCACCGCGGCCCAACGGGACGTGCTGCTCTCCAAGGTGCAGTCGGGGGAGCCCCCGGACATCGTGATCATGCCGGGCCTCGGCGAACTCGCCGAATACGCCGACCAGGAGCTCCTCAAACCGCTGAACCGGCTCTATGAGCCACAGGAGTACGGCGCCCCCTGGAAGTCGACCGGCTCACCCTCCGAAGACGTCTACTGGGTCCCGGTCAAGGCGGACCTGAAGAGCATCGTCTGGTACCGCGAGGGTCACCGGCCCGCCGAGGAGCCTGCTCCACTGGGAAGTTGGTGCATCGGCATGGGGGACGACGGCGCCTCCGGCTGGCCCGGCACCGACTGGATCGAGGACCTCGTACTGCAGCGGGCGGGCCCGGACGTCTACGAGAAGTGGGCGCTGGGCACGGGCGAGGTGCAGTGGTGGCGCAGTGATCCGGTGCGCACGGCCTGGAAGGCGTGGACCGAGCTGCTCCGGCAGGACGAGGACGCGGCCGAGGACGCTCTGCTCACCGACCACCGCGGCACCCCGGACGGCAACGGGCTGTTGTTCGACGGCCGGGACGGGTGCACCCTGGAGCACCAGGGCTCCTTCGCGCTCTCCTTCTACAAGGACGACGCGCGGCACGCGGACCTGGTGGACTCCGCTCCGCTCCTGCCCGGAGGCGGCGGCGAGGTCCGGGCCCACGAGGTGACCGGCGACTTCGCCGCGCTGTTCAGCGACCGCCCCCAGGCCCGTGAACTGATCCGCCGGCTGGCCTCCGCGGAGGGCCAGCAGAAGTGGGCCGATCTGGCGGACGTCTTCTCGGCGAACCGCCGGGTGGAGCAGGGAGAACCACAGGACGACGCGGTCGAGTACAAGATCGCACAACGGCTCGGTGAAGGCCCCCGCTGCCTGGACGCCTCGGACGTCATGGCACCTGCCGTGCGGGGCGCCTTCTACGAGGCCGTCCTGCTGACCATCGCAAGGGTCGCCGACGGTCAGGACCCCGACATCGAGGGTGTCCTCCACGATGTGCAGAGGATGCAGGACGCGCAGTCCGCCCGAGGCGCCGACAACAGAGCGGCGCCGAAGACGGTGTGCAGCAAACAGTGAGCACCGGACCGGAACCGGGGTCAGGGCCCGGCCTCCGAGACCGGGCGAGGCACCGGCACGGGCCGGGGCTCGCCGACCGTCGGCGCCGACATCGGCGTCGGCGCCGGCGGGATGCCGATCCGTTGTGCGGCGCTGTTCCGGCGGGGCGGCCTGTTGCGCCCGAGGCGTTCGTGAGCGTCGGCGAAGTGCCCGGCGACGGCCGCGGAGACCGTCGAGAGGTCCAGGGCCAGAGCGAAACCGGCGATGATCTCCGCCAGCCGGACGGCGCTTCCCCGGCCGGTACACCCCATCGCTTCCAAGAGCTCGTGCTGCGTAGGCAGGTGGGTACCGCCCCCGACCGTGCCGACCGCCAGACCGGGCAGGGTCATACTCGCGTAGACGCCGTCCCGCGTGCGCTCGAGGATGAACTGCCCCACGCTCGACTCGTGAACGCAGGCGATGTCCTGGCCGGTCGCCGTGAAGATCGCCGCCACGATGTTGGCGGTGTTCGCGTTGGACCCCAGGACCCCGCTGTGGACTGCTCCGGCCGTGATGTGCTGGTATCCCGTGACCAGCTCGTCGGGGGTGGTTCTCAGGACCCGTCGGACGACCCCCTCCGGCAGTAGGCAGTCGGCGGCCACCCTGATTCCGCGGCCTTCCGCCACGGCCTGGGCCGACGCCTTCTTGTCCCCGGAGGTGTTCCCCTCGATGAGGAAGGACTCGAGCTCCTCGTCCGCGACCAGCTGCGGCTGTCGCAGGATCCACTGGCACGCGTGCCAGGTGCAGGCGGTCGTCATGTTCTGTCCTGCCGCGTCCCCGGTGGTGTACCTGAACCTCAGGTGGACGGTCCTGCCCAGGACCACGGGCTCGATCGAGAGGAGCGCGGCGTGGTCGGACACCTGCCGGATGATCGTGCGGAGGTCGTCGAGGTGCCGGATGACCGCCGAGGCGAAGCGGGCGGCGCCGGCCAGTCGGGAGAACGCGAAGACAGGAGCACGCGTCATCGCCTGCAGGGCGGCGCGTGTGCTGACGCCGCCCGCCATGGTGACGGCCAGGGCCCCCCGCGTCGCCGACGAGACCAGGGCGCCTTCCGTCGTGGCCATGGGAGCGTAAACCTCGCCCTGGACGTTCGCCCCGCGGAACAGCAGGGGCCCGGCCACGCCGACCGGGATCTCGACGGTGCCGACGAGCCCCTCGATGTTGCCGGTCAGCTTGGTCGCGTCGAGCCGGGTGTGCTGCAGGGAGTCCAGTCCCGACCGGGTCATGGAGCGGAGCCAGTCCAGCCGCTGGAGCCGCGCCGCCTCCGTGTAGAGCCCCCGGGCAGGCACGTACCGTCCCGGGGACCGTGACGGACGGGGCAGACCCGGGCTTTCTCCAGAGCTCATACGGCATCGCTTTCCTCTGTGGCGGGCGTCGGCCCGTTGCTCGCAGATGTGGTCACGGTGTGCGGGGGCACCGGTTCGACGTGGTCACCGGCCCCATGACGCTCGGCACACGTGGCCCCGCGGCCGGCCCCGGCGGACGATGCGCCGAGTCGGCCCTCCGATGACGGCCCCCGCCCGGCACCTTGCCCTGGCCACGTCCGAACTCCCCCTCGCCCCCACCCCGACGCCGGAGACAGCCCCGGCACCGGCTCAACGACACCTCGACCCACTGGTTACGCACGGAAGACGGCGCCGAAGTGCCCCGGTCCCCGTCGAGCAACCCCGTTCCGGGCCAAGCCCCCACCCACGCCGCACCGCCCCTCTCGGGCCGGGAGCCGGCAGGACCCGGATCCGGAAGAGACGTTTGTTCCGGCTCGATCGGTACAGACGATGAACTGACACAGCCTTTACCCGACGAAGCGGAGACACACCATGGGCATCATCGCGTGGATCATCATCGGCCTGCTCGCCGGCGCCATCGCCAAGGCCCTGATGCCGGGCAAGGATCCGGGCGGAATCATCATCACCATGCTCATCGGCATCGCCGGCGGTCTGCTCGGTGGCTGGCTCGGCAAGGTCATCTTCGGCGTCGACTCCATCGACGGGTTCTTCGAACTCTCCACCTGGATCGCCGCGATCGCCGGCTCCCTCATCCTGCTCGCCCTCTACCGGCTCATCGTCGGCAACCGGCGCTCGCACCGCCACGCATGACCCGCCGAAGGCATACGCCTTTGGACCCACCTGACGGCTCCCTCCCCTGTTCGCAGGAGCGGGGGCCGTCAGAGTGTGCGGAGCGACGGGCCGATTCCCCGATGCCCCGGCGGCGTCCCGCGAAGACCAAGGTCTTGACGAGACCAAGAGCTCCGGAACGCGATGAGGGCCTGCCGTCCGCCACTCCGGCGAACAGCACGCCCTCACGTCGTTCGACGCGCTGACGCGAACCGCACGAAGCGTCACATCGCGCGGCGCGGTGAGCTCACGCACATGGTCCAGCACGCTCGCCTGCGCCTGCGTCCCGCCCGGCCCGCGGCGGAGAACCGACTCCTCCACGATGAAGCCGAACGGCACCGTCGGCCGCTCCGCATCATCGTCCGCCGCTCCCTCCGCGCGGTGGCCTGAGCCTCCGTCCGCTCATCGGTCAGCAGCGGGATGCTGTTGTCGGACACCGCCCGCGCATACGCCTCCGACGGCAACGACCCCGGCACCAGCCGGCACTCGTACGTGCACAGGCTCACCGCCTCCCGCTCCAGCCGCGCCCACCGCCTGGCTCCGGTCACCATGCACTGATGACCGGCGCATCGGGTTCGTGCTGCCGCCAGGCCTCGTTGAGGCGTCCGAGCCGGTCCGCGGCGGCGATGCCGCACAGGGACGCGACCTTGCCGTCGCGGACTGCGAACGCCACGGCGCCCACGACCCGGCCGTCGACCACGGCGAGGACGGCCGGGGAGCCGTTGACCAGCGCGGTGTGGATCACGGGCGAGCCGCCGGCCAGCCGCCGCTTCGCCGGCGTGGGCTTGAAGCCGGCCCGCACGAAGGAGGCGACCCGCTCGCGCGTCGTGTACCGCAGCAGCCGCCTGGCCAGTCCGGCGCCGTCCGAGACCGCCGTCACGTCGTCGGTGAGCAGTTCCACCAGCCGTTCGGTGCGCCCCGACACGGCGGCGGCGAGGAACTCCTCGACGACCCGGCGCGCGGACGCGGGGTCGGCCTCGCCGCCGCGGCGGCGCTCGGTGGTGACCCGGCGCCGGGCCCGGTGGACGTGCTGCTGGCTCGCGGACTCGGTGATGTCGAGGATCCGGGCGATCTCGGCATGGGGGTACGAGAAGGCCTCACGCAGGACGTAGACGGCCCGTTCGACCGGCGAGAGGCGCTCCATGAGGATCAGTACGGCCAGGGACACCGATTCGCGCTGCTCGAAGGTCTCGGCCGGGCCGAGCATCGGGTCGCCCTCGAGGAGCGGCTCGGGCAGCCAGGCACCGGCCGCTCGCTCGTGGCGCGCCTGCGCCGAGCGGAGCCGGTCGAGGCAGAGATGGGTGAGGACCTTGGTCAGCCACGCCTCCGGCACCTCGATGTGTTCGCGGTCCGCGGCCTGCCAGCGCAGGAACGTGTCCTGCACGGCGTCCTCGGCGTCGGCCGCCGAGCCGAGCAGACGGTACGCGAGCGAGGCCAGCCGGCCCCGGCCGACCTCGAACCGATCGATGGCTGCGCTGTCCATGCGGAGGAGCCTATGCGGCGGCCCTCGCGCCGACCCGGTCCGGTGCGGTGGCCAGGGGGCGCTTGCGCTTCGGTATGCCGAGGGTCGGGTGGGCGATGCCCCACCCGGCCCCCTTGAGCACGCCCGCCTTCAACCACGCGGCGGTCCGGCCGCCCAGGTACCAGGACTTCGACCGGGCGCCCCCGTCCACCATCTGGACGATCGCGTCCCGCCGCCCGAGGCTGATGTGGTTGCCGTAGTGCTTCAGCGCGGTGGTCGGGACCTCGCTGTCCGTCAGGCGCGCGATGATCGCGGCGGTCGCCTGCATGTTGGTGAGGCCGGCCGAGGCGCAGGACATCGGCAGCGGCCGGCCGTTCTCGCCGATCGCGTAGGCGCAGTCACCGGCGGCGTAGACGTCGGGGTGCGAGACCGAGCGCATGGTGCGGTCGACCACGATCTGGCCGGTCTCGGCGACCTCCAGGCCGCCGGCGGCGGCGATGGGGTGCACGGCGAACCCGGCCGACCACACGGTCACCTCGGCCGGGAGGGACCTGCCGTCGGCGGCGATCGCCCGTGTCGGCTCGACGGCTTCGATGCCGGTGTGCTCGTGGACGGTGATGCCGAGCCGGTCGAAGGCCCGGCGCAGGTGGCGGCGGGCCTTCGGGGAGAGCCAGGCGCCCAGCTCGCCGCGGGCGGCGAGCGCGACCGAGAGGTCGGGCCGGGCCTCGGCGACCTCGGTGGCGGTCTCGATGCCGGTCAGCCCCTCGCCGACGACCAGCACGGTGCCGCCCCGGCCCAGGCCGGCCAGGCGCTCGCGCAGACGCAGCGCCGAGGACCGGCCGGTCACGTCGAAGGCGTACTCGGTCACGCCGGGGACGCCGTGGTGGGCGACGGAGCTGCCGAGCGCGTAGAGAAGCGTGTCGTACACGAGTTCGCCGTCGCCGTCCTCGCCGGTCACGGCGACGGTCCTGCGCTCGGGGTCGACGCCGGTGACGCGGGCCAGACGCAGCCGCACCCCGGTACCGGCGAACACGTCGGCGAGCTTGCGGACCGCGACGTCCTGGCCGGTCGCGAGCTGGTGGAGCCTCATCCGCTCGACGAAGTCGGGCACGGCGTTGACGACGGTGATCTCGGTGTCGGCGGGGGAGAGCCGGCGGGCCAGGTTCCCGGCGGCGAAGGCCCCGGCGTATCCGGCGCCGAGGACGACGATGCGGTGCTTCATGGCGTTGCTCCTGTCTCGTTCGCGTGCCCCTTGAACGAGACGGCGCCCCGATTGCTGACAGGGGCCGGGCGTGACGTGGGTCACTCGCCCGGGACGGGCGGCTGGGCCTTCGGCGACCGCCCGGGCCCGTCCCGGGCGGTCGGAACGGGGCGACGGCCGGCCGTGGATCGAGGGGGCCGGCCATCGGTCGACATCACACCCGCGCTCACCGCACGACGTGACGGAGGGCCGGCACACCGCCCACTCTCCGCGTCCTAGCCCTGCGTCGGGTTGCTGTGCAGCTTGCGCCGCTCCCAGCGGTTGGGGTGGCGGATGACCACTCCCGCCATCCCGCCGGACCCGGTGAGCCGGATCAGCGGAGCTCCCGGAAGGCGGTCGGGAGTGGTCTTGTCCCTCAGGCCGCCGATGCCGGGATCCATGCCGCCGGTGTCCGCGGCCCAGCCGTCGGGGATGACGATCGTGACACCGGCCGTCTCCCCGTACGCCTCCACCGCGACCTCCGTGAGGCGGCACTCGGCCCGGGTGAAGTCGACCTTCACACCCCCCAGGCCTCCGTGAGCGATCACGTGCCCGGGAACCTCCCAGCGCCCGGGGCCCCGGGACGCGCCGTGCAGGCCGCCCTTGAGCACCAGGGGCGGCCGGCTCTCGGCGGAGTCCGGCCTCGGCAGGTCGGCGGTCAGGACGGCCAACTCTGCGTAGGTCTTGGACTTCAGCGCCTGCTCCAGGCGCGCGTCCAGCTCGTCGAGATCGATACGCCCCTCGGCTGCCGCATCGCGCAGCTGCTCCACCACGGCTTCCCGGTCGTCGTAAGAGGCACGGAGCTCTCCTGAGGGAACGGGGCGCGGAGAGGACTCCGGAGGCTGGGCAGTCATGGCCCCAAGGATAAGCAGCCGGTGCACCGAGCGGACCGGGGCCGCACATCTCGAACACGGCCCAGCCGACCGGGGTTACTCCTTGGAGCAGGGAACGCGCCCTGGCCGCGCCGGGAGCCGCGCCTGCCCGACGCGATGGACGTCTTCGGCATCCACACCGACCTGATCGACGAGCACGAGAGCTTCACCAAGAGCGGGACGGTGATCTGGGACGCCCGGATCGCCGGCTTCGTCGAGGACGACCTGGCGGCGAAGTCCCAGTGGCCCGACCCGTGGCTGTCGCTGAACCCGTTCTTCGCCGACGGCGGCCAGGTCACCGACCTCGTGCGGGACGGGGTGCTGCACCCCAGATGCGCGGAGATCTTCCAGGCCGGCAAGAAGGAGACCTCGCCGCGCCCGGCCGACCGCTGACCTTCCACCTTCACCAGCGGCAGGCGATCAAGGCCGCGCAGGCGGGCGACTCCTACGTCCTGACCACCGGTACCGGTTCCGGCAGATCGCTGTCGTACATCGTGCCGATCGTCGACCGGGTGCTGAAGGAGCGTCAGGAAGCGGGACCGGACGCGGAGGGCCGGGTCCGGGCGACCGACGAGGCGCCGGAGACCGTGGCCGCCGAGCGGCTGCGGCCCCACGGGCGAGGCCAAGGGCACCCGAACACGGTGAGGGCGTGCCGTCCGCCGGAGAGGCGGACGGCACGCCCTCGGTTCGCTCAGCGCTCCGACGCGAACCGTACGAACTGCCCCCAGCCTTCGCGGCCGATGGCGAAGGACGGGCGGGCCACATCCTTGGAGTCCCTCACGTGGACGGCCTGTTCGGCGATCGCGACCTCCACGCAGTCGTCGCCCTGGGTGCCGCTGTAGCTGGACTTGAGCCAGGCGAGTTCCGACGTACCGCTACTCATAGCTCTCCTCGCAGTCGCTCCAGCAGGTCCCGGGATTCCTTGGGGTTGAGGGCCTGCGAGCGAAGTGTGTCATAGCGCCGACAGAGCAGACTCACCTCTTTCGCGTCGGAGATCAGCCGCCCGTTCTGCTGCCCCTCGGAGTAGCCGACTCGACGCCCCTCCGGGGTTTCCAAGATCCGCATGGGCCCGTCCAGACACCCGTGGAACTCCAGTTCCACCGGCACCACTTGAAGCGTCACGTGGCGTGGCGCGGTGAGCTCCAGCACATGGTCCAGCATGCTCGCCTGCACCTGTGCCCCACCCAGCCCGCGTCGGAAAACCGACTCCTCCACGATGAAGCCGAACGGCACCGTCGGCCGCTCCCGCATCATCGTCTGCCGCTCCATTCGGGCGGCGACCTGAGCCTCCGTCTGCTCATCGGTCAGCAGCGGGATGCTGTTGTCGAACACCGCCCGCGCATACGCCTCCGACTGCAACAGCCCCGGCACCAGCCGGCACTCGTACGTGCACAGGCTCACCGCCTCCCGCTCCAGCCGCGCCCACCGCCGGAACCACGCCGCCAGCCCCGCCTCGCCCCGCGTGAGATGCCTGGCCGCCTTCCGCAGCGCGCCCGTGTTGCCCAGCGCCTCCTCCGCGCGCTCCACGAACGCCTCGTCCGGCATCCGGCGCCCCAACTCCACCGACTCCACGGTGTGCTTGGAGTACTGCACCCGGGCGCCGAGGTCGACCCGGCTGAGCCCCGCGTGCTCGCGCAGCGCCTGGACGAACGCACCGAACGTGCGCAGGCTGTCCGACGGATGCGGCTCCCGCTCCCACTCCCCCGCCGGAACCACCCGCGCACCGGCGGCGCCACCGCCCCCGGCCGCCTCCCCCTCGACTCCGACGCTGTCCATCCGCCGCCCCTTTCCTCTGCTCCGTACCGCACCGCGACGGCTCCTCACGCCGTCCGCACTCGCCTCCAGGCTGACGGATCATCAGACGTACCGTCCGCTCTTCGTGTCCGTACGCTGACTCACCGTACGGAGTGCCACACTCGTCCCCCACCCCGTCCGACCGCCAATCTGAGGTCACGGAGAGCGAGGAGAAACCGTCCGTGTCCGCCGTTCACCTGCGGAAACACCCGGGCGGCCCTCACCCCTCCCGTGAACTCCCGCCCACCACGGGCGGCGGCCGGAGGACCTGGCCGCGTTCAGACGAAGCGGAAGAAGGTGCAGTGATGCAGAACGGAACCACCCTGTACGCGCTCGACATCAGCGGAGCCTCGTTCGCGAAGGCGTGCGGCGGGCCCTGCACCGAGGGGTGCGTGACCCTGGCCCGGATCGGCGAGGACGCCTGGGCGCTGGGCGACAGCAAGCGGCCGGACGCGCAGCCGCTGCGGTTCACCACGGAGGAGCTGGACGCGGCCGGTATCGACCCGGCGCGCTTCGGCCTCGGCGTCTGACCCTCCCCTTCCCCTCCCGCCGGCCGGACCGTGCCCACTTCCCGCGCCCGGCCGGCGCTTCTCGAAACGGGAACAGCTCGTGCACCACCACGCCTACCTGTGGACCGGCCCCAAGGCACGCTTCGACGACGAGGCCCTGCGGCGGCCCCCGCATCCCGAGCCGCCCCCGGCCGGAAGCAGGCCGGAACTGATCGAGCGCTACCGCCAGGTGTCCGCGGAGTTCGCCACGTCGGACCTCCCGCCCCTGGAGACGGCGTACTGGCTCGTCAAGCCCCGCTCACTGGTACGGGGCACCTGGGACGAGGCGAAGGAGGCGGCGGCCTGGCTCGGTGAACGGCTGGCCGAGTACACCCCCCGGTTCACGTCGGAGAGCGACCGGGACACCGCACGCCTGGCCCGGCTGGTGAACACCGCCGCCGAACGCCTGCACGCGGGTGCCGACATGTCGTACGGCCACTACCTCGAACGCCCCTCGTACCTCTCCCTGGCCGTGGTGACGTGCTCCCCGAACCGCGCGCTTCCCGAACTGGCCTGCCCGTGCCCGGGGTTGAGCGGCCAGGGGGCGGCCTGATCCACGGAGGACGGGGCAAGAGAGCGGGTCTGCGTGGTGAAGTATGGGCATCTGATCACTCCGACAGCAGGGAGCGTTTCCTCCGATGACCACACAGCCCGCACGCCCTGAGCTCAGCGGCCCCGAGACCGCCTCGGTCATGGATGCCTCGCCGTTCAAGCCTTCTCTCGTCAGAGCGGTGTTCAGGGACGTGACCCCGATGCACGTCTCCCGGTCGGCCGCGTGGGCCGCCGCGTCGGTGACGCGGACGGTGCTGACGGAGATCATCGACGGCGCGAGGAGAGCGGCGGCGGAGGAGGCCCGGAAGAAGCTGATTCCCGGGGACCTCATCTCGGCGATCGACCGGAACGTCGAGCTCGAGGTGGGGGACAAGTGGTACGACCACAGCCCGACGTTTCGAGGCCTGACCGGTGTCCGGTACGACGCCGAGGGTGTCATCGTGCCTCCTCGTAAGCGCAGCAGATCGCGCAAGCCGAGTGCTGTGGTCGGCGCCCACAGGTTCGAGGCCGGGGTCAAGAAGCTGCTGCGGAGCCAGGGGGTGACGGCCGTCCCGGCGATGGTCCGCGACCTGGACGGAATCGCGAGCATGTTCCTGACGGACCTCGCGCGGGACGCGGCCATGGTCGTCCGCGAGGGCGGGGTCAAACGTTTCGGCACGGTCACCCTGGCGATGTCGGGCGAACCGACTCCGCCCCCGTCCCTCGATGATTCCCTCCGGGCCCTGTCCACCCGCAGGGGGGACAGGCGGACCGTCGGCAGGGACGACATCCTGGCCGCCACCACGATCCAGTTGTTCGGCGGCACCCTCAGGCAGCGAGCCCTCACCGAAGCGTGCGAGGCGACACAGAGCACTTCGGCCGTCTGAGCGGGTACGACCGACATCACCGCCCGCACCCTCATCCGCTACCGCGGAATCGCCAGTGAAGGTCTTGCGCGCCGGGCCGGTTCCGGCGGGGGTCAGGCGGTTCCGCACGGGGTGAGGTCACGGGCGGCAGACCAACCAGTACGCCATGATGTCGCGAGACCTTTCACCGGCCGCCGCACCGCTCGACTGCTTCGACCGCCTCGGCCGTGGGCGCGCCCCGGGGCATCGACGACCTCCTGCCGCCTCCCCGCACGCATCACGCAGGGTCGCTGAAATGCCGCCGTACCGTCCACCGTTCGCGTCCGTACGCTCACTCCTCGTACGCCGCGCCGCACTCGTACTCACCCGCACGCGACCGCCACTCTGGCGTCATGAACCATGCAACGCCGCCCCAAGTAACCTCCCCCACCAGCACCTTCACGCAGCTGCTGTCGTCCACGCGGCGCGGCGCCCGGCTCGCCCGGCTCCTCGCCGTGACCGAACTGCGTTCTTGGGGCACCTCGCAGGACCTCACGGAGCGTGCCGAACTCGTCGTCGCCGAACTCGCCACCAACGCCGTCCTCCACGGCCGCGTACCCGGCCGCTGCTTCCGGCTCACGCTCGCCTACGACCCGGCGGCCGGCCGCCTCCGCGTCGAAGTCAGCGACGCCCGCGGGGACCTGGGCCCGCGCTCCCTCCCGGCAGGCACCGAGCCCGACCCGCTCAGCACCACCGGACGCGGCCTGACCCTCGTCACCGCCCTCGCCGACCACTGGGACTGCGTCCCCCACCCACCCAGCGGCAAGACCGTCCGGGCCCTGCTCACCACACCGTCCGAAGCGTGACACCCCCGCGTCTGCCCCGACCTCACGCCTCGGCGTCAACCCCGGAGGAATCCACCAAACGGGTGATCACATCTCAAACGCCAACGAATGTTCTTGCTTCGCGCATAGTTTCCCGTCATGCCCAACGTCAGTCACGACACCCTGCACGGTTTCCTGCCGGGACGTCCGAAAGCGCTGAACCGCGCGCTGGACCTCCTGGGCCTCGGAATCCCGCCCGGTGTCACCACCGAGACCCTCCCGACGGACGCGTCCGGCGCCCCGAAGATGTTCACCCGGAGCATGGACTCCGTGCTGCGGGTGGTCCGTCCCGACGGGCGCGAGCCGTTCATCCTCCTGATCGAGGCGCAGACCGGCGTCGAGACGAAGAAGGAGACCTCCTGGCCGTACTACATCGCCTACTTGCGTGACCGGTACAAACTCGAGGTCGTCCTGCTGGTCCTGTGCGTGGACCCGGCGACGGCGGCATGGGCGGCCAGACCCCTGCGTACCGGTCTGGGACGACCCACCCAGGTGACAGTGCCTCACGTGCTGGGGCCTTCCAACGTTCCACGTGTGAGCCGGATCCAGGACGCCTCGGCCGACCTGGACTTCGCCGCGTTCTGCCTGTGGATCCACAGCAACGACCCGGACATCGAGGGCATACTGACGGTAGTGGGCGAGGCATTGGCCCAGGACACGGACCGCGAAGCGCAAGACGACCTGGCGGGACTGATCGAGGACGGCTTGGGCAGCGAACACGCCCGGAAAATCTGGAGGAACCTCATGGAAACCCTCTTCACCCCCAGGCGAGGCACCATCGTGGGCGACGCCCGCCTCGCAGGACAGGAAGAAGGACGCGTGGAAGGAAAGGCCGAGCTACTACTGCGCCTGATGAAGCGCCGCGGCTTCCCGATGACGGAAGAGATCCGGCAGCGCGTCACCACCTGCACGGACATGCCGGTCCTGGATCTCTGGTTCGACCGCGCCATCGACGCGACCACCCTCGACGAGGTCTTCGCCGCGCCCTCCGCCACGGGCCTCATCCCCGCCCCCGCCCAGAGCCCGGAGCAGCCCGCAGCCCTCAGCCAGGGCCTGAGCACCCCCGATACCTCGACCGACTGACAGCAGAGACGCACACACGGCCGGCCGGGTGATACCGCACCGGCCAGTGGGCCCCCGCATGTGCGACGCCCGCCACATGGCAGCCGCGTCGTCCAGAGCGCTGCCGGAGCCCCGACTGCCCTCAGCAGTCGGGGCTCTTCATGCCCGCCTCCCCTCCTGAGGTGAAGACCGTGATCCGACGGCGGAGTCCACGGGGAGGTCGGACGGCACGCGCGCGGTGACGTGCTGACCCATACGGAGGCAACCCTTCACTACCCGGCCGGGTCTTACGGGCATGATCAGACCCCTTGCCCGTACAGGTGCGGTGCTCACCATCGCGTCTCTGCTCCTGACCGCCTGCTCCGGCGGCCAGGACGCCCCCGCCGAGCCCCCCACCGAACACCCCGTCTTCGACCAGAAGCTCGGCCTCCAGGTCTACCTCGCCCTGCGCCAGACGCAGAAGGCGGGCGGTACCGACTTCATCCAGACCATGACCTTCGAATCGAAGAAGGGCCGGGCGGTGCAGACCGTCAGCGGGCGGATGGACTTCGCGAAGCGAACAGGCGAGGCGACCACGGAGTGGCGACTGCCGAAGGAGCTCCCCCGAAAAACGAAGGACACACTCCTGGGCACCACCCCGGGCAAGGGCAACGCCGCCCCCTCGGCGCGCGTCCTCGTCGACCCCCAGCACATCCACTACCGCGCCGGGTCGGCGGCGTACTGGCTCCAGTACACGACGGGCGACACCCGTCCGGACCTCGGCATCCACCGCATCGCCCACCTGCGCGGATCCGAAGGACCGGTGGGCGGCACCCTCCTCGAAGGACTCGGTGCCGCGGAGGCGACATCCCGGCGGACCGACGGCTCCCAGCGCACTTATGAGGCGGACATGCCCAACAGCGCCGCCTGGCAACTGTTCCCCGAGGACCTCAGGCGCGAGCTGTCCACCCCCTTTCCCACCGGATCCTCCGGCAAGAGCGCCCCGCTGCCGACGACCGTCTCCGTGGACGGCCGGGGACGCGTCACCCACGTGCGAGCCGACCTCTCGACGACCCTGGGGAAGAAGGGCAGCGCGTTCGAGGACATCACCTCCCTGACCATCGACCTCCGGTTCTCCGGACACGGTGTGTCGAAGCCCGACGCGAAGCCCGACGGATCCGTCCGACCGGCCCGCGAGGCGGTCCGGTCGGTCGACTCGGTGAAGCCCGGTGGCTGCGTCGACTTCAGCACGGGCCAGCGGGTCATGGACACCGTCGTGGACGTGCCGTGCTCGGGCGCGCACGACGGCAGGATCTTCGCCCAGAGAACACTCGGCACGGGCCCCTACCCGGGTAGCACGGCCGTCCGGGAGAAGGCCGACGCCGCCTGCCGCGCCGCCTACGACACCGCCCCCGGGCCCTGGCTCTCCGAGGCGGACCGGGCCGGAGACTACTGGTACATGTGGTCGACTCAGGAGGAATGGGAAAAAGACGGAGGGCGCGCCAGCTGCTACGTCGTCACCGCCGAAGGCACCACCTGAACAGTCGCAATGGCGCCGGTCCTTCTGGGAGAGGTCGGCCCGGCTGTCGTCGGCCCGGTCCCGTCCGGCGGCGCCTGGCCCATCAGCGTGTCCGTCTCGCCGACGCCCTGCCGCCCGTGCAGGCCCGACTCACTCCCTCCGGCCGGCACCGAGGCCACCTCTGCCGGCCCCGCCGCCATCTGTCCCCGTACGCGGCTCGCACGGCCTGCCACAACCCGGCCTCGGGTGACACCTGTTGGCCCTTGCGCTGCGCCGATCGCGCCGCGCTACGCGGGCACCCCGGGTTCCAGGAGGTCCAGCGCCTCCGTCCAGCGGAAGCCGTCAGCGCCTCCCCCGGCCTTCGGTCGGTGCGGTTCGTGCGAGCCGATCAGGACGCCCATCCCGGTCAGCCGTTCCAGGCTCTGCCGGTAGGCCGGGTGGGCGGCCTGGGCCGCG
Organism: Streptomyces cathayae; assembly: GCF_029760955.1. Taxonomy (GTDB): domain Bacteria; phylum Actinomycetota; class Actinomycetes; order Streptomycetales; family Streptomycetaceae; genus Streptomyces; species Streptomyces cathayae. The sequence continues at coordinate 1,863,516 of NZ_CP121682.1, forward strand.
TTGAGGTACGGCAGGACGGCGATGGGGACGCCCGTGCCGTACGCCTCGCACAGGATGCCCAGGGCCAGGGTGTCGGAGATGCCGGCGGCCCACTTGTTGACCGTGTTGAACGTGGCCGGGGCGACGGCGATCGCGTCCGCGGGAGGAAGGGGGCGGGCCTCGCCCGGCTTGCGCCAGGCGGAGCGGATCGGGTAGCCGGTCTGCGCCTCGATCGCTTCCGTGTCGAGGAAGCCCAGCCCCTGCGGGGTGGCCACGACTCCGACGTCCCAGCCCCGTTGCCGAGCGGCGGTGATCAGCGTGCCGACCTCACCGGCGATCCCGCTCGCACAGACGACGACGTACAGGAAGGGCCTCTTGTCCGAGGCGGGCGGGGCGCTCGGGGCGGGCGGGGCGGTCGGTTCGGTCACGCGGGGACTCCCGGTCGGCGGCTGTGGTGGCGCGGTCCGGGCAGGATACGGCGGCGGTCGCGGGCGGTGGGGCCGGCGGTGGATCTGTGATGAGCGCCCGAGGGCCCGTGGGTCCGGCAGGCCCCCGGACAGCGCAGGCCCGGGGGTCCGGGGGCTGTCCGGGGGTGCCGGGGCCGTCAGTCGGTTTCGAGGGGCAGGGCCGGGTCGGCGGCCCACTCGGTGAGGGAGCCGTCGTAGATCGCGACGTCGGGGCGGCCGAGGAGGGCCAGCTGGAAGGCCAGGCCGGTGGCGGCGATGCCACTGCCGCAGTACGTGATGACCTTCTTGGACTCGTCCAGGGCACCGGCCTCCTCGAAGAGCCCGCGGACTTCGTCCGGACCGCGGAAGAGGCCGTCGGGGTCGGCGAGTTCGGGGAACGGCACGTTCGTGCTGGAGGGAATGCGACCCGGGCGGGCGTAGGTCTGGCGGGTGCCGGCGAAGGTCGGCCGGTCGAGGGAGTTCACCAGCCGGGTGCCGGGGTCCTCGATCGCGGCGAGGACGGCGTCCTTGTCGGCGTACAGCTCGGGACGGCGGTTCGCGGTGAACACGGCGGGCTCGTTGGACTCCACACCGCTCTTGACCTCGTGGCCCGCCTTGGTCCAGGCGGGGAGGCCGCCGTTCAGCACCGAGACGTCGTCGAAGCCCTCGTAGCGCAGGTTCCACCACAGTCGGGTGGCCCAGATGTTCGGGCCCTGGTCGTAGACGACCACGTGCGTGCCGGGGCCGACGCCGAGAGCGCCGAGCCGGGCGGCGAACGTCTCGCTGCCGAGCGCGGTGAACGTGGTGTCCGCGTCGGGGTCGGCGAGGTCGTTCAGCAGGTCGGCGAAGACGGCGCCGGGTATGTGGGCCTTCTCGTACGCCTGACGGCCCGACTCGACGTCGTAGTAGCCGTCGCCCTCGGGCTGGGTGAGGAAGGTGGTCGCGTCGAGGATCCGGATCGCGGGGTCCCCGAGGCGCTCGTGCAGCCAGGCCGGGTCCACCAGCAGGGGGTGAGACATACGTGCTTCCTCTTCTCGCATTTCTTACGGCCCCGGAAAAACGCCGGGGTGTCCTACAAACGTACCTGTTTGAGAAACATGTCTCAGTAGGCGGACATCCGGGTGGTTCGGGAGCCTCGTAGGCCGAGGCCTCGACGGCGGCCTTCACCCGACCGGACCGGTTCGCGGTGCCGTACCGGTCGGTGGAACGCGGTGTCGTCGTGCAGCGCATACGGCATGCCGCCCGGCGGGCGCTTTCCCCGGTCGCCCGGTCCCGCCGCACCTGAGTCCGCCCCTCCTCGGGTGGGATCCGGCGTCGTCCGGCACCCCGGACATGCCACGCCGTGAGGGACCGGCCGTCACCGCACGAACCACGGCGAGAGCGTTGTCAGGCTGCCCGGCGGCGTTCCCGGTCGGCGTGATCAGCTTGTGGACCGCAACCGGTGAGAGAGCAGGCCGTGGGCTCGGTGCAGGAATCCTCGCACCGGGGGCACCGCCATCCGCCGGAGGCCGTCGACCACCGGGGCCTGCGGCTGGACGAGGCGCGGGACGGGGCCGAGGCCGCCGGGTTCGGCGTGGACGACCACAACGCGTCCAACGACGTCAAGAGCATCCGGATGCGGTCCAACCGGACCGTCTGCTTCCAGAAGACCGGCTGGACGTCGTCCGACAGGAAGACGATCGGCTTCGGTGCCGTACAGACGGGCGCGCCGTGCCCCGAGGCGGACGACGGAACCATCCCGTGGCCGAAGATGCCGGACCTGGTCTGGAAGACCTGGAAGACCGCGCACAAGGAGGTCGTGGACCTCGACATCGTCCCGGAGGACCGGGTGGGAGCGGAGGCGGCGGAGGCGGCTGGAAGGCCGGGCCGTGGCCCCCGCCGTCGAAGGCGATCAGCCGCAGCAGCAGCGGTGTGGGGAGGGCCGGGTTGGCGGCGACTCCGTCCGGTGCGGAGGAGCAGAAGGCGGCCATGAGCTCTTTCCCACCTCGCTGGTGTGGTGACGCGGGCACCCCTGGCGGTGGCGGGTGGACGCGCCGGGGGCAGGCGCTGGAGACCCTGTACCGCGTGGCGATGTGCGGCTGACCGGCCCCCCACGGCCGGCGCCCCTCGTCAGTGGTTCTCGCACTCCGTCAGGTCCGGTCGGCCCGGCGGGTCCTTGTCGTCCATCAGGCCGGCCAGGTTCTTCACGTACATCTCCTCCCAGGTCTCGCCGGCCAGGATGGACCGGAGCGCCGAGCACACCTCGCGCTTGAGGAGCTCGTTCTCCGGCCGCATCGCCACGCCGTAGCCCTCCGCGCCCTGGATGTTCTCCAGCAGCCGCACCTTGCCCGGGTTCGCCTTCAGGTACCCGGCGAGAATGATGTCGTCCGAGGCCACCGCGTAGACGTCGGACTTCTCGTCCAGCAGCTTGTCCAGGCAGTCCTGGTAGGTGTTGGGCTGCGACTTCGCCATGGTGAAGCCCTGTGCGGGCAGCGTCTTCTCGTATGTCGAATCCCGCGCGGTGCACACCGCGACGCCGAGGTCCTTCAGATCGCTGGAGTCCTCGATCGTGTACCGGGTCGACTTGTCGCGGACCAAAAAGCTCCGGCTCGCCTCGTAGTACGGGCCCGCGAAGGCGACGCTGTATTCGCCGGGCGGGGCGCTCTTCCGCTCGTCCGTGATGCTGTACGACGCGATGATCAGGTCCACCTGTTTGGTCTTCAGCGCGGTGCTCCGGTAGTCGGTGGGCACCTCGGTGAACTGGGGCTCGGCGTAGCCCATGCTCTCGGCGATGGCGTAGGCCAGGTCGATGTCGTAACCCTCGTACGTCTTGGTCTTCTCGTCGTACAGGCTCAGTCCGGGTTGGTCGCCCTTGACACCGATCTTCAGGGTGGTGTGCGTGTCCTTCCACTGCTGCTGCGTGCCGCTCCCACCCGGGTCCCGCGCCTGCTCCGAACCGGCCCGGCCGCCGGACTTGTCGTCGTGGCGGCTGCCGTTCGAAACGATCCAGCCCGCGCCGGCCAGCAGCGCGACGCACACCGCCGCCGTCGCCGCCTTCCAGCCCGGGGGCCGGACGCGCTTCCAGTCCGGGAACCGGACGCGCTTCCCGTTCTCCAGCGGAGGAGCGGGGACGGACACGGCAGGCACGGGCGCCGACGCGGCCCGGGCGGCGTTCGGCAGGGCGGGGCCCTCGATCACCTCCCGGAGCATCGCCTCCGCCGCGGCCGCCTCCAGGCGCTGTAGCGGGTTCGTGATCAGCAGTCCTCGGATGACCGGGGAGAGAGGACCGGCGTACCGGAGAGACGGTTCGGGGAACTGCCTGATGTTCTCCTGAACCTCCCAGAACGCATTGCCGCCGAAGGGGACGTGGCCCTCGACCATCTCGTACAGCGTGACCCCCAGCGCCCACAGGTCCGATGCGGGCGTGGGGCCCGGGGACGCGGGCGCGAAGAGCTCGGGCGCCAGGTACGGGACCGTGCCGACGACGTTTCCGAGCCGGGTCACCCGGGGCGCGCCGTCGAACGTGGCGATGCCGAAGTCCACCAGGATCGCGAGCCCGTCGTCCCGGACGACGACGTTGCCCGGCTTCACGTCACGGTGGACGACCGATGCGCCGTGGACCGCCCGCAGGCCCTGGAGGATCTGGAGGCCGATGTCTGCCGCCCGGGGCACGGCAAGGACCCGTTCACTGCTCAAGAGGTCCGCCAGGGACCTCGCTTCGAGCAGCTTCATCACGATCCAGACCTGGTCGTCGGTCTCGAGCTGGTCGTGGACCGTCACCACGTTCCGGTGCTCGATCTTGGCGAGGGCCTCCGCCTCGCGCCGTGCCCGCCGCATCACCTCCGTCCGGGTGCCCGCGGTCATGGCGTTCCAGTCGAGCAGCCCCTTCACGGCGACGAAACGGCGCAGTCGCCGGTCGTAGGCCTTCCAGACCTCCCCCATCCCGCCTTTACCGATCGGCTCCAGCAGCTCGTAGCGGCCGTCGATCACGGTGTGGGAGGAGGGCTGATCGCCGTGCGGCGGCGTCCCCGGCCACTCCTGCGGCGCACCCGTGCCCGCGCGCTGGAGGCCGTCGTCCGCCCAACGGCCGCCGGAACGTCCGGCAGCCCCGTCGTCCGCTCCACCGGCTCTGTCTTCGCTGTGCATACGGACCCCCGTACTACATGAATCTCGCCACAGTAGACGGTTCGTCACGTTCAGTCATGCTGACTTGACATGCCGGTTCGCGCTCGGCCGCCAAGGGCGCGGACCGGGCAGGTGGCCGGGTGGGAGCCGTAGGGAACCCCGGGCGGGCCGGTGTGATCGACCTGCGGTCGCCAGCGTGGACGCCGAGGGCAACTGTGACGTCTCTCCGCTCGGCGGCCCCGCCGGGTTCGTCGCGGTCCTGGACGCACGGACGGTGGCGATACCGGACGCGACCGGCAACAAGCGTCTGGACACCCTGCAGAACGTCATCGCCACCGGGCGGGCCGGGCTGCTGTTCGTCGTCCCGGGGCGCACCACGACGCTCAGGGTGAACGGCCGGGCCTGCGTCTCCACCCGCCCGGAGCTGCTGTCGCGGCTGACCGCCGTGGGCAAGCCGCCGGCCAGTGCGCTGGTGCTGGGGATCGAGGAGGTCTACCCGCACTGCCCCAAGTCGCTCCTGCGCAGCGGGGCCTGGAAGCCGGAGCAGTGGCTGCCGGCGGACGCCCAGCCGACCTCGGCCGAGGTGACGCTGGCCCAGCTGCGGATGCCGGAGCTGACGATCGCCGACATCGAGCAGGCGGAGGCGGACTCGCTGAAGTACCGGTACGAGTGACGGGCCGACCGGCGAGTGCTGAACCACCAGCCCGGTGTTCCCCGGAGCCCCGCGTCGCGACGGCCGGGGCTCCAGGTCCAGCGGCCGTGGTACCTGCTCCCACCATGGCGGTGTCGCACGCCGAGTCCGGCCGGGGTCCGGTGCTGGTCGCGGCGCCGGCCGACGAGTGGGGCACCACGCCGCGCGTGAACGCCCCCGGGAAGACGGTGGGCTGTGCTGGGGCTTCCCTGACGTGACGGACGGGTGATCCACGCCGGGGCCGGCCGGAGTCCGGCGGCAGAACTCGGTCCTTGAGCAGTGTCGGCGCTGCTTCTGCGACTGGAGCGAGGGGGTCCTGTTCCCCGGGGCGGCGCGTCGGACCGTCCAGGATGAGGGCCGGGCCGACCGCGAACGCCGACTCGCGATCGTCTCCTCCGTGCCCGGAACCGGCCGGTTCGGGTACTACCGCTGCGGGCCAAGGACCCCGCCTCCTCGCACGGTCCCCTCCGCCTCACAACGGCACGAGGATTCCGGCGGCCGGGGGGTGGCGCTCGTGTCCTCTCACGACGACTTGCGGAACCGTTCCACCAGCCCCCGCCCGATGGGCGGCGTCAGCCGCTGGTCCGGGACCGGCACGCCGAGTGCCGCGGCGAGTTCGGGGCCGTGGACGTCCACCACCGCCTCGACCAGTTCGGCGAGCGTGTCGAATGCCGCCCGGGTCCGCCGCCAAGCCGTCACCCCGATCACCACGCCGACGGCCACGGCCGGCCACCACAACAGACCGAGCAGCGCGTACAGAACCCCCCATCCGGCCAGCAGCGTCGTGGCGGCCAGCCGCTCGCGGGCCGCTTGCACGGCCGTACGGGAGGAATCCGGGAGCACCAGCCACAGCCGGGGCCAGGAGACGGTGAGGTCGAGCCCGTACTCCTGCCAGATCCGGGCGTCGGCGGCCCGCAGCCGGTCGGCCATCCAGGTGGGGGCCGAGGGCCGCTGGAGTCCGATCCGGTTGCGGCGGGCCGTACGGGCGTCCAGCTCGGCGCCGGTGGTGCCCTCCCGGAGCCGGTCGGCGGCGTCCCAGGCGCGGGCCCGCCGGTCGGTCAGGGGGCGAGCGAGCCGTTCCGCCCAGTCGGGCCACGGCCCCGCCCACAACCGGTCCACCACCGCTCCGGCGGCCTGCGCCGCGAGGCCGGACGCACCCGCGGCGAGCAGGACGGCGGTCAGCAGGAGGGCTACGGACAGCCATGAGGACGCGGACGGCGTCGCGACCGCCCCGGTGATCGGCGCCACCGCGCGCCGCGCCGCCCGCCCGGCCTCGTCCAGCCGTGCCCCACCGAGCGCGGCGGCCGACAGCGCCGCGCCGAGATACAGCAGGCCGGGCAGGACCAGGAGTGCCACCAGCCGTTCGGCGAGCCGGCGGCCCAGTTCCGACAGGACGCCGTTCATCGCCCGTCCGGCACGAACCGCAGCGCCTCGCCGTACACGTGGCAGACGGGCAGTTCGTCCCCGGGGCGTCGCTCGTCGACCCGCAGACAGCTACGGCGCGGGCAGAGGTACGAACCTGTCACCACATGCGGGGCACTGCGCACCGGCGCCGTCGTGGCCCCTGCGTCCCGGCCGGCGAGGGGGCCGGTGTCTTCGTCCACCGCGATCCCGAGCTGCCGCAGCAGCGGAGCCACCGGCTCGCCCTCGCGCAGCGCGTGCTCGGCCCGGTCGAGCAACGCGAGCTGCCGGGGCGTGCGGCGCAGCGCCGCACGCAGTTCGGGCAACTCGGCGCAGAATCGCCCCAGTTCGTCCGCCACCATCAGTCGTGTCCCCGCCCACTCGCACCACGCTGTGTATCTGAAGCCTGTTCAGAAAGTAAGTACGATCGTACCCTTGGGCCCATGGCGCTCTTCCGGAAATCCAGGGACAGCCGGCCCTCCGCCCCGTCATGGTGTGCCTGGTTCGGTCCCGGAGAGTGGGCCGTCTTCCAGGAACTGGTCCGTGAGCGCCTCGTACCCGACTACGCCGGACAACAAGCCCTCTCCCGGAGCCTGCCGGGAGGTCCGGCCGTGGAGGTGGACCTCGCGCACCTGGCCGAAGCACTGCGGGACCAGCCGCGCGAGCGGTGGTCCACGGCGATGACGGAGTACGAGCTCTGGTGGCAGGACCGGGCGCGTGAGGCGGAGGCCCTGGCGGCGCTGCCCTTCGAGCGGGCCCGGGGTGCGCTGCTGCCCGCGGTGCGCCTCGTGCAGGAGTCCGACCGCCCGGACGAGATGACGCGCGCCCTCGGCGACCGTCTGCTCGCGGAGGTCCAGCTCATCGGCGAGCGCTCGGTCCTGACCGTCGGCACCGAGCAGACCCGTCACTGGGACGTGTCCCCCGCCGATGTGTGGTCGCTCGCGTTGGCCAACCTCCGGCGCCAGCCGTGCGAGGTACACGACATGGGTCCCGAGGGTTCCCCGGTCCTCGTGGTGCTCGGCAGTGGCGAGCACACGGCCGCGCATCTCCTGCGGCTGGACGAACTGGTCGCCCGCCCGGCGCCGTACGGCGTCCTGGTGGTGGCGCCGCGCACCGACACCCTGGCGTTCTGGGTCGTGACCGGCATGAACGTCGTCACGGCCGGCCCGGCCCTGCAGAAGTTCGGCGCCGGTCTCCGCGACCACGCCGAGCCGGAACAGCGGCTGAGCGACGAACTGTACTGGTGGTCCGACGGCCTGCTGGAGCACATCGTCCTACCGGACCTGGAGGCCGGCACGGCGCGCGGCCTGGGCACCCCGGGCCGGCCGCACACGATCCAGGCAACCCCGCGGTTCCTCGACATGCTCCACCGCCTGACCCCGCCCCAGCAGTGACGCGGGACAAGCGGGCGGCGTTGTCCGCCGTACGGAACCGCCTCGACGCCTTCCTGCGCACCGGCGACGACGAACTGCTGCTCAGCCCGGACGCCACCAGCGAGGGCACCCGTCTGGTCATCGTGGGGCTGGAGAACCGCTTCGGACGGCCCGATCCTGCCGCCTTCCTGGCGTTGGGCCTGCTGCGCTGGCACACCCACCTCGCGCTGCTGAGACGCGGCAGGGGCGAATGCGCTGATTCCGTCTACGAGAACGCGCTGTCCCTCCTCGCCGTCGCCCACCGGCACCGCATGAGGGACATCCCCGGGCCAGTGGCCGAGCTGTTCCGTCGTACGGCCGCGGTACGGCGTGACCCGCAGGGCGCCCTGCTCCTGGCCTCGCGGCGGCTGATGGCCATGGCATCGGCCTCGCTCTCCGACCGGGAGCAGGACGACCTGCCGGACGACCACCGGTCTCCGCCGGGCACCACGGGCCTCACCGTGGACGACCTGATCGACACTCTCCACCACGTACTGGCGGTCAGCACCGCCTACACCGACACCCACTGCGCTGCCGGCACCATCCTGAACACCGCGCTGCTCCTGCGCGGCCACCGCGCCGACCTCGACAGGGCCATCGGCAGACTGCGCCGGACCGTCTCGGACCCGAACACCCCGCCCGACAACCGCGTGGGGGTCCGCCGGATCCTGGGCGAGGCCCTGTACCTGCGCGGTAAGCGGACGGACGACCCGGACGAGCTGGACGAGGCCATCACCCTGCTGCGGGAGGGCGTCGACAGCGTGCCCGGCGACCACCCCAGCCTGCCCGCCCGCTGGGCCCTGCTCGCCGACGCCCGCTACGCCCGGCATCTGGCCGCTCCGGACGCGGGCACGCTGGGCGAGGCGATCACGGCCGTACGGACCGCGATCCGGGTCGGCCAAGCGCTGGGCCACCACCCCCGCGTCGGGCATCTGACCCGGCTGAGCAGCATGCTGAACCAGCGTCACCAGTCCGTGTCCGACGCCGATTCCCTGCACGAGTCCGTGGCGCACGCCCGCGAGGCCATGGCCCTGGCCGAGGGCGATCCGCTGCTGCTGTCCGACGCCCGGCCGGCCCTCGCCCACGCCCTGCTCGCCCGGCATCAGTACGAGGGCTGGCTGGGCGACGTCCTCGACGCGGTGGAACTCCTCCGCGAACAGGCCGCTGCCGCGGGCGCACCACCGCCCTCGCGCGAGAAGGACCCCCGACGGGACCTCGCCGTGGCACTCGTCATGGCGTACCGGGCGGATCTCGATCTGCACAGAGACCATCCGGGCGGTGCCGCGACCGTCGATCCGTCGTGGCTGCGGGAGGCGATCGGCCTGTTGCGGCAGGTGCTGGCGGAACAGGACACCGGTGACCGCGACACCGGTGACCGCGCCGAGACCCTGAACAACCTGGGCACCGCCCTCGCCACCTGGCACGAGCGGCCGGACACGCCCGACGTCCTCGACGAGGTCGTCGACGCCTACCGCCGTGCGGTGGCCGAACCGGACCTGCCCACCACGCGGATCGACTCGCTCCACAACCTTGCCCACGCGCTCGCCCAGCGCTTCCGCGAACGCGGGGACGCCGCCGCGCTGCGCGAGGCGATCGACGTGCTGCGCACCGCGACGTCGACGCCCGGCGCGACGAGCATGCAGCGCATCACGGGCTCGGCCCAGTGGGCGGAGTGGGCGGCCTCGACCGGGGACTGGCCGACGGCCGTGGACGGTTATCGCGCGGCCATCGGCCGACTGCCGGAGCTTGTCCCGGCCCATCTGCGCCGCGCCGACCAGGAACGGCTGCTGGCCGGGCGGTTCCGGCTGGCCGGCGACGCCGCGGCGGCCGCGCTGGAGGCGGGGCAGCCGGACACGGCACTGGAAATGCTGGAGCACGGACGTTCCCTACTGCTCTCCGCCACCCTCGACGCCGACCGCGAACTCACCGAACTCCATTCGGCGGCACCCGCATGGGCAGCCGAACTGACGGCGGTGCGGCAGGCACTGAGCGAGCCCGACCCCGATCCGGACCGCCGGCACGCGCTGGGACTGCGCATGGAGCGGACCCTGCGCGAGATCCGCCGTCGGCCCGGGTTCGAGGACTTCCTCGCCGTCCCACGGGCCGATCGGCTGCGGGCCCGCGCCGCGCGGCTGGGCCCCGTGGTCACCGTGAACGTGAGCCGGTACCGCTGCGACGCCCTGCTGCTGAAGGGCGGCAGCCTGCGCGTGGTGCCGCTGCCCGATCTGGAGCCCGGTGAACTCGACCGGCGGACCGCGGAGTTCGCCACGGCGGTGACCACTGCGGAGAATCCGCACGCCGGGCTGGTGCAACGCCTTGAGGCCCAGGCCACCGTGCGGGAGACGCTCGGCTGGCTCTGGGACGCGGTGGCGGAGCCCGTACTGCGGAACCTCGGGCACACCGGCCCGCCCCCGGACGGCGGGCCATGGCCGCGGGTGTGGTGGTCGCCGACGGGTGCGCTGAACGCCCTTCCCCTGCACGCGGCCGGGCACTGGGCGGACGAAGAGACGCGGTCCGGCGACACGGTGCTGGACCGGGTCGTCTCGTCGTACACCCCCACGATCCGCGCGCTGCCGACGGACCCCGACCACCGGATGAGCCGGGCGGACGGCCCGCCCTTGGTCGTGGCCGTACCCGACACCCCGGGACACATGCCGCTGCCCGCCGCCCTGGCCGAAGCCGTCGCGATCGGCTCCGCTCCGGGAGCGCGGCTCCTGCTGGGTCCACGGGCCACACGGGCCGCCGTGACCGAGGCACTGTCGTCCAGCCTCTGGGCGCACTTCGCGTGCCACGCGCACCACGATCCGACCAACCCGTCGGGTAGTCACCTGGTCCTGTACGACCAGCCGTTGATGGTCGCCGACCTGCACCGGCTGCGGGCCTCGCGCGCCGGCCTCGCCTATCTGTCGGCCTGCTCGACGGCCCGCAGCGCGGGCGAGTTCACCGGCGAGTCCCTGCATCTCGGCTCGGCGTTCCGGCTCGTCGGGTTCCGTGACGTGATCGCCACCCTGTGGCAGGTCCACGACCGAACGGCGGCGGACCTGGCACGCGCCTTCTACGCCGGATACAGGACCGGGGGCGCGGCCCTCGCCCTCCACCGGGCGGTCCGTGCGGTCCGCGACGCCGATCCGCTGCTCCCGACCCGTTGGGCGGCCCACATCCACACAGGGCCGTGAACAGCTTCCTTCTCCGGGCTCGCCGTCCCACGCCGCTGATCACTCGGTCCGCTGAGATCCACGGGACTACCGGTCACCGAACATCAAGGGCGTGGGCGGGGTCCGCTACGTGGCGGAGCGGACTTTCGCCCTGCTCCACCACTTCGAACGCCCCGCGCCGTCCGCCGGGAACGCGCACCGAACTCACCCACTTCGCTCGATGAGCATGTGCAGAGCACCGGACAGGGGATGTTCCCCACCTGGTTCCACGGGGAGTGGTCGCCGGTATCGATGGAGCCTTCGGCCCGGTCGCGCAACCACCTCTCCCCCGCGCCCCCGAAGTCCGTGAGGCCGGTGAGGCCGGTGAGGCCGGTGAGGCCGGTGAGGCCGGTGAGGCAGCGTGCGGCCTGCCGTTCACGGCCGACGTGGTCATCGGCGAGGAGCGGATGACCGCCGAGGAGTTCACCGGCGAGGTCGACTGCATGCTCCCCGAACCGCCGACCCCGCAGGGGGTCATCCCGGCACCGGACAGAAGGGCATCGGCCTGAGGTGCCGCGCCCCCGACCTGATGGCGCACCGCTGGGACCGGAGGGCTCGCAGTTGCCGACCGGAGCCCTGCGGCATCGTCCGTCCGGCGGGCCCCGAGCCCCCGTTCACGGTTTCCTTCGGTGCTGTGCCGCGACCTCCCCGAGCAACTGTGCCCGAGGCCGGCTCGGGCAGGGCGAGCGCTTCGAGGAGCCGGGACGGATCTCAAGGGGTCTGCTGCGGTGCTGCGGCGGTGTCGGGTCGGTCTTCCGGACTGCGGGGAGCCGGGCCGTTCCCGGGCGGGCCCGGCTTGGACAGTCTGAGTCCGGCGATGCATCCGATGATGCCGGCCAGGAACAGCACTTTGAGCACGCTCGCCTCCTCGGTGCCGGTGGCCATGGCCCAGGTGACGGTGAGTGCGGCGCCGGTGCCGGTCCACACGGCGTAGGCGACGCCGATGGGGATGTGCTTCGCGGCGCGCGACAAGCCGATCATGCTCAGGACCACCGCGATGAAGAACACCACGCTCGCGACGGGCTCGGACAAACCGTCGCTGGCGCCGAGCGCGGTGGCCCAGACGGCCTCCAGCACCGCACTGACGAAGAGGATCACCCAGGGCATTCAGCTCACCGCCTTCAGTCCGACGACGCAGCCGATCAGGCCGGCCAGCAGGGTCGCGCGAAGGGGGGTCAGCCTCTCCTGGCCCCGCGCGGCGGCGACCACGACGGTCAAGAGGGCACCGATGCCGACCCACACCGCGTAGGCGGTGCCGGTGGGCAGCGAGGTCATCGCGTAGGCCAGGCCCACCATGCTCAGCGTCATGGCGACGGCGAAGACGGCGGTCGGCGCGAGCCGCCGGAATCCCTGGGACATCCCCAGGGCCGTGGCCCAGACGGCCTCCAGCACAGCGGAGGCGATCAAGACGGTCCAGGCCATGTGCACGTTCCTCTCCACGCTTTCGTACGGCTGTACCAAAACGACGCTAGCACGTAGTCGTACAGTCGTGCGACGATGGTGTCATGCCTCGCGTGATCGACCCTGACGAACGCAACCGCCAGGTTGCGGAAGCGGCGTGGAGAGTTCTGGTGCGTGACGGCATCCCGGCGCTGTCGGTGCGCAAAGTCGCCGCCGAGGCGGGGTTGCCGCCGAGCTCGCTGCGCTACACCTTCCCGACCCAGGCCAGCCTGCGGATCAGGGCGTACGACATGGTGGTCGAACGCCTGGCCGACCGGGTCGCCGCCATCGCGCCGGGTGACGACTGGGCGCGGGCGGTACTGCTGGAACTGCTGCCCCTGGACGAGTCGCGGCGCCTGGAGATGGAGATCACCGTGGTCCTCGGCACGGCCGCGATGACGGACGACGACCTGCGCGCGACGCACCACAGGGTGCACCGGATCATCAGGGAGCTGTGCGAACGGGTGGTACGCGTACGGGGCGTGGCCCCGGAGGAGGTCCGGGTCGAGACGCAGCGTCTGCACGCACTGGTGGACGGGCTTGCTCTGCACATGATCCGACAGGGCGAGGACGAGAACGACGAGGACGACGAGGACACGGACTGGGCAGCCCGGGTGGTGGACACCCACCTGGCGAAGCTGGAACGAGCCCCGTCGCCTCAGGCGCTGCGACCGTAGCCCCGGTCGCCGGCCTCCGCCCGACCAGACACCGACGGCCTGCCCGCGGGTTCGCGGGCAGGCCGTCGGTGTCTGGTCGGGCGGGCCGTCGGCCCGGGCTCACGCCTCGGCGGGGAGCAGGGGGACGTCGAGGCGGTCGGCGAGTTCGTCCAGGGTGGTGCCGAAGGTCTGGGTGACCCTCAGGCCCTGGGGGGTGACGTCGAACACCGCCTGGTCCGTGTAGACGCGGTCGACGCAGCGCAGCCCGGTGAGCGGGTAGGTGCACTCGGGCACCAGTTTGGCGGCGCCGGTCTTCGTGAAGAGCGTCATCATCACGTAGACCTTCTTGGCGCCGATCGCCAGGTCCATGGCGCCGCCGACGGCGGGGATGGCGTCGGGTGCTCCCGTGTGCCAGTTGGCCAGGTCGCCGGTGGCCGAGACCTGGAACGCGCCCATGACGCAGATGTCCAGGTGGCCGCCGCGCATCATCGCGAACGAGTCGGCGTGGTGGAAGTAGGCGGCTCCCGGCAGTTCGGTCACCGGGATCTTGCCCGCGTTCGTCAGGTCGGGGTCGATCTCTCCCGCCTTCGCCGCGGGCCCCATGTTGAGCATGCCGTTCTCGGTGTGCAGGACCACCCCGGAGTCGGCGGGCAGGTGGTCGGCGACGAGGGTCGGCTGCCCGATGCCCAGGTTGACGAAGGCACCCTGGGGGATGTCGCGCGCCACGAGGGCGGCCATCTCGTTCTTGCTCAGCGGGCCCCGGTCGTTCAGCGGGACCCGGTCGTTCTTGGCTGGGCTGGTCGCGTTCATGCGGTGGCTGCCTCCTTGACCACGCGGTCGACGTAGATGCCGGGGGTCACGACGGTTTCGGGGTCGATCTCGCCGGTCTCGACGATCTCGCGGACCTGCGCGATCACCGTGGTCGCGGCGGTGGCCATGACCGGGCCGAAGTTGCGGGCGGTCTTGCGGTAGACGAGGTTGCCCATGCGGTCGGCGCGGTGGGCGCCGATCAGCGCGACGTCGCCCCTGATCGGGTACTCCAGCACGTAGGTGCGGCCGTCGATCTCGCGGGTCTCCTTGCCCTCCGTGAGGAGCGTGCCGACTCCGGTGGGGCAGAAGAAGGCGCCGATGCCGGCCCCGGCCGCCCTCATCCGTTCCGCGAGGTTGCCCTGGGGGACGACCTCCAGTTCGATCCGGCCCGCCCGGTAGAGCTCGTCGAACACCCAGGAGTCCGCCTGGCGCGGGAAGGAGCAGATCACCTTGCGGACCCGCCCCTTGGCCAGCAGCGCGGCCAGTCCGGTGTCGCCGTTGCCGGCGTTGTTGGACACGACGGTGAGGTCCTTGGCGCCCTGGCGTATGAGGGCGTCGATCAGGTCGACCGGCATGCCGGCCATGCCGAACCCTCCGACGAGCACGGTCGAGCCGTCCTCGATCCCGGCCACCGCCTCGTCCGCGTGGTCGCACAGTTGTGTTTTCATCGGTTGCCTCCCGAGACGTTCTCCAGGACCACGGCGAGCGCCTGGCCGACTCCGATACAGATGGCGGCGACGCCCCAGCGCTGTCCCGACTCCTTCAGCCGGTGGGCCAGGGTGCCCAGGAGTCTGCCTCCGGAGGCGCCCAGGGGGTGGCCGAGCGCGATCGCGCCGCCCTTGGCGTTGACGATCTCCGGGTCGACGCCCCAGGCGTCCACGCAGGCCAGCGACTGGACGGCGAAGGCCTCGTTGAGTTCGACGGCGGCGACGTCGGACCAGGTGATGCCGGCGCCCTTCAGCGCCCGGTTCGCCGCCTCCACGGGGGCGTACCCGAACAGCTGCGGGTCCAGCGCGGACACGCCCCGGCCGGCGATGCGGGCGAGCGGGTCGGTGCCGATGCGGGCGGCGGCCTCGCCCGAGCCGAGCAGGACCGCGGAGGCGCCGTCGCTCAGCGGGGAGGCGTTGCCCGCGGTGATGACGCCGTCGGTGCGGAAGACGGGCTTGAGCCCGGCGAGCTTCTCGGCGCTCGAGCCGGGGCGGATCCCCTCGTCCCGGGTGACGGTGGTGCCCTTGCGGTCCGTGACGACGGGCACCACCAGGTCGTCGTAGAAGCCCGCGTTCCAGGCGTCGTCGGCGAGGTTGTGGGAGCGGGCGGCGAACTCGTCCTGCCGTTCGCGGGCGATGGTGAAGCGGTCGCCCAGCTGCTCGTTCGCCTCGCCCAGGGAGACGGTCCACTCCTTCGGCATGCGCTGGTTGACCAGCCGCCAGCCGAGCGTGGTGGACACGGCCGTCACGTCCCCGGCGGGGAACGCGCGCGAGGGCTTGGGCAGGACCCAGGGCGCCCTGGTCATCGACTCGACGCCGCCGGTGAGCACGATGTCCGCGTCGCCGGTCTCGATGGCGCGGGAGGCGATGATGGCGGCGTCCAGGGAGGAGCCGCACAGCCGGTTGACGGTCGTGGCGGGGACCGAGGTGGGCAGTCCCGCGAGCAGGACGGCCATCCTGCCGACGTTGCGGTTGTCCTCGCCGGCGCCGTTGGCGTTGCCCCAGACGACGTCGCCGATCTCGGCCGGGTCGAGTGCGGGGGTCTTGGCCAGGGCCCCGGTGACAGCCACCGCGGCAAGGTCGTCGGGCCGGACCTCGGCAAGGGCTCCCGAGAATTTACCGAAAGGTGTTCTCGCTGCTGCGTAAAGGTAACTGTCGCTCACGCCCCCACAGTACGAGGACCCCTTTCATCATGTCCAAGACCTAGTCTGCATGGATTCATAAGGGGTTCTTATAAAATAGGGGGATGGAACTCCGTCAGCTCCGCTCCTTCCTCGTCCTGGCCGAGGAGTGCCACTTCGGGCGCGCGGCCGCCCGCCTGCACGTGGCGCAGCCGGCCCTGTCCCAACAGGTCAAGCAGTTGGAGCGGGAGCTGGGCGTCACCCTGTTCAACCGGTCCACCCGGCGCGTCGAGCTGACCGAGGCCGGCCGTCACCTCACCGACTACGCGCGCACCATCGTCACGGAGGAGGAGCGCGCGCGGATCCACCTGCGGGAACTCGCCACCGGTCACGCGGGCCGGGTCTCGGTCGGCTTCATCGGCACGGCCACCTACGACGTCCTGCCGAGGGTCGCCCGCACCGTACGGGCGAAGCTGCCGGGCATCACCCTGGACCTGCGGGGGGAGATCCTCACCCCGCGGCTCGTCGAGGGCCTGCTCTCCGGCACGTTCGACCTCGCCGTCCTGCGGGGCATGGTGTCGCAGGAGAACATCCGCACCACGCCGTTGCGGTCCGAGCCGCTGGTGGCCGTGCTGCCGGCCCACCACCGGCTGGCGGACCGGCCGGGCATCCCGCTGGAGGCCCTGGCCGGCGAGCCGTTCGTCATCCACCCCTCGCAGTCCCGGTCCTCGATGTACGACCGGGTCCTGGCCGCCTGCCAACGGGCCGGTTTCCGGCCCGACCCGCTCATCGAGATCGCCGAGACGGCCACCCTGGTCGTCCTCGTCGCGGCGGGACACGGCGTGGCCCTGGTGCCGCAGTCGGTGCAGAGCCTGAGCCTCGAGGGCGTGACCTACGTGCCGCTCACCGGCTCCGAGTCCGTGGAGCTGATGCTGGCCCGGCGCACGCACCGCGTCTCGGCCGCGACCGAACAGGTCGCCTCGGTGATCGAGGACTGCGTCCGCGGCTGAGGCGCGGTGCGTGGAGCCGCCCGCCGGACGGGGCTACCGGAGGATGAAACGGCTCCCGGCGCGGAGCTTGTCGACAAGTGCCGCGGGGGCCTTTCGGGGGGAGCCCGCGTCGTAGGGCGGCTGGGGGTCGTACTCGGTCCCGAGCTGGACGGCCTGCGCGTGTGCGTCGCCGGCGATCCTGCCGACCAGGGTGAGGGCCATGTCGATCCCGGAGGAGACTCCGGCCGCGGTGACGAACTTGCCGTCCGTGACGACCCGCTCCCCGGTCGGTTCGGCACCGAACGCGGCGAGGCTGTCGAGCGCCAGCCAGTGCGAGGTGGCGCGGCGGCCTTCGAGCAGCCCGGCCGCCGCGAGCAGCAGCGAGCCCGTGCACACCGAGGTCGTCCAGGTGCTGGCGGCGTCGGCGGTGCGCAGCCAGTCGAGGAGCGTCCCGTTCTCCATCTGGGCGGTCTGCCCGGGGCCGCCGGGCACCACGACGATGTCGGGGGCCGGCACCTCGTCGAGGCGGTGGTCCGCGACGAGTGCGAGGTCGCCGCGGTCGTTGCGCACGGGGCCCGGCCGCTGCCCGACGAAGACCGTCTCGGCGCCGGGTGTGCGGCAGAGCATCTCGTACGGGCCGACCGCGTCCAGCGCGGTGAAGCGGTCGAAGAGGACGATCGCGATCTGCATCTCAGCTGCCTTTCAGCGGGCGGACTCAGGCGTACTCAGGCGGGTTCGGAGGACATGGGCGGTGTGGGCGGTGTGGACGGGCGGAAGCGTCGGCGGTACTCGGCCGGAGCGGTGCCCAGGGCTTTCACGAAGGCGCGGCGCATCGCCTCGGGTGTGCCGTAGCCGCTGGCGCGGGAGACCTGCCCGACGCCGTCGGCCGTGTCCTCGAGGAGGCGCCGGGCGTGCTCCAGGCGGACGCGCTCGACGTACCGGCCGGGTGTCGTACCGGTCTCCGAGTGGAAGGTGCGGGCGAAGTGCCGGGGGGAGAGGTGGGCGCGCTCCGCCAGGCTCTCGACGGAGAGGTCCCCGTCCGGATGCTCGGTGATCCACTGCTGGACCTTCCGCAGTGGTTCGCGCCGCGCGGTCTGGGCGGCGAGCTGGGCGCTGAACTGCGCCTGGCCGCCCGGACGCCGGAGGAAGACCACGAGGTGGCGGGCGACGGCGAGCGCGGTGTCCCTGCCGTGGTCCTCCTCGACCAGGGCGAGCGCGAGGTCGATGCCCGCGGTGACTCCGGCCGAGGTGGCGATCCGGCCGTCACGTACGAAGATCGGGTCGGGGTCGACGTCCACGGCCGGGTAGGTCCTGGCCATGTGGTCGCAGACCGACCAGTGGGTCGTCGCCCGCCGGCCGTCGAGCAGGCCGGCCTCGGCCAGCAGCAGCGCGCCGCTGCACACGGAGACGATGCGCTCGGCGTCCCGGGCGTGCTCCCGGAGCCGGTCGATCAGGCGGGGATCCGGGCGACGGGTTCCGTCGCCCCCCGGGACGAGCAGGGTGTGCGGCACCTCGGCCCCGCCCAGTGCCTGGTCCGGGACGACGGTGAGACCGCTCGAGGTACGGACCGGAGCGCCGTCGAGCGAGGCGGTGCGGATCTCGTACGGGTGCCCGCTGTGGCGTCCCGCCCCCGCGAACACCTCCAGGGGGCCGGTCACATCGAGACTCTGCACGTCGTCGAAGACGACCACCAGCACCGATCTGCTCGTCATGGCGTTCATCCTCGGCGGACAGCCGGGTGGCCGCAATGACGGGCAGCCCCCCTTTCCTGCCGTCCCGGGGCCGCCGCCGGGAGCCGTGGGGGCGGGGCCGGGCTTGCCTTCGTTTCCGCTCAGCGGAAGGATGCCGGGCATGGCAGGCAACTCCTCGACACCCGGGCGTTCCGTGACCAGTCGCGCGCTGGCGCTTCTGGGGGCCTTCGACGGGCGGCACCGGCGGCTCGGTCTCACCGAGCTCGCCGCCCGCGCCGGCCTGCCGGTCCCGACCGCGCACCGGCTGGTCGGCGAGCTCGTCGCGTGGGGCGCGCTGAGCCGTACCGCGTCGGGGGAGTACGTCGTCGGGCGCCGGCTGTGGGACATCGGCCTGCTCGCACCCGTGCACACCGGGCTGCAGCAGATCGCCTCCCCCTACCTCCACGACCTCTACGGCGCGACCCTCGCCACCGTGCACCTCGCGGTGCGCGACGGACTGCGGGCGCTGTACGTCGACCGGCTCTCCGGGCACGCCTCGGTGCCGGTGGTCAGCGCGATCGGCTCCCGTCTGCCGCTGCACGCGACGGGGGTCGGCAAGGTGCTGCTCGCGCACGCCCCGGCCGCCGTCCAGGAGGAGGTGCTCGCCGACCTCCCCCGGATCACCCCCTACACGGTGAGCCGGCCGGAACTGCTGCGCGGCCAGCTCGAGAAGGTCCGCGAGGACGACTACGCCACGACGGTGGAGGAGATGAGCCTGGGCGCGTGCACGGTGGCCGTGCCGATCCGCTCGGACGGCGCGGTGGTGGCGGCGCTCGGCATCGTCGCCCCCAGCCTCAGACGCGACCGGGCACGGCTGGTCAGCGCCCTGCAGGTGGCGGCCCGGGGGATCGGGCGGAGCCTCACCGGGCAGGTCGCCCGCTGAGCCCCGGCCCCGGGACCGGGCCGCTGTGTCAGGGGGCTCCTGCGTCAGAGGCTTCCGAGGGCGTCCCGGCGGGCCGTCTCGGCCTTGCGGTTGAGCCGGTCGGTCATCCGTACGGCGGTGACGGTGAACGCGATGCCGCCGCCGACGAGCAGGACCTGGGTGACGACGCCGACGACGCGGATGTCCTGGGTGGCGAGGGCGGCGGCCAGCATGACGGAACCGCCGGACGCCCAGGCGGACCAGATCCGCGCCTTCTCGACTCTGACCGCTGCCTGGAACGTTCGATGGTCGGCCATGGCTCTCCCCCTCTGCGGTGGTGTCGCTCCTGAGCCGCATTGTGGCGCGTGGCGCCCGCTGCGCACAGCGGTTCCGCAACCGGACCGGGGATGAGCGGGTACCGTTGACTCGTTCGCGAGGAATGCGAAAAATGTCCGGGACAATGATCCCGGTGTCCGCTCGCCGGACACGACGTCGCGGAGGCCGCGCGCCGTTGGTCCTGCCCGCCGCCCGGCCGGCGGACGGCTGGCCGTGGACGGCCGGGACGCCACTGCCCCGAGGAGGCGAACGATGCAGTGACCGCACATCCCCGTCGCCCTCCCCTCGCATCACCCCGCCTGTCCGGGGGCCGGACCGCACGCGCCGGGCCGGACCGGCGGTGGAACCGGCGCGGCGAGGGTTCCCGGCCGGTGCGGCCCCCCGGGCGGCTGCGGTCCCTGCTCCGGGTCCGCAGCGTGGCCGGCCAGGTGTTCGTGCTTCAGGTCCTGGTCGTGACCCTGATCATCACCGCCGCGCTGGTCGCCCTCGTGTTCCAGGCCCGGCGAGACAGCCTCCACGAGGCCCAGACCCGCTCCCTGGCCGTCGCCACGACGTTCGCGAACTCCCCGCAGACGCTGGCGGCGATGACCGGTCCCGACCCCAGCACGGCCCTGCAGCCGCTCTCCGAGCGGATCGAGCGGGCGACCGACGTGGATCTCGTCGTCGTGTACTCGAAGGACGGGGTCCGCTACACACACCCCGATCCCTCGCTGATCGGGAAGGCCGTCACCAGCCCGATCAAGCCGCTGACCTCCCCTCTGACAGAGACCATCGAGACCGTCAAGGGGCGCTCGGTGGTCGGGTACGCCCCGGTCACCGAGCCCGACGGGACGCCGGTCGGCTCTGTGGGGGTCGGGATCACGGTCCAGAAGGTGGCGGGCATGGCGGCCCAGCAGTTCCCGGTGATCCTGGGGGCCGCGGGCGTGGCCCTGGCCATCTGCGCGGGCGGCACCGCCCTGGTGAGCCGGCGCCTGCTGCGTCAGACCCACGGTCTCGGTCCGGTGGAGATGACCCGGATGTACGACCACCACGACGCGGTGCTGCACGCGGTGCGGGAGGGCGTGCTGATCATACGGAACGGCGGGCGGCTGGTGCTGGCCAACGACGAGGCGCGGCGGCTGCTGGACATGCCGCCGGACGCGGAGGGCCGGAAGGTCACCGACCTGGGGCTGAGCCCGGGCGTCGTCGAACTGCTGGCCTCGGAGCGGACGGCCACCGACGAGGTGGTCCTCTCGGGCGACCGGTTGCTGGCGGTCAACAAGCGGCGCACCGCTCCCGACACCGGAGGCGCCGGGAGCGTGGTGACGCTCAGGGACACCACGGAGCTGCGGGCCCTGTCCGGTCACGCCGAGGCCTCCCGGGAGCGCCTGAGCCTGCTCTACGACGCGGGGGCGCGGATCGGCTCCTCCCTGAACGTGGAGCGCACCGCCCACGAACTGGCCGGGGTGGCGGTTCCGCGCTTCGCCGACCTGGTCACCGTCGACCTGGCCGAGGAGGTGCTGCGCGGCGAGGAGCCGACCGGGCGGCACACCGTCATGCGGCGGGCCGGGCTGAGCACCATCCACGACGGCCTGCCGCTGATGACGGTGGGCGAAACGGTTCGCTTCCCCGACGCCACACCGCAGGCACGGTGCGTGAAGAGTGGCCGCGCGGTGCTGGAGGCGGATCTGGACACCGCCGAGGGATGGCGGACCCTGGCCCCCGACCGCGCGGAGGAATTCCTGGGACACGGTTTCCACTCCCTGATCGCGGTACCGCTGCGGGCCCGCGGCACGGTGCTGGGTTCGGTGGACTTCTGGCGTTCGGAGCGGGCGGAGCCGTACGACGAGAGCGATGTGCTGTTCGCCGAGGAGCTGTCCGCCTGGGCCGCCGTGGCGCTGGACAACGCCCGCCGGTACACCCGCGAGCACGCGTTGGCGGTCACCCTGCAACGCAGTCTGCTCCCCCGCGACCTGCCGAACCTGAGCGCGCTGGAGGCGGCCCACCGCTATCTGCCGGCCCAGTCCGGGGTGGGCGGGGACTGGTTCGACGTCATCGAGCTGTCCGGCGCCCGGGTGGCACTGGTGGTCGGGGACGTGGTGGGGCACGGTCTGCACGCGGCGGCCACCATGGGGCGGCTGCGTACCGCGGTGCACAACTTCGCCACCCTCGACCTCCCGCCGGACGAACTGCTGGCCCGGGTGGACGACCTGGTGGCCCGGCTCGACCGGGAGCGGGCGGACCAGGGCGACGACGAGGGGATCATCGGGGCCACCTGTCTGTACGTCGTCTACGATCCGGCCTCCGGCACGTGCAGCGCGGCCCGGGCCGGCCACCCGCCCCCCGCCCTGGTCCGTCCGGACGGCACCGTGACCTTCCCCGACCTGCCCGCCGGTCCGCTGCTGGGCCTGGGCGACCTGCCCTTCGAGAGCACGGAGTTCGAGGTGCCCGAGGGAAGCCTGCTCGTCCTCTACACCGACGGTCTCATCGAGAGCCGCGACCGGGACATCGACGTCGGTCTGGAGATCCTGCGCGGCGCGCTGTCCCACCCCGGCCGGACTCCCGAGGAGACCTGCGACGCGGTGCTCGACGCCCTCCTGCCGAACCGCGGGAACGACGACGTCGCCCTGCTGGTCGCACGCACCCGGGTGCTCGGCCCCGAGCGGGTCGCCGACTGGGACGTGCCCCCCGAAGCCTCCGCCGTGTCCGGCGTCCGCGCCGACGTCACCCGGCAGCTGGCGGCATGGGACCTGACGGACGCGGGCTTCACCACCGAACTCATCCTCAGCGAACTGGTCACCAACGCCATCCGCCACGGCACCGTCCCCATCCACGTCCGCCTGCTGCGGGACCGCCGTCTGATCTGCGAGGTCTCCGACGGCAGCAGCACCTCGCCCCACCTGCGCCAGGCGACGGCCACGGACGAGGGCGGACGCGGCCTGTTCCTCGTCGCCCGCTACGCCGAACGCTGGGGCACCCGGTACACCCCCACCGGCAAGGTGATCTGGGCCGAGCAGCAACTGGACGGCAGGGCGAGCGAACCCGTCGTCCTGAGCGGCGACGACGTCCTCGACCAGTGGTCCGACGCCATCCTGTGACCCCGGCACCACCTGCCCGCCGACGGTGGTGGCGGTGGACGGGCGGTGGCGGCCAGGGAGGTCCGCGGAAACCGTCACCACTTCGGGCGCTCGTGTCCTCACCGGTCTCAGATGAGCGGGGGGTGAACACTTTCCGGGAATGTGCTCACGCCCCGCGAGGAGTCAGGGGACGGCGCCGGCTGCCCGACGGCAAGACGGATCACCACCGGGCCTCCAGTGGGTGAGACGTCGTCGAGTACGTCGAAGGGGATGCGGAAGACACGGCCGGGCACCACGGGCCACAAGCCACAAGCCAGGCGTACCCCGGTGATCCACCGTCCGGCGGATGCCCGGCCGCCGTATCGCACGGCTGGGAGAAGATCTGATCGTGAGCTCCCCGCTGGCGGAGGCCGTCTCCGTCGTTCTGCTCCTGGCGGTGCTGGCGTGCGCCGTCGTCCGCCCGTTCGGCTGGCCGGAGGCGGTCGTCGCCGTCCCGGCCGCGGGCGTGGTCATCGCCACCGGAGCGATCTCGCTCGACCACGCCCGAGAGGAGGCCGCGCGGCTCGGACCGGTGATCGGCTTCCTCGCCGCCGTCCTGGTCCTGGCCCAACTCTGCGACGACGAGGGCCTGTTCCATGCGTGCGGAGCGTGGATGGCCCGTACCGCTGCGGGCCGCCCGCGCCGCCTGCTGGTCCAGGTGTTCGCAGCCGCGTCGGTGATCACCGCGGTGCTCAGCCTGGACGCCACCGTCGTGCTCCTCACCCCGGTGGTCTTCGCCACCGCCGCCCGGCTCGGCGCCCGGCCCAAGCCGCACGTCTACGCCTGCACCCACCTGTCGAACACCGCCTCGCTGCTGCTGCCGGTCTCCAACCTCACCAATCTGCTCGCGTTCGCCGCCAGCGGACTGAGTTTCACCCGTTTCGCCGCCCTGATGGCCCTGCCCTGGCTGGTCGCCATCACCACCGAGTACGTGGTCTTCCGCCGGTTCTTCGCCACCGACCTGGACGCCGGAGCAGCCCGGACGGCCCCCACCGCCGCGCCCCGCGAGCTGCCGGTCTTCGCCCTGGCCACCGTGGCCTGCACCCTGGCCGGGTTCGTCCTGACCTCCGCCCTCGGGGTCAACCCCGCCTGGGCGGCCCTCGCCGGCGCCGTCGTGCTGGCCGTGCGCGCTCTGGCGCAGCGCCGCACCGGGCCCACCACCCTCGTGCGCGCCGCCGCGGTCCCGTTCCTCGCCTTCGTCCTGGCCCTGGGCATCGTGGTCCGCGCGGTCGTCGACAACGGCCTCGCCACCGGCCTGGGACGTCTCGTCCCGGACGGAACCGGCTTCGTGGCCCTGCTCGCCGTCGCGGCGCTGGCCGCGGTGCTGGCGAACCTCATCAACAACCTGCCCGCCGTGCTGGTGCTGCTGCCCCTGACCGTGCCGTCCGGGCCCGGCGCCGTCCTCGCGATGCTGCTCGGGGTGAACATCGGCCCCAACCTCACCTACGCCGGCTCCCTGGCCACCCTGCTGTGGCGGCGCATCGTGCGCGCACACGACAGTGACGTCGAACTCGGTGAGTTCACCCGGCTCGGCCTGTGCACCGTGCCCGCCGCCCTGCTGCTCGCGGTGGTGGCACTGTGGGTCTCACTCACCGTCATCGGAGGCTGATCACCGTGCGAGTCATCGTCTGGATCACCGAGGGCACCTGGCCCTCCTGCGTCGACGCCGCCCGCAGCCACGCCCCCGAGGCCGCCGGGATCGTGCTGCTGCACGTCACCGGCCCCGAAGCCCCCGGCGCCGCACACGGCGCCTTCGCCGGGCTGCTCGGCCGTGGCGGCCGTCCCGAACGCGACCCCGGCACGGCGGTCGAGCACCTGGCCACCGCCTCCGCCGAGCGGCTCCTCGCCGAAGCCGCACAGCGCCTGGCGCGTCCCTGTGACCGTGTCGAGCGCACCGGCCGCGTCGAGCGGGAAGTCGTGTCCGCCGCCGAAGACGCCGACCTGCTCGTCCTCGCCCGCGACGGCGACCGCAGCCATCTCGGACCGCGCAGTCTCGGTCCCGCCGGCCGCTTCATCGTCGACCACGCCCCCTGCCCCGTCCTCCTCGTCTGGCCCGAACCCGCCCCCGACGTCACCACCCTCCCGCCCCCGCCCCCACCACCACACCGCCGGTAGCGCCGGCATCCTGATCACCTGCTTGGCGCACGTGACCGCCGACGCGGTCAGAGGAAGAAGCCGGCTCACCACGGCTGTCGGCAGGCCGGTCTCCTCGGCAACCTCGCGAAGGACCGCCTGCCTCTTCCGGTCTTTCGACTGATCCGACTCCTCCCGCAGGCGCTCGGGTGCCGGCCTCCGGCATACCGACGTGGCCGAGCACCGGAACTCCACGGAGAGCCACGCATGGTTCGAGACGGTGCCTGCTCAGAAGGGGGCGGCGTGCTCGTCGGACTGTTCGTGGGAGCTGCACAGGGGTTGCCGAACAGGAGGCAGGGCCCCGGGGGGTCCGGCCCCGCCGCTCACGTGGCGGGGCCGGAACCCAAGATCCTCACGAGTCCTCTAGACCGACGAGGCAGAGCTCATGCCGTGGCTCGTCCTCGCTGCGCCCCGGGTGCGTGTGGCCCACGAGGCGGCGTAGAGAACCGCGGCGAAGGCCGCGCTCACCGCGACGAGCAGCAGCCAGAACTGCCGCTCCGGAGCGCCCTCGTCCGTGGACAGCCAGGCAGCCAGTCCGTTGGCGCAGGCTCCGCCGACGGCCATGGCGGTGCCGATGAAGCCGAAGGCCATGCCGCGCCGGTGCGCGGGAACCGTGTTGGCCATCTCGCTGTCGATACGGGGATCGATCAGCACTTCCGCGGCGGAGAACAGCAGAACGGACACCACCAGGCTGCCCACCGATCCCAGCGAGGCGGCGGCGAAGCTGGTCGTCATGAGCAGGAGAGCGCCGCAGATGACCAGCGCGGAGCTACTGATCTTGCTGGTGTACTGGTTCAGCGGAACCTGAAGCAGCACCACGGCGATCGCGTTGACGGTGAACAGGACACCGACGAGGGACGGGCTCTGCACACTCCCGGTGAAGACGGGCAGCGCGTACTCGAGCTGGATGTAAAGATCACATGGCCATGCGACTGCCAGACGCGCGGCGGAACATCAACAGCGTCCCCCACCTTCCGGTAGAGCGAGATCTCATGCACACGGGGATCACGGACGGCTTCTTCCACCCCGCTGATCCCGCTGATCCGCCCGGCCTTCTTCGCGAAGAACAGGTAGAAGCCGGCACACGTGGGTTCGGGCTCGGGAGTGAGCTCCGGTGTCCGGCCGGACGCCACGTCGAGCACCGCCTCGACCATGTCGACCCCGGTGCTCAGCAGAACCGACTGGTAGACCGGTCCGCCGCCGAGGCGCGCCGCCGTCTCCAGGATCTTCGGCGTGCCGTCGCTCTGGATCCGGAATTCCGTGTGAACGGCACCTGTCTCGATGCCGACGGCTCGGTGCGAGGCGGCGGTGAGCTCCACGATCCGCTTCTGCACCTCCGCCGGCAGTCGGCTGGGCGTCGCGTAGTGGACGTCGACGAAGTAGGGGCCCTCCATGGGGACGGGCTTGTCGTGGATGGCGACCACGTGGGCCCGGCCGTCGACGACGATCGACTCGACGCTGACCTCCGCGCCCGGCAGGTACTCCTCCAGCAGGATGGCCGAGTCGTACGTCTCCACCATCCAGTCGTAGAGCGGGTTGTGCGCGATCCCGGACCAGGCGCCGCGCTGCACCACCGGGAAGTACTCGGTGAGTTCGGCGACGTCGTCCACCCGCCGGAAGTAGCCGCTGTCGTTGTCGATGAGCGGCTTGAGCACCAGCGGGAAGCCGATGCGGGCGGCCTGCGTCACGGCCTCGTCGAGCGTCCGGGCCAGACCGTGGACCGGCTGCGGCACGTTCCCCGAGGAGAAGGCCTCGCGCATGGCGTACTTGTCGCGCAGCGTGCGCGCCACCTGTTCGCCGACGAAAGGAAGTCCCAGGTCGGCGGCGACCGCGGCGGCGGCGGGCACGCTGTGCCCGACGAACGCCGCGACGGCTCGGACGGGTTCCGGCTCGGTCGCCGCGAGTGCGCGCACCGCGGCGACCGAGGCCTCGATGTCCGAGGTGTCCACCGACACCACGACGTCGGCGAACTCCTTCTCCCAGGTCGGATCCTTCACGGCGAGAAGAAGCCGGTCCCCGTTCCTCTTCGCGTACTCTGCGGCTTTCGCCAGATGGCCGCGACGGCTGACGTTGGATTTGTGGAGTACGAGGATGCTCATTCTCGACATTTCTTTCCGTGCACGACGACCGCGGCCGTGGCTCCCGCGTTCAGCCGATGCCGTTGAAGAACTTCACTCCGCCGTAGACCGACTCGGATCCCAGCTCCTCCTCGATCCGGATCAGCTGGTTGTACTTGGCCGTCCGGTCGGCCCGCGACAGCGAACCCGTCTTGATCTGACCGCAGTTGAGGGCGACCGCGAGATCGGCGATGGTCGTGTCCTCGGTCTCGCCCGAGCGGTGCGACATCACCACGGAGTAGCCGGCGCGGAAGGCCGTGTTCGCGGTGTCCAGCATTTCGGTCAGGGTGCCGATCTGATTCACCTTGACAAGGATCGAGTTTGCGATGCCTCGGTCGATTCCGTCCTGGAGCAGGCGGACGTTGGTGCAGAAGACGTCGTCACCGACCAGCTGGCACGTGGATCCGATGGCGTCGGTGAGGTACTTCCAGCCCTCGAAGTCGTCCTGGGCCATACCGTCCTCGATCGACACGATCGGGAACCGGGATGCCAGGTCGGCCAGGTAATCAGCATGCTCGGTCACCGACCGGACACGGTTCTCGCCCGCGTAGTGGTAAGCCCCGTCGCGGTAGAACTCGGAGGAGGCGGGGTCGAGCAGCAGCGCCACTTCACTGCCGGGCTGGAAACCGCTTTTATCGATGGCCTTGACGATGAACTCGAGCGCCTCGTCCGCGGTGGCCAGATTAGGCGCGAACCCGCCCTCATCGCCGACATTGGTGTTATGCCCGGCGTCACGGAGAAGGTCCCTCAGGGTGTGAAAGACCTCCGAACCGATACGGACAGCCTCCGCCATCGAGGCCGCGCCCACCGGCGCGATCATGAATTCCTGAAAATCAAGCGCGTTGTCAGCGTGGGCACCGCCGTTGATGATATTGATCATCGGGGTCGGGAGAACATGCGCGAAAGTGCCGCCGACATAGCGGTACAGGGGCATGTCGTGCGACGCGGCCGCAGCCTTGGCGACCGCGAGCGACACGCCCAGCGTCGCGTTGGCGCCGAGCCTGCCCTTGTTCTCCGTCCCGTCGATCTCGACCATCAGCCGGTCGACGGTGGACTGTGCTTCGGCCGGAAGCCCCTGCACCGCCTGCGCGATCTCTCCGTTCACTGCGGCAACCGCGCGCGTGACGCCCTTGCCGCGGAAACGGGCGGGGTCGGAGTCGCGGAGTTCGACCGCTTCCCGGGTACCGGTCGAGGCACCGGAGGGCACCGCGGCCCTGCCCAGGGAGCCGTCGGCCAGGCGAACGTCTACCTCGACGGTGGGATTGCCGCGACTGTCGACGATTTCACGTGCAACCACGCCGGTAATCTCAGACATTCCACTCCTCAGCTGTTTCCCACATTTTCATGCCGGATGAGTCACCGCACGGCATTGCTGCCGCGGCGCACCGGGAGGCACTTCTCACCGAGTCGCACCTGCCCGCCGCGCACAGAATCCGCAAGAGATTCCGCCGGCCATACTGTCTGCACTGCGGGCGACAGAGCTCCGCCTTGATCGATTCATGAAAAATTTCAGCGAATCACGAACGGGATCAGGTCTGGACGGCTTCCGATACCTCCACACACACCCGCAGTGGAATTCAGACAGTTAAATAGGAAAAGAATGCAACCTTCCACGCTGAAGGGCTTCTCCCTATCCCCCGCGCGACGACTCCAGGTAGCCGCGCAGTCGCAATCTAACCACACATTCCCCTGGCAGGGCAGGATGCAGGCCGATCGGTCCGGTTCATGCGTGTTGTTCTCGACGCGACGTCATGTCCCGTTCTGGGTAAGGAAGTTATCCGGGTGGGATATCCATGGTTTATGCGACCGTCAAGACACATGCAAGCCAAACATGACGGCCCTCGTCCGCACCGGCGATCGACCGGCCGGAACCGGCCACGGCAAGGTTCTCGGCCCCGTCCACCCGGAGTCGAATTCGCCCGCATGGCCGATATCAGCTGCAGGTCAGGGCAGTTGAAGGGCGGTCAGCCGACACGCGTCACCCTCGGAGCCGTACGCGCGCCACGCGCGGGTCGGCGGCGGGACCGGCGGCCGCACGGGGCGGGCCCGGCCCGCGATACACCCGGTTATGGACATCCTCGCCTGGAGGAGCTGCCCGAAAGCTCCTGAGGCCATGGCTCGGCCCGGTGCCCGTTCGTCGGTCAGCCCATGAGGAAGGGGAACGGCCCCCCATGGCTGGTGTCGGACGGGCTGTGGGAGCGGATCGAGCCGTTGGCCGGTGCAGACCCTGCGGCCCAGGAACCCGGGCCGGCTGCCACTGGACGACCGTAGGTGTCTGCGGGAAATCCTGTGCCTCTGTTGGACGCGGTACCGCACCTCAAGGGCCGCCCGGGGCAGGCCAGTACTGCAGGCCCGCCCCCGCGTGCTTCACCCTCGCCGTGGCGTCACCGCTGAGCGCCGCTCCCGGAGCAGGACCGCGAGTCGGAGGCTCATGACCGGGGCCGCTTCGCAGGCCGCGTCTTGAAGGAACCGGGCGTCGGCGACCGGCGTCCGGTTGGATGGGCGCATGACCCGTGCCGTGCGCCCTCTGCTGCCGCTGCTGCTCGTTCCTCTGCTGCTCACCGCCTGCGGCAGTGAACCGGGACAGACGCGGGACACCGAAGCACCCGCCGCCGAACTCGCCACCAGCGCCAGGGCGCTGGGCATCGCCCCGGAGCTCGTCTACGTCATCGAGGCACCCGGGTTCGCGCTCGCCCCGCAGTCCGTCGGGGTGTACGGCGGGGACGGTTTCTCCGCCACGTACGTCTCGCGGCAGCAAGGCGGGCAGCTGCGGCTGTACGTCGACCGGGGCACGATCTCCGCCTCCGACTGCGCCGAGGGGCAGCAGACGTGCGAGTTGGAGGAGAAGGGAGTCCGGTACCGCTCCGGACGGGGGACACACGAGTACGCCGTGGTGAAGAAGGACCACGTCGTACGGCTCGAGAGCGATGCGGGTGTCTCCCGCGACGTCCTGCGTGAGGCGGCGCGGGAGGCCCACCGGCCGTCCGGCGAGGAGGCCGCCGGGCTGCTGCCGTCCGCGCCCGCCGGCGGCGCGGCGCCGACCGGGCCCGTCGAACGCGGCGATTTGCCGCCAGTCGGTGACGGGGCACCCCGCAACGACGTGGACGCGGGCGGCTGAGGGAGGGCCGGGCCGCCCAGAACGCCGCCGGGCCGATGCCGGGCGATGCGGGTGGCGCGTACATATTCACGTGCCGCTCGTGCCCCGGTCGGCCGACCGGCCGACCGGCCACTGGCTCGACTGTTCCTGAGCGCAGGACCGCCCGGGGATGCGCGATGCCCGGCGAACCGTGCCGCGCCGGTATGGGGGTGGTGGCCGACGTGCGGCTCACCGCAACGCGTCGCACAAGGCTGCCTACACCACGAGGCGGGACACGATCTCCACCGGCCCATGTACCGCTCGTGGGCGGCCCCGGCCGCCCACACGTCGAACCGCTGCTCTCCCATGCCACCACGGTCCCCCATCAGTGCCTCACGAGCAGCGGGACCAGCAGCCATGCGAAACCGGCCAGGAGGGTGCGTGAGCGTCAGGAACTCATCGCGGCTCGGTCGGAATCGCTGCGCAGAACGCAGAATTCGTTGCCTTCGGGGTCGGCGAGGATTGCCCAACCGGAACCATCGGGGTTCCGGTGATCGGCGACAAAGGTGGCACCGAGACCCAGCAGCCGTTCCACCTCCTGCTCGCGCGAGGTCTCAGGGCGCAGACACAGATGGATCCGGTTCTTGATCGTCTTGGCCTCGGGCACCTGATTGAAGTGCAGCACCGGGCCCTCCACCAACAGCACCTGAACCTCCCGGTCGCCCGGCCTGTCCTGCGGATGCAGTGGACGGCCGGTCACCCCGCTCCAGAACCGGGCCAGTCCATAGGCATCCGCACAGTCGATCGCCACGTTCTGCACCACCGAAACCATGCGCGCAAGCCTTCCCGACTTCCGCTCCGGACGCCACCGAGTTGCGCTCGGCCTCCACGCACACGGCTCGGCGGCCTCGGGGACCGGGCGACCGGCTGAGCCGCCCTCCTCGTGCCCCGGCGCCAACAGCCGGGCTCCTCCCGCCGCCCGCCCGGTCCTTAATCGCCTTTCGGGCCCTGCCTAGCGGGAGTTAGTGTTCGCGCAGCGAGTGACTCACAAGGAGCGAGGACATGGTCGGTCGTCCGAGCACGCGTTGACGTCCGAGGCCGCGAGCGGCCCGTCATCGCGTGCTGCCCTCACAGCGCGGCACAGCGAGCCTTCCCTTCCCGCTGCCCGAAACCGTCGGTGCACCTGGCGTGCTCCGGTGGGCAGCTCTCGTCTTCGGTCATCCGAGGGGTCCCTGTGCCGTCCTCTTCCTCCACCGGGTCCGATTCCGGTCGCCCCGCTCCGCCAAGTCTGTGGCGGGACGGCGACTTCCGCAGGCTCTGGGCGGGCCAGACCGCCTCCCAGCTGGGCGAGCACGCGTGTCTGGTGGTTCTGCCGCTCTTCGCCGTCCTGACGCTCGATGCCGGTGCCGGCCAGCTGGGCGCCTTGCGCGCGGTGGGGCAGGCGCCGATTCTGCTGCTCTCGCTCTTCGTCGGCGCGTGGGTGGACAGGTGGCGGACCCGCACGGTGATGGTGCTGACGGACGTCGGCCGGGCCCTGGTGCTGGGCGCCGCCGCCGTGGCCGGCCTCCTCGGCCGGCTCGGCCTGCCGGCGTTGCTCGTGGTCGCCTTCGCCGTCGGGGCTCTGTCCGTGTTCTTCGACGTGGCGTACCAGGCGTCCTTGGTGCGGCTGGTGAAACGCGATCAGCTGGTGCGGGCCAACAGCGCGCTCGAGGGCAGTCGGTCCGCGGCGCAGATCGGCGGTCCCGCCCTCGGTGGTGCGTTGGTGTCCGTGCTGTCGGCGCCGATCGCCGCCGCCTCCAGCGCACTGTTCTTCGCGCTGTCGTTCCTGTCGATCCGACGGATCGGTCGCCGCGAATCCGTCCCGGAGCGCTCGGAACGTCCTCCCCGGGTCTGGCGGCGGATCCAGGAGGGCCTGCGCTTCGTCGCCGGCGACACCTCGCTGCGGTCCGTGTGCCTCGCGTCAGCCGCCTTCCAGTTCTTCTTCGCGGCGGTGATGACCGTCCACCTGCTGTTCCTGCCGCGGGACCTGCACCTGCCGGGCGCCGCCGTCGGACTGGTGCTCGCGGCGACGGGGCCGGGCGCGCTCCTGGGCTCGCTGCTGGCCGCCCGCCTGCCGAGCAGGTTCGGGCACGGCGCCGTGCTCGTGTCCGCGGCGGCACTCGGCGACGGCGTGTTCCTGCTCGTCCCCGCACTGCACGGTTCCTCCGCGGTGACGGTTCCCGCGCTCCTTGCGATCAGCTTCGCGTTCGGGGCCTTCGGTCAGCTGGTGAACGTCACGCTCATGGCCGTCCGGCAGACCCTCACTCCGGACGGGATGCAGGGCCGCGCGGCCGCGACGATCAACTTCGTCGGCATGGGGCTGACCCCGCTCGGTTCGCTGCTCGGCGGCTTCCTCGCGGAAGCGTGGGGGACACGCACCAGCCTCCTGGTGACGGCCGCAGGCATGCTGCTGTCACCGGCGCTGATGGCCCTGTCCCCACTCGCCCGCCTGGGACGGACCCTCCCCGCCCCACCGGAGGCCCCGGCCTCACCGGAGGCCCCGGCCCCGTCTGTGTGACGGCCCTCGGCGCCGCGAACAGTTGGCATGGCTTCGTTCACTTTCAGCAGGATCAGGCACAAACTCCGTGAGCGAGTGCCGAGAGAGCGCACCTTTCCGACATGGTGCGGGGAACTTCCGTGCAACACTCCTGCGGGCGCTGTGACCAGGCGCCCACCGTACCGGTCGTCTCCGACGCGGACAGGACCAGAGGGGGAACTCGTGGAAGCTCTTTTCTACGTCATACCTGTCATCATGATCGCCTGCGTGTCCGGCATGGCCGCCAGGACCATCAGCCGCAGCAGGCAGGTCAGCAGCGCCTGGGACCACGGCCTCACGGCCGAGGGGCGATGTCTGCGGACCTACACCAGGACCAGAGGCGGCGCGGGGGACACCGACGTGCGCACCACCCTGCACCACGTCTACGAGTTCACGACCCGAGAGGGGCGCGTCATCCGCTTCGACGAGGCGAACGGCCCGTCGACGGTCGTCGTGGGCGACCACGTCACCGTGTACTACCTCGCCGACAGCCCGGAGCGTGCCACGGCGCACGCCCCGGCCCAGGGGAAGCTCGCCGCGGGGACGGGGTTGGTGCTCGCCTTCCTCGGTGTGGCCATCGCCGTGTGCGTGAGCTTCATGGTGATCGCCCACACCGTGTTCACGGAGACGGACGGCCTCCTGCCGTAGGACTCTTCCCGCACGACTGCGCTGCCGCGCTCGGAACGGCACGCATTCCGTGAGCGGTCGCGGCCACCGGGCAGGCACGGTCACCACCGTCGCGCAGTCGGCCGGCCCGGCCGGCTGCACCGCTCAGCTCGATGCGAGTACTGCGCACCAATCGGCGCGCCTGCCCTTCTCACCGGGTGAGCACGTACCACTCGGGCGAGTCCGTGTCTCCGAGCTGGTAGTTCAGCTTGGGGTGGCCGCCCGTGCCGCTCAGTGTCCACTCCCCCGACCAGCAGTCGCCGACCTCGACGGTGACGCTCTGGAGCCAGGGGTCGTCGTCCGGTACGAACCTCCACGTGCCCGAGCCCTCACACCGCCCGTCCGGCGAGTCCACTCCGCCTCCGCTCCAGGTGCCGGTGGCCACCGCACGCCCTTCCCCGTCCAGCCGCAGCGTGCCGCCATGGCCGTCGTTCCAGGTGCCGACCAGCTCCGAGGCGTGGACCCGGGGCGGTGCGTACTCGTCCACCAGCCCGGTCCCGTAGGCCAAGGACCCCACGGCGACCACGGCGACCGCCGACAGCAGGCCGACCCCGACGACCGTCCCGTACGGGCGCCCACGGGTGAGGGCCCAGCGCGTCAGCAGCGTCACCGCCGACAGCGCCGCCGTGCCGGACAGCCACACCCACAGCCAGGTCTCCAGGCCGTCCCCCACCACCGCCGGCCACAGCGCGACCGCGGCCGCCCAACAACCGGCCACCGCCGGAATCCACCACTCCACGTGCCGCCCTGCACACCGTCGCCCCGCCCACGCGGCAACCGACAGCGTCGGCACCACCCCGAACAACGTGCCCAGGAATGCCATGGGAAGACCGAGGCAGAACAGGAAAGGAAGCGTCAGCAACCCGACGCCGGGACCATCGCCGCGCATCGGAGACTCCCCCGCCATCTCCACGAAGCCCACGATCTCCACGGCCGTCGGAGCCATCATCAGCACCGCCACCATCGAAACGGAGATCGGCCGCGGCCCCCACAAGCCGTGCGGGCTCCCCGGCTCCTCCACCCGCAGCCCCGGCGACCGCTTCACCCCGTCGTTCACATGCCCCTCCTCATCCGGTGTCGTCATCCCTTGCCTTCGGGGGCAGCTTCGACGACGCGGGCCGCGGTGACGACCTGCCCGTGGTGGAGCTGTTCCCCGCGGGTGCGGGGAACAGCTCCCGGTCTGGCACCACAGCGGCGGTCGGGCTGGGTGCGTACGAAAGTTCCGGAGATTCGATCAGGCCGGTGCCACACCCCGCACGGCCCGCCCCCAGAGAACCAGCCCCGCGCGCAGGAATTCGCGCACGGCCGCGGTCTCCTCGCCCGTCCAGGCTCCCTCACCAGCGGCCGGTTCAAGAGCTTCACCGCCGAAGATCTTTTCGTAGGCGCTGTCGTGGATCGGCCCTTGGGAGGGAAGAGACGAGGCGGCTTGCAGGCTGCGGGAGAGGTCTTCGAAGAAGTTCCACGCGTCCAGCAGCAGTCCTGCCGACACCGCACCAGGGTCAGGACGCTCGACCCACCGCCGTACGGCGGCCAGATCGAGAGCGGCTTCGTCCTCCTGGATGAGCTCCCGATCGTTGCGATCGCAGTACTCCCGCAGCGTCTCGAGGTCGTGGAACGCGAGGAGTCTTCCGAGGCCGTCGACGACGAACTCATCGAGGGCATCGCCCTCCCCGGGCCGCCAGATCAGCGTCAGGTCTTCTCTCCTGGTCACGATCCGGTACGGATAGTGGTCAGCCATGCAAGGACTCCCATGCTCTCGCGGCGACGCACGTCGCGCGGGTCATCCTGCCTGCCATCGGGGCGCGGTTGAGCGTCGAGGTGGCGATGCCGGGACACACGTCCGCCCCCGGGTAGGACACACCACCCCGAAGTCGTGAGCACTTCGGCCACTACTGTCCTGATACCGCTCATGTGAGCGCTCAAGTGACACATGCCCGCCGACTGCTCACGGTTTTCGGCAAGCCACCCGTCTCCGGCCCCACAGCGCCGGTACCTCGGAGGTCCCCCACACCACCCGGCGGCCCCCGGGGATGGTGGTCGGCTTCACCGGCCGCATGCACAGGATGAATGTCCGCGACTCGGCAGGGGACATGGCCTTGTCGCGCACCACATCGTAGGCACGCTGCAGGCACTCGATCCGAGCGTCTTCCTCGATGAGTTCGCCCCCGTGCGCGTTCTCCGTGCAGGCCACGGGGCGACCGTCCGTGAGCCGCAGGAACCACACGTCCGTGGCGACGAGTCCATGTACCCCTGCCCTCTGGGGCAGCACCTGGATCGTCACGTTCTCCCGCCCGGTCACCTCAGCCAGGTAGGCGAGTTGAGCCTGCCACTCCCCCTCGTCCTGCAACGGTGTACGCAGAACCGCCTCAGCAGGAACCGTGCGAAACGGAGGTGACGCTTCACCGCCCAGTAGTTCCTGCCGTCCGATCCGGGCCTTGATCTGTTGGTCCAGCTCCGCTCCTCCGCTCCCGCCCGCTGCCGGCACCTCCCGCGCGTAGCCCGGTGTCTGCGGCAGCCCCGGCCACACGCTCACCGCGAAGTGCCACAGGCTCACCGCCTCGGCCTCCGGCGCCGTGTACCGGCGACACCGCTCACGGAACTGGGTGTGGTCGCCTGAAGCGCTGAGGTGTACGGCGGCAGTGGCGCGTGGGTGGGTCGGCCCCCTTGAGGCCCCGCGGGGCGGTGGTCAGGCGGCGCGGACTGCGGAGACGTCGAGCTCCAGCTTCACCTTCTCGCCGACCAGCACGCCGCCGGTCTCCAGCACGCTGTTCCAGGTCAGGCCCCAGTCGGTGCGGTCGACCGTGGTGGAGCCCTCGAAACCGGCGCGCTCGTTGCCGAAGGGATCGGTCGCCGTGCCGGTGTGGGTCAGGTCCAGGACGACCGGGCGGGTGACGCCCTTGATGCTCAGGTCGCCGGTCAGGTGGTAGGTGTCCGCGGAGAGCTGCTGCACGGAGGTGCTGCGGAAGGACAACGTGGGATGGGCCTCGGCGTGGAAGAAGTCGGCGCTGCGCAGGTGCTGGTCGCGCTGCTTCTGGCGGGTGTGGAGACTGGCGGCCTTGATGGTCACGTCGGCGGTGGAGCGCCCGGGCCGCTCGCCGTCCAGGTACAGGCGGCCGTCGAAGTCTTCGAAGGTGCCGCGGACCTTGGTGATCATGGCATACCGGGCGACGAAGGCGATGCTGCTGTGCGCGGGGTCGATGGTCCAGATGCCGGTCAACCGGGCGGTGTTCGGCACGGAGGCCGAGTCGGCGGCCGGGGTGGGAGCGGTGGCGCGGCGACGGTTGAGCAGGCCCATGGGGTCGTCCTTCAAGGAGGGGAGATCTTCCACCCTCCCCAACATGTTGCATCTTGAATCAATTCCGGGTGATTTCCGCATTCCCGACGGTCCGGCAGTCTGAGCACAGCAGCCGTGAGAATCCGCCGACACCACGGCCGGGAAGGTCGCCGACACGGTTGCCGTGCCGGCGGAGGCGGGCGTCCCGGACGAGCAGGCGCAGGTTCATCAGGGAGCCGCCCAGGCCCGGCCAGACGAACACCGGGTCGCCGTAGCCGCCGGGGTGCGGTGACACCAGGCGGAAGCTGCGCAGCGGTGCGCCGTCGTCGACGCGGGTGGCCAGGTCCTGGAGTTTCGGCGTCTCGAAGAGCACCTGGAGCGGGAGGCGTGTCCCGAACTCCTTGTTGATCCGGTTCACCAGCGCCACGGCGTGCAGGGAGTCGCCGCCCGCGGCGAAGAACCCGTCCTGGGTGGAGACGGTGTCGTACTTCAGCATCCGGCCCCACGGCCGCCAGCCCCTGCTCGGTCGGGGTCGCCGGGGCGATGTGGACGGCCGAGGTGCCGGTCGCGGCCACCTCCGGCAGCCGTGCGGTGGCCTTGGCGTCGATCTTGCCGTTGACGGTGAGCGGCAGTTCGTTCACCACCACGCGGGCCGGGATCATGTAGTCGGGCAGGAACTGTGCGAGGTCGTCGCGGATCGTCTCTGCCGGGTCGTTGGTGTGCACGGCGTCCTCGTCCATGCCCTCGTGTGCGGCCTGTCCGGGGGTGATGCGGCCGCCGACGAAGAAGTACGACGCGGGAGCCGCGGGGATGCCCGCTTCGGCGAGCAGGTCGTCCAGGCGCCGGGAGGCCGGCAGCGGGTTGCCGGTCTTCGAGGAGGAGCCGGACGACATGAAGCCCATGTGCCCGGTGCGTTGCAGGTGGTGCAGCAGCGTGCCGAGCACGACGTGGTGCCGCTGTTCCTCGCCCGCCCGGGACACCGCGCTGATGCCGATCGCGGACCGGTCGTAGACGCCCTGGTCGATGGCGATGACGTGCCGGCGCTCCACCACCTCCTCGCCGAGCGGCTTCAGGATGCCTTCGGGGTTCCGGAAGAGTCCCGGGGCGCCCATGACGACCCGGGCGCCGACCGCGCAGGCGAGGATCTCCCACTGGGCGGCGTCGAAGCTCATCGGTGTCTTCTGCAGGATGGACACGTCCGGGCCGAGGTGGCCGCAGTCGGCCAGCCGGCGCGGCTGGGAGACGATGCTGCGCTGCTCGATCATCACGCCCTTGGGCTTGCCGGTGCTGCCGGAGGTGTGGATGACGTAGGCGAGGTGGTGGGCCTGCGGGCCGTCGGGCCGGAGGGGGTTCCCGGTTTCCGGGGCGTCGGCGGCGGTGACCACGATCGTGCCCCGGGGGACCAGGCTCTCGAGCCGGTCCGCCGGGTGCGGCTGGGTGACGACGATCCGGACGCCCGCGTTCTCGACCATGTACCGCAGTCGGGCCTCGGGGTAGTCGGGCGACAGCGGCTGGTAGGCGGCGCCTGCGGTGAGGATGCCCCAGACGCCGGTCACCAGGTCGGCGGAGGGTTCGTCGTAGAGCCCGACGCAGGTGTCGGGTGCTGGGCCGAGCGCCGCCAGGTGGGAGCCGAGCCGGTCGGCCCCGGCCTTGAGTTCGTGGAAGGTGAGGTCGCCTCCGGCGGCGGTGACCTCGATGTCGTCGGGTCTGGACCGCACCTGGTGGTGCGGCAGACCGCGCAGCGACGCGTGCTTGAAGAACACTCCTGATACCGGTACTTGGCTACTCGTTGTTGGTGGATCCCCTGAACGGGTGTGAGTCGTGCTGGACCCGGCTGGTGGCCCGGTCCGGCTGCGACGGTGCTGGTCTGGTTCTGCCGGTGCGCGGCTGGGCGAGGACGACGGCTCCGACCACGGCCGCCGCGCCGAGCAGTTGCAGCGGCCGCAGGCTCTCGTCCAGGAAGAGGTATCCCAGGACCGCGGCGCACAGCGGCGAGGCGAACGACAGGAAGGAGGCGGCGAGCGCCGGCAACTGCGACAGGCCTCGGAACCACAGCACATAGGCGATCAGCGCGCCGATGATGCCGAGGTAGGCGAAGCCGCCGACGTTGCCCCAGGTGAGGTGGTCCGGCAGGTCTTCGCCGAGCAGGGTGACGGGCAGCAGGACCAGGCCGCCCACGGTCAGCTGCCAGCCGGTGAAGGTCAGCAGACCGACGCCGTCGGGGCGCCCCCACCTCTTGGTGAGGACGATGCCGGAACCCATGGACAGCGCGCCGAGCAGGCCCGCCGTGATGCCGGTGGCGTCCAGGCCCGCGTCCGGCTGTAGGACCAGCAGGGCCACGCCCGCCGCGCCGAGAAGACACGACGTGAGGTGAACCGGCCGGATACGGTCCTGCAGCAGCACCGGGCCCAGCAGGAGGACGATCATCGGCTGGACGGACATCACCAGCGCGGCCACCCCGCCGGGCAGGTGATAGGCGGCGAGGAACAGGAAGTAGAAGAACGCGCCGATGTTCAGCACGCCGAGGACGACGGCCCTCCACCACCAGATGCCCCTGGGCAGCGTGCGGGTGATCAGCAGCAGGATCAGTCCGGCCGGCAGCGCCCGCACGGTGGAGGCCAGCAGCGGCCGGTCGGGGGGCAGGAATTCGGTGGTGACCAGATAGGTGGAGCCCCAGACCGCGGGAGCGAGGGCGGTGACCGCGGAGGTGACCGCGACGCGCTGGCTGTTCACTTCTCGGCTCCGGAGTCGGTGGTCCCGAAGAACCGGTCGCCGAAGTCGCCGATGCCGGGGATCATGAACGCGTGTTCGTTGAGCCGGCCCGCCCCCTCGCCGATGATCATGTCCGCCTCGGCAGTGTCGATGGCGCCGGCGACCTGGACGAGCTTGTTGACAACGGTCACGAGGACCAACCCCCCCTGTGTGGTTCGGTGCAGAAGCAGGTACGTGTGCGCCTACCGGCCGTAGGTCTCCTGGAACACGGTCAGGGAACGGCCTCGGCGGCCGGGATGGACGCGGGTCTCGGCCGGGTGGCCGAGCGGGACGAGCAGAGCGATGTGCAGGTCCTCGCGGTCCGCGATGCCGATGGCCTTCTTGACCTCCGCCTCGTCCCAGCCGTTCATGGGACTGGTGGCCAGACCGGCGGCGTGCGCGGCGATCATCAGGAAGGACGCGGCGATCATGGCGTCCTTGACCGCGTACTCACGACCCAGATCGCGGGTGTGCAGATCCTCGTGGAAGGCTCGTACGTCCTCGGGCATGGCCGCGGCGAACCGCTCGGACCAGGCGTCGTTCAGCCGGGCCTGCTCCCAGATGTCGCCGCGGTCCTCGCGCCAGGCGCCGGACTCCGCGACGAACACCAGCACCACGGGTGCTTCCTGGGGATGCGGCTGCCCGCCGGTGGCCTCCGTGAGCGCCTTGCGGCCCTGCTCGCCGGTGACGACGACGACGGACCGGGGCTGCAGGTTGAAGCTCGACGGCGCTTCCAGGGCGAGGTCGACCAGTTCCCGAAGCAGTTCGGCGGGCACCGGATCCGGCCGGTAGTGGCGGATGCTGCGCCGCGAGCGGATGACGCGGGACACCGTGCCGTGGTCCGTCGCAGACAACTCCATCGACTCCACGATCCTCCCCCAATCGTTCGACATCGAACTGCCTGACATCGAATCATTATGGCATGCCCTAGCCTTGGGTCAAACAGTTCGCCATCGAATTAACCTGGGTGAACCACACATGAAGGCGAGGCACCCCCCATGCGCGACGCCGTCGACGACTTCCTCGACCAGTGGAGAGCTCAGCGCGGAGACCTGGACCTCGACGCGATGGGCGCCGTCGGCCGCATCCTGCGCCTGTCACGCCTGGTCAACGGGCACCTCAAGGAGTACTTCGCCCAGCACGGCATGGAGACGTGGGAGTTCGACGTCCTCGCCACGCTCCGCCGCAGCAGCCGGCCGCTCACCGCCAAGGAACTGGCCGCGAGCGTCATGATCGGTTCGGCGGCACTGACCAACCGCGTCGACCGGCTCGTCGCGCGCGGCCTGGTCGTCCGCGAGGCCGTGCCGGGAGACCGGCGCAGCCTGCACATCGCCCTGACCGACCAGGGCGGGGAACTCGTCGACAGAACCGTCCAGGGCCATGTGCACAACCAGCGCAGGATCCTCTCGGGCCTCGACGACGACGCCACCGACGAGCTCAACCAGCTCCTGCGCACGCTGCTCGCCTCCCTGGGGGACACCCGCTGAGGTCCTGCCGGACGGCGGTGACGGCAGCTGTTCATGCCGCCTCGCCCCGCGCACTCATCGGCCGCGCGACCGGCACCGCCCCGGCACACCCGCCTCCGCGCCGGTCCACGGCCGGCCCGGTCCGTTCGTCGCCCGGTGGCCACTTCGAACGGACGAGAGCGGCCGGGCCCGCCTTCCTTGCCCGGCCGCCCTGACCACTCTCCCCGCCCACCGCGTTCTCCACCGCCGGCGCCGCCACCGTGTCCCAGCGGACCGTGCGGTCGCACCAGCGGTCGAGGAGGGTGCGGTCGTGGCCCGCAGTCAGCAGGCTCGCGCCTGTTGCGGTGCGGTAGTCCTCGACGGCCTTGCCCGGTGCGGCCGTTGTTGAGGCGTCGAGCATGGCGGTCATCTCGTCGCAGATCAGTCGGCGGGGGCGCAGGAGCAGCGCGCGGGCGAGGCAAGCGCGTTGGAGTTGGCCGTCGCCAACCTCGTTCCGTGCACCTGCGGAGATGTTCCCGGGGCCGACGACCGCTGTGGGAACACCTGCCCTTGCCGAACGCGGCCCCGAAGCCGACCGCGTGCGTCGCGGCTGGGTCTGTGTTCATCGGTCCCGCGTTCGGTCAGCGCGGTCCTCGGATGCCGTCGATGATGCGGGTCCAGTTGTCGCCGCCGTGTCCGTCCTCGATCGCGCGCCGGTAGTGGGCCTGCACGGCCAGGGGAAGCGCGAGGTCGAGGCCGAGTGACGTGCTGGTCTCGACGATGTGGTCGGACGTCGCACCCATCATGGTGACCGTGCTGAGGTCGCCGGGATGCTCTCCGGCATCGAGCGCGGCGCCGGGGTTCTCTTCGCCGGCCCTCAGGATGTCGCCGATCGAGTCCGCGAAGGAGAGCAGCTCCGGCAGCGCTTCCCTGGCCTTGATTCCTGCGGTGCCCAGCATCGCGGTGGCGTGCATCAGTCCGGACAAGGTGGTGAGGAACACCGTGAGTTGGGCTTGGTACATCATCTGGGCGAGGCCCGGGTCCTCGCCCAGATGCTTTGGTGTTCCCAGTAGGGCCAACGTCGCCAGGTGGCGCTGCATCGCGTCGTCGGGGCCGCTGTAGTAGACATGGGCGGCCTCCGTGCCGACCATCGGCGCGGGGACCATGACGCCTCCGGTGAGGAAGGTGGCGTCGTGGCCCGCTGCCCAGGTGGCTGCCTCGCGTGTGGCGTCGGGAGTGTCGGAGCTCAGGTTGACCAGCGTCCGGCCGGCGAGTGATTCGGTGGCACCGTCGAGGACGTCGTACATGGCCTGGTAGTCGGTGAGGCTCAGGAGCACGAGGTCACTCGCTTCGACCGCCTCGGCGGGTGTCACCGCGAGCGTTGCTCCGTCGGTGACGACGCCGTCGGCCCGACCGGCGGTGCGGTTCCAGACGGTGACCGGGTGGCCGGCGGCGAGGAGGGTGCGTGTCATCGCCTGGCCCATCGGGCCGAGTCCGATCACGGTGACAGCGCTGTTCTGCCTGGTGGTGAGGTTCCGTTGTTCGTTCACTCCTCCATCCTCGAAGAGCGCCAGTACGCTCGGAAGTACCCACTATTTTCTGCGGTACTTACCTTTTCGTAAGGGGACCAGTGATGGCCAAGGCGCCGAGACGCGGGCCT
Organism: Streptomyces cathayae; assembly: GCF_029760955.1. Classification (GTDB taxonomy): domain Bacteria; phylum Actinomycetota; class Actinomycetes; order Streptomycetales; family Streptomycetaceae; genus Streptomyces; species Streptomyces cathayae. The sequence continues at coordinate 1,906,186 of NZ_CP121682.1, forward strand.
TACATCTGCGGCATCGACGCTGCGCTCGATGTGGTGAGCGGCAAGTGGAAGGGACTGATCCTCTGGGAACTCGATGCCCGTCGCGTACGCCGCTTCGCCGAGCTCCGTCGCGGTCTGCCGGGAGTGAGCGAGAAAATGCTGACGCAGCACCTGCGCGAAATGGAGGCGGACGGTCTCGTGCACCGGGAGGTTTATGCCGAGGTGCCGCCACGGGTGGAGTACTCCCTGACCGAGCACGGGCGCACGCTCAATCAAGCGCTCGGGCCGCTCGGCGCCTGGGGGAGTGAGCGGATGCGTCGCGAAGGCTTCGAAGCGGTCGACGTGGCCGGGACCTCACACGGCTGAGCATCCCTGCGCGCTCCACCCTCCTGAGGGCTGAATGCCGTGGAGCACCGCGAGATCGATGGCGGTGCCCCGCGAGCGATGCCGACAGGGCAGAGTCGGCTTCGGCGTGCGGCAGCAAGGGCGCACGAACTGCGTCGCCCGGGGCAACCGGACGGCGAGGTCGTCGCCGAGCCGCCACACCTGGTTGTCCCAGCCGAGCGCGCCGAGCTTCAGGGGGTGATCCGCCAGGTCGGGGTGCTGCTCACGCAGCAGATCCCGGATCAGGTCCTCGGTGATGTCCCTTGCTGTGGCCGTCATGCGGAGCAGCGGTAGTCGGGGAGCGGCCTGCCTGGGTTCCGGCGTGCAGGCGGCTGAATCTGTGGCAGGACTGCACGAACCTCGACCACGCGGTCGGCGGAGCCTCGATGGCCGGGTCAAGGTTCTCTGTCGGGCCGCTGTTGCTGGCGGGCGTCGGTGTCGGCGGCCTCTTCGAGCGGGTCCATGGGGTGGTCGTGGAAGCGGCGTTCGGCGTCGCGGCATGGGGTGTCGAGGAAGGCTCGTCGTGCTTCGGCCGGCTCGCAGTTCAGCAGGTTCATGGTCACGAACACGGCTTCCGCCGTCGACGAGGTGATGCGCCGCGTCGATCATCTGCCGGGACCGCTGGGCCGGCCGGCCGCGTTTCCGAACCGGTGGGCGAGACAGTCACACCCACGAGTTCTGCGCCTTGAGCGCTCTGGCTGCCCGACTGGGCAGCCAGAGCGCTCAAGGGAAGTGCCGGCCAGCGCGGGCGCCGGAGGCGGGGTGCTGTCCCGGCGTCCGGTCAGCGGGTGGCGAGGAGTTCGAGCGTGTCGATCACCCGGTTCGAGAAGCCCCACTCGTTGTCGTACCAGGCGACCACCTTGACGTGGCGGCCGTCGACGCGGGTGAGGGCCGAGTCGAAGATGGACGAGGCGGGATTGCCCGTGATGTCGGACGACACGAGCGGGTCGTCCGAGTACTCGAGGACGCCGGCGAGCGGCCCCTGTGCCGCGGCGCGGTACGCCGCCAGCACGTCCTCGCGCGTCACGTCACGGGCGACGGTCGTGTTGAGTTCGACGATCGAGCCCACCGGAACCGGTACGCGGATCGAGTCGCCCGACAGCTTGCCCTCGAGGTTCGGCAGCACGAGGCCGATCGCCTTGGCGGCACCGGTCGTGGTCGGCACGATGTTGACGCCGGCGGCCCGGGCACGGCGGGCGTCGCGGTGCGGACCGTCCTGCAGGTTCTGCTCCTGCGTGTAGGCGTGCACCGTCGTCATGAACCCGTGCTCGATACCGGCGAGTTCGTCGAGGACCGCGGCCAGCGGTGCGAGCGCGTTGGTGGTGCAGGAGGCGTTCGAGACGATCGTGTGCACGGCCGGGTCGTAGGCGTCGGTGTTGACCCCGAACGCGAGCGTGACGTCGGCGCCGTCCGACGGCGCGCTGACGAGCACCTTCTTCGCGCCCGCGTCGAGGTGGGCGCGGGCTGCCTTGGCCGAGGTGAAGCGGCCGGTGGCTTCCAGGACGATGTCGACGCCGAGTTCGGCCCACGGCAGCTGCGCCGGTTCCCGCTCGGCCAGCACCGTGATCCGGCGGCCGTCGACGACGAGGACGTTCCCGTCGACGGTCACCGGGCGCCCGAGCCGGCCGGCCGTGCTGTCGTAGGCGAGCAGCCGGGCGAGCGTGGCGGGCTCCGTCAGGTCGTTGACGGCGACGATCTCGAGGGTGCTGTCGCGCTCCAGCAGTGCGCGCAGCACATTGCGTCCGATGCGGCCGAATCCGTTGATGGCGATGCGAGTCATGAGTGATGTCCCTTCCCTTCTCCACCAGGCTCGCCCGTGGCTCGCGGCGCTGACAGTGGCGAGGCAGCCATGGTTCAAAAGGATCCCGCCACGCGGTGCCGGGCGGGTCACTCGCCCAGAGTGAAGGTGCGCCGGTACTCGCTCGGGGTGGTGCCGAGGATGCGCTGGAAGTGCAGGCGCAGATTCGCGCCGGTGCCGAGCCCGGCGTCGGCGGCGATCTGTTCGACGCTGCGCTGCGAGCGCTCGAGCAGTTCGCGGGCCAGGTCGATGCGGGCGCGCATCACCCACTGCATCGGCGTGTAGCCGGTCTCCTCGACGAAGCGCCGGGAGAACGTGCGCGGCGAGACTCCCGCCTGCCGCGCCAGTATGTCGAGGGTGAGGGGCTCGCCGAGCCGGTGCAGCGCCCACTCGCGGGTGACGGCGAACCGCTCGCCGAGCGGCTCGGGGACGCTGCGCGGCACGTACTGGGCCTGGCCGCCGCTGCGGTAGGGGGCCGCGACCAGGCGGCGGGCCGCGTGGTTGGACGCGGCCACTCCGAGGTCGCCGCGCAGGATGTGCAGGCACAGGTCGATGCCGGAGGCGGCGCCGGCCGAGGTGAGCACGCTCCCCTCGTCGACGAACAGCACGTTCTCGTCGACCCGGACGAGCGGATGCTTCGCCGTCAGCGCCCGCGTGTAGTGCCAGTGCGTCGTGGCGCGCCTGCCGTCGAGCAGGCCCGTGGCGGCGAGCGCGAAGGCGCCCGTCGAGATGGCCGCGAGCCGCGCGCCCCGGTCGTGGGCGGTGCGCAGGGCGTCGACGACGGCCTGCGGCGGGTCGTCGCGGTCCGGGAACCGGTAGCCGGGGACGAAAACGATGTCGGCCCACGCAAGGGCGTCGAGGCCGTGGGCGACGTGGTACGCGAGGCCGTCGCCGCCGGTCACCAGACCGGGTGTCGCCCCGCACACCCGCACCTCGTACGGCATGCTCGCGCGGGTCGTGAAGACCTGCGCGGGAATTCCGACATCGAGCGGCTTCGCGCCCTCGAGCACGAGGACGGCGACGCGATGCAGGCGGGGGGCTGGCACGGGAAGAGGTTACGTGGGGCGTGACGTCGATACGCTCACTGCGCGGACCGGGCAGACGACACACCGGGCCGGCTGTCTTCCACGTCGCAGCCCACCACCCAATCCGACCGCTCCGACCGCGAAACCGGCGCACCTATGCGGTCATAGCACCAGCGGCGGGGGCGCGCTGGCTTTGACCAGGGATCGTGCCAGGTCAGTGCTGTGCGGAAGAGTGTCGAGCGAGAGGGGCTGCGTGGCGACGGCACCCTCGTGCAGCACGAGGAGCCGGGTGGCGAGGGTGGCCGGGCCCGAGCAGCCTGCCGCGGTGGCGAGTTCCTCGAACAGGTTCAGCAACCAGCGTTTCTGGGCCGCGGCGATGCGGTGCGCGGGGTGCGAGGGGTCGGGGAGTTCGGCCAGTGCGTTGATGAACGCACATCCACGGGTGTTGGTTCCGCTCCAGGTCCGCAGTGCGTCGAAGGGTGCGGTGACGGCCTCGACGGGGCTGCCGCAGGCGTCGACAGCGGCGCGGACGAGTGACCGCCAACGCTGGTCGCGTTCCGCGAGGTAGGTCGCCACGAGGCGGTCCTTCGACCCGAACTGGTTGTACAGGGTCCGCTTGGTGACGCCTGAGTGCTCGGCGATCAGGTCCACGCCGACCGCTGTGATCCCGCGGTTGTAGAACAGTTCCTCGGCGGCCGCCACGATGCGGCGTCCGGCCGGCGTCATGGGCCGCCCTTCCTGCATGAGGCACTCCCTTGCCGATCAGCGTACGGTGGTGGATGTTCACAGATCAGTATACCTGCGAGGAGGTTCAAGCGATGAGTGCGTCCCAGTTCATGCGTGCGGTGCGTATCACCGGGCACGGAGGGCCGGAGGTCCTGGAGCTGACGGAGGTGGCCGTGCCCGCCCCGCAGGCGGGAGAGGTACTGGTCCGGGTCGGCGCGGTGGCGCTGAACAACACCGACCTGTGGACCCGGGAGGGCGCCTACGGCCGCCCGGGGGACCCGAAGGCGCTGTCGGGCTGGCGGGGCCCGATCGACTTCCCGCGCATCCAGGGCGCCGACGTGGCCGGCCGGGTCGTGGCGGTCGGCCCCGACGTGGACGGAAACCTCGTCGGGCGCCGAGTGGTCGTCGACCCCGCGATCTACGACATCGAAGGGCCGGACGCCAACCCGGTGGGCCTGATGGGGAGCGAGCGCGACGGTGGTTACGCCGAGTACGTGACCGCGTCGGCGGAGCGTGTGCACGACGTGACGGATTCCCCGCTCACGGACGATCAGCTCGCGACGTTGCCGACCGCCTACGGCACGGCGCTGGGCATGATCGAGCGGGGTCGACTGCGGGCGGGGGAAACCGTCCTGGTCTCGGGGGCGTCCGGCGGCGTCGGCCTCGCGCTGGTGCAGATCGCCCGCGCGCGGGGCAAGGGTGCTCGCCATCAGTAGCGGAGCCAAGATCGACGCGGTGCGCGGGGCGGGCGCGCACGAAGTCGTCGACCGCGCACGAGACGTCGCCCGGCAGATCCGCGCCGCCGCCCCGGAGGGCATCGACGTCGCACTCGACGTCGTGGCCGGCGAACTGGTGAGTGAAGGTCTGCCGCTGCTGCGCGAAGGAGGCCGGTGGGTCATCGCCGGCGCACTGGGCGGGCACGACGTGGCCTTCGACGTGCGCCGTCTCTACCTGCACAACGCGCAGGTCATCGGCTCCGCGATGCACACGCCCACACACTTCGGCCTCCTCATGGACCTGGCCCGTCGGGCCGGGGTCCAGCCCGTCGTCGCCGCGACCTTCCCACTGGACCAGGCCGCTCGGGCACAGGAGGAACTCGCCCGCAGGGGGCACGTAGGGAAGATCGTCATGCACCCCCGAGTTCCGTCAGCTCGCCTCGGCCGCCGGTGCGTCGGGGGCCGTCACCGTGTCCCAGTGGACCGTGCGGTCGCACCAGCGGTCGAGGAGGGTGCGGTCGTGGCCCACGCGGCTGAGCCGTAACGCCGCAGCCTCTTCGTCCAGCACAGAAAATTGCTCTCCTACGCTGCGACCACTCCAGCCGCACAAAAAGATCAAGAAGAGCAAAATGCCCCACTTGCCGGCTTCTGTAAAAGTGTGTGAAACCACGCTCCCGCCACGATAAAATCCCAAGTTAAGCAGTCTGCTCCCCGCACCCGCGGGGATGGTCCCCTCGGCGGGGTCTACGTCGAAGGCCGCACCCTCTGCTCCCCGCACCCGCGGGGATGGTCCGGCGGCCCGGCAAGCGGGGAACTTGCCGCAGGTCTGCTCCCCGCACCCGCAGGGACCCGATCGCAGGGCACCTCTGCATGCCCTCGCCGCAGCCGGAATGGTGGTCGGCCTCTCCAACTGGCCGATGGCCCCGCTCACCGGGCGGTGAGCGGGGCCATCGTTGACATCCGTTGCGTGAGTCAGACGCCCAGCTCACGGTTTTTCACAGCAGTGACGAAGGAGGCCCAACCCCCCGACGCCAGGACGAGTACTGGGCCTCCCGGCGTCTTACTGTCGCGCACGGGAACGACGGACAGCCAGTCGTCGGAGACCTCCAGACAGGCGCCGCCGTCTGGATTGCTGTAGCTGCTCTTGCGCCACGTCACGGCGCCCGGGTCTATGGATCGCACGGCGACTCCTCCAACATGCGCAGGATGAATTTCCGCGACTCAGCAGGGGACATGGCCTTGTCGCGCACCACATCGTAGGCACGCTGCAGGCGCTCGATCCGAGCGTTTTCCTCGATGAGTTCACCCCCGTGCGCATTCTCCGTGTAGGCCACGGGGCGACCGTCCGTGAGACGCAGGAACCACACGTCCGTGGCGACCAGCCCATGCACCCCTGCCCTCTGCGGCAGCACCTGAATCGTCACGTTCTCCCGCTCGGCCACCTCAGCCAGGTAGGCGAGTTGGGTCCGCCACTCACCCTCGTCCTGCAATGGTGTACGCAGGACCGCCTCGGCCAGGATTGTGCGAAACGGTGGTGATGATTCGCTTTCCAGCAGCTCCTGCCGCCCGATCCGGGCCTTGATCTGTTGCTCCAGTTCTACCCCTCGGCTTCCGCCCGCCGCCAGCACCTCCCGCGCGTAGCCCGGCGTCTGCAACAGCCCCGGCAGCACGCTCACCGCGAAGTGCCACAGGCTCACCGCCTCGGCCTCCAGCGCCATGTACCGGCGATACCGCTCACGGAACTGGGTGTGGTCGCCGGCGGCCAGTTCCCAGAGGGCGAGCAGGAGTCCCGGCGTCCCGTAGTACTGGTCCAATGCCTGGACGACCTCGGGGCCGCCCAGGGTGTCGCCCTTCTCCATCTTCCCGAACAGGGACCAGTCCCAGCCCATCCGTTCCCCGAGCTGTCGCAGGCTGTCGCCCCTTGCCGTCCTCAACTGCCGTAACTCCTCGGCGAATCGCTGACGCGGTTCCTGACTGCGGCCTGTGACGATGCGGCGCTGCGGCAAGGTGACTCACCTCCGTGGAACGTGTGGCACGTGCGTTTCCGGGAGGGGAACCCGGCCGCGCCCACGGCACGTCGCGCCCCACCCCGACTGCATTCTCGTAACGCACTGACTACGCACCGTAATACGTGGTGCTGGGCGGTGGTGGCCGAATCGCGAATCTGCCCGGTCGCACCCGCCCCTCGCCCGTTCCGAACGGAAGGCCCCTCATGGCAACACGCCGCCCCACCCCCAAGCTCCAGGAAGCCACCGACGCTCGTGACGCCCTTGCCGCCGCCCTCACCCAGGCCGGTATCCAGCTCCCGGCGATGGACGTCCGTACCCCGTGGGGAGACGTGCTGCCCGACGACATGGAGGAGCGGACGGCGGACGCGGCCGAGGGCCTCCGTACGCCCGCCAGTGCGCGTTACGCCCTCGTGCACCTCGGTGTCTGCTCGGCTCCCGTCGCGCTGGCCCTCGCGGCCGTCATCGCGAGGGGCGCCGCCCGGTGAGCGAGCCGAGTCCCGGCGTCCCCGAGCCCGTTCCTCCCCCGCCCGGCACCACCGTCCTGGACGTCGAGCGGGATCGCGTCGGCGTCGTCATGGGGCACGCGGGACCGTACCTTCAGCTCCGGCCGCTGTCCGGTGGGCGGGAGTGGGACGCGTCCCCGGAGCGCGTTCGGCCACTCACCGCGGAGGAGCTGTTCCGGGCCCGGCTGGCCGAGGCGAACGCCCGTAGCAGGACGGGACTCCGTGTCCAGCGGGCTCAACCGCCCGGCGAAGCAGGGAAGTTCTGCTGACTCGCCTTGGCCGTCGGTGCGCCGGGCGCCGCCACCGTGTCCCAGTGGACCGTGCGGTCGCACCAGCGGTCGAGGAGGGTGCGGTCGTGGCCCACGGCGAGGAGGGCGGCGCCGGTTTCGGTGCGGTAGGCCTCGACCACCGCCACCAGGGCGGCCGTGGTCGACGCGTCGAGCATGGCGGTCATCTCGTCGCAGATCAGCCAGCGGGGGCGGAGCACCAGTGCGCGGGCGAGGCAGGCGCGTTGGAGTTGGCCGTCGCTGACCTCGTGGGGGCGGCGGGTGAGGAGGTCGGGGGTGAGGCCGACGGTGGAGGCCAGTTCGGCGACCCGGTCGGGGGCCTCGGCGCGGCGGCCCGTGGCGCGCAGGGGTTCGGCGATCAGGTCGGCGAGGGTCAGGCGGGGGTCGGCGGAGAGGCGGGGCTGCTGGAAGACGACGCCGAAGGCGGTGCGCAGCGCGCGGGGGGCGCGGTGGCGCCAGTGGCGTACGGGGGTGCCGTCGAGGGTGAGGGTTCCGGCGTCGGGGCGGTGGAGGAGGGCGGCGACCTTGGCGAGGGTGGATTTGCCGCAGCCGCTGGGGCCGAGCAGGCCGACGGCCTCACCGGGGGCGAGGGTGAGGGAGGCGTTCTGGACGGCGGGGGTCCGGCGGTCGTAGCCGGCGGTGATGGAGCGGAGTTCAAGCACGGACGGCCTCCAGGGCCTCGGCGGGGGCCGGGTGGTGGCAGGCGACCGACCCGGTGAGGGGCGGGAGGGTGGCGCAGGTGGCCGTGGCGCGGTCGCAGCGGGGGGCGAAGGCGCAGCCGTCGGGGAGGGCGCCGAGTTCGGGGGGCATGCCGGGGATGGGGGTGAAGGCGCGGTTGGGGAGGGCGTTCAGGAGGCCGCGGCTGTAGGGGTGGCGGGGGCCGGGGGCGCCGAAGAAGGTGTCGGCGTCGGTGAGTTCGACGATGCGGCCCGCGTACATGACGGCGACCCGGTCGGCGATGCATTCGGCTGCCGCCAGGTCGTGGGTGATCATCAGCAGGGCTCGGGCGTGGTCGGTGCCGTCGCCAGGGGCGTCGACGTGGCGGCGGAGTTCGTCGACGGTGTGGTCCACCAGGTCGCGGTCGAGGCCGGTGGTGGGTTCGTCGGCGAGCAGGAGGGGCGCGTCGCCGATGAGGGCGAGGGCGGTGGCGGCGCGTTGGGCGAGGCCGCCGGAGAGTTCGTGGGGGTGGCGGTCGAGGTGGTCGGCGGGGAAGGCGGCGCGGGCGGCGGCCTGCTCGGCGGCGGCGCGCAGGGCCGTGCGGCCGCGGACGCCGGTGAGTTCGGCGACCGTCTCCTCCACTTGGGAACGGATGGTGCGGACGGGGGTGAGGTGGGCGGCGGGGCTCTGCGGGATGAGGCCGATGCGGCGGCCGCGCACGGTGCGGGCGAGGGTGCGTTCGTCGGCGGTGAGCAGGTCGAGGTCGCCGAGCAGGGCGTGGCCGGCGGTCTGCGCGTTGGCGGGGAGCAGGCCGAGCAGGGCGGAGGCCAGGACGGACTTGCCGCAGCCGCTCTCGCCGATCAGGGCCAGGCATTCGCCGGGTACGACGTCGAAGTGGGCGTCGGTGACGGCGGCGACGCGGCCGCCGCCGGGTACCAGGAAGCGGACCGACAGTCCGCGGACCGACAGCACGGGAGGTGGCGGGGTCACAGCGTCAGCTCCGATCGGCGGCGGGGGTTGATCCGCTCCCGCCAGACTCCGGCGAGTCCGGCGATGGCGAGGGTGGGGATGATCAGGAACAGGCCGGGGAAGAGGGTGGGCCACCAGTGGCCGGCGAGCAGGGAGCCGCGGGCGCCCTGGATGAGGGTGCCGAGGCTGGCGGTGTGGGTGGGCAGGCCGAGGCCGAGGAAGGAGAGCGCCGACTCGTGCCACATGGCGTGCGGGATCATCAGGACGGCGGCGAGGCCGGCCTGGGGCAGCACTCCGGGCAGCAGGTGCCGCAGCGCGACCCGCAGGCGGGAGGCGCCGCCGGAGACGGCGGCGTCGATGTAGGGGCGGGAGCGCAGGGAGAGGACCTCGGCGCGGACGATGCGGGCGGTGGACAGCCAGTGGGTGAGGGCGACCGAGATCACCACGGGCCAGACGCCGGGGCGGAACAGGGCGACGATGAAGATGCCGAGCAGCAGGTGCGGGACGGAGGAGAGGGTGTCGACCAGGCGCATGACGAGGCGGTCGACCCAGCCGCCGAGGGCTCCGGCGGTGGCTCCGACGGCGGTGCCGATGACGGTGGCGGTGAGCGCGGCCACGACGCCGACGAGCAGGGAGACGCGCAGGCCGTAGACGCAGCGCAGCAGCAGGTCGCGGCCGACGTCGTCGGTGCCGAAGGGGTGGGACCAGCTGGGTGGGAGGAGTTTCGAGGCGAGGTCGACGGCCTGCTGGTCGAGCTGGACCAGTGGGGGGACGAGCAGCACCGCGAGGGCGGTGAGGGCGACCAGGGTGGCGGAGACGCGCAGGCGCAGGGTGTGGGTGGAGCGGCGGGTGGTGCCGTGCGAGCGCCAGGCGGTCGCGGCGGCCGTGGGGGTGGTCGCGTCGGCCTTCTCCGCGGTGGTGTCAGCCATGGGGATCACATCTCCTCCAGCTTGACCCTCGGGTCGATCAGTCCGTACAGGAGGTCGGCGAGGAGGTTTCCGGCGAGGACGGCGGCGGTGGCGAGGGTGGTCAGGGCGGCGAGGAGGGGGAAGTCGACGGCGGTGGCCGCCTCGACGGTGGCGGCGGCGATGCCGGGCCAGCTGAAGACGGTCTCCACCAGGAGGGCGCCGGTGATGAGTTCGGGGACGCGGGAGCCGATGAGGGTGAGGACGGGCAGCAGTCCGGAGCGCAGGGCGTGGCCGAGCAGGACGGTGCGTTCGGCGAGGCCGCGGGCGCGGGCGCCGCGCACGGGGTCCTCGGCGAGGGCGTCGCCGACGCCCTGGCGGACGTAGAGGGTGAACCAGGGCAGCTGGGAGACGGCGAGGACGCCGGCGGGCAGGATCAGGTGGCTGGTGACCTGGCCTGCGGTGACGTGTTCGCTGCCGGTGTCGGTGAGGCCGCCGGCCGGAAGAACGTCGAGGTGGAGGGCGAACAGCCAGACGGCGAGCAGGGCGATCCAGAAGACCGGCGCGGCTTCCAGGGAGTAGGCGAGGGAGGTGACCGTGCGGTCGACGAGCGAGCCGGGGCGGCGGGCGGCGAGGACGCCGAGCAGGGTGCCGAGGAGGACGGCGACGGCGAACGCGACGGTGCACAGCAGGGTGGACCAGATCAGGCGTTCGCCGATCGCCTCGGCCACCGGCTGCCGCATCACGCTGGAGTGGCCGAGGTCGCCGGTGAGGGCGGAGGTCAGCCACTCCCACCAGCGGACGGCGAAGGGCCGGTCCACGCCGAGGTTGTCGCGGAGCCGGTCCAGGGTTTCCTGGTCGGCGCCGAGGGCGGCGGTTCCGGCGTAGGCCTTGACGGGGTCGAACGGGGAGGCGGCGGCGAGGGCGAAGGCGCCGAAGGTGACGACGAGGAGGACGGGCACGGCGAGCAGGGCCCGCCGTGCCACGAGGTGTCCCATCGCCGTCCAGGGCAGGGTCTTCACTTCTCGGGCTGCCAGTCCTCGGCGTTCCACCAGGGGCCGCTGGCGAAGCCGTGCTCGTGCGGTTCGACCTGGGTGGTGAGGTCGCCCCAGCGGTCGTCGAGGACGTAGAGGTGGTCGATGTGGGTGAGGAAGGTGTAGCCGGGGTTCTTGACGAGTGCGCGCTGGAGGTCGTCGTAGGCGGCCTTGCGGTCGTCGGGGTTCTGGGCGCGGCGGCCGGTTTCGAGGGCCTCGTCGACGGCGGGGTCGTCGTAGTGGGGCATGTTGTTGAAGCCGTCGCCGGCGAGGGAGGAGTGCAGCAGGGTGTAGAGGCCGAAGTCGGGGTCTCCGGTGCTGCCGAAGCCGGCGAGGACGGCGTCCTTGCCCATGCGGGGTTCGATGACCTCCCAGGTGGCGCCCTCGACCTTGACGTCGATGCCGGCCTTCTTGGCGTCGGAGGCGTAGGCGAGGGCGTGGTCCTGGCGGACCTTGTCGCCGGAGGGGTAGAAGAGGGTGAAGGCGGCGCGGGTGCCGTCCTTGGCGCGGATGCCGTCCGTGCCGGTCTTCCAGCCGTCGCGGTCGAGGATCTTCTTGGCCTCGGCGAGGTCCTGGGGGCGTTCGACATCCTTGGCGTACCAGGGGTCGTCGAGGGGCAGCGGCCCGTAGGCGGGGCGGCCGGCGCCGTCGAGGATCTTGTCGACCATGGCCTGGCGGTCCACGGCGAGGTCGAGGGCGCGGCGGATCGTGGTGTCGCCGGTGATCTTGTTCCCGGTGGGGAGGGTGACGGCGCGGAAGTCGTAGGTGGTGGCCTGGTAGGTCTTGCGGCCGTCGTCGTTCTTGAAGGTGGCGGCGAGGTTGGGCGGGAGGGTCGCGCCGTCGAGGTCGCCGGAGCGCAGCCGGGTGGCGCGGACGTCGTCGTCGGCGATGATCGCCATGGTGAGCTTCTTCACCTTCGGTGCGCCGCCCCAGTAGTCGGGGTTCGCCTTGAAGGTGAGCTTCTCGCCCTTGCTCCAGCCGGTGAGGAGGTACGGTCCGGTGCCGATCGGCGCGGTGTTGAAGACGCCGGTGTTGGGGTCCTGCTCGCCCGCGACGTGTTCGGGGACGATGGGCAGGACGGTGCGGGCCGGGAAGGCCGCGTAGGGGTACTTGAGGGTGAAGACGACCTTGTCGTCGCCGTCGGCGCGGATCTCCTTGACAGCGTCCAGTTCGCTCTTGGCGGTGTTGTTGGTCTTGTCGTCGAGGACCGTCTCGTACGTGTAGACCACGTCTTCGGCGGTGAGGGGTTCGCCGTCGCTGAACTTCACGTCCGGGCGCAGGGTGTAGGTGTAGGTGCGGCCGTCGTCGGTGATCTCGGGGAGCGCCTTGGCGAGGGCGGGCTCGAGCTCCAGGTCGGCGTCCCGGGCGAGCAGCCCGTCGAAGATCTTGGAGTTGCCGTCCTTGCCGTAGCCGAGCAGGGGGCTCAGCGTGTCCGGTTCGGAGGGGACCCCGATCACCACGGAGTCGGCGGACCCGCCGCCTGCGGCGCCGTCCGTGCCGCCGCCGGGCGCCGAGCACGCGGCGACCGCAGCGGCCATGGTCGCCGCGACGGCGGCACCCTTTATTCGTCGGGTCGTCATCGAATTCCACACCTTTGCTGCCCGGATCTCGTTGTTGCATATTAGTTGCAGCAGGGTTCTGCCCAGCACCCCCTCCCCTCATTCGCGCGCTTCGGCGTGGTGGGCCCGTCGGGGCGCGCGCTGCGGGGCGCCGTCCGCGCGCCCCCCGGGACCGCTTGTCAGCGGCCCGGAACGGGGTCTAGGGTCGCCACGCCTTGGTGAACGGGAAATCCGGTGCGATACCGGTGCGGCCCTCGCCACTGTGATCGGGAAGTCCGGCTCCGGCCCCAGGCCCTGTCCCCCGACAGGACCGAACGGCAGCCACTGGGTCCACCTCGGACCCGGGAAGGCGGAGCACGGGCGGTGGTACCCGTCAGCCAGGAGACCGGCCAAGGCGCGTCAACCATCCACGAGGTGCTGGAGAGGGTCTGCCGAGTCATGCACATAGCCGAGGGTTTTCTACCGCCGGCGCACGCGGTCGCCTGGGGCGTCGCGTCGGCGCCGTTCGTCGTCCACGGAGCCCGGACGCTCACCCGTGAGGTCAGGGAACATCCCGAGAGCACGCTGCTGCTGGGCGCGTCGGGAGCGTTCACCTTCGTCCTGTCCGCGCTGAAACTGCCCTCGGTGACCGGGAGTTGCTCCCATCCCACCGGTACCGGGCTGGGCGCCATCCTGTTCCGGCCGCCGGTCATGGCGGTGCTGGGCACCATCACCCTGCTGTTCCAGGCCCTGTTGCTCGCCCACGGCGGGCTGACCACGCTCGGCGCCAACGTCTTCTCGATGGCGGTCGTCGGCCCGTGGGCGGGGTACGGGGTCTACCGGCTGGTGCGGCGGTCCGGGGCGCCGCTGATGGTGGCGGTGTTCTGCGGCGCGTTCGTCGCCGACCTGTCGACGTACTGCGTGACGAGTGTGCAGCTGGCGCTCGCCTTTCCCGACCCGGGGAGCGGATTCCTGGGCGCGCTGGGCAAGTTCGGCTCCGTCTTCGCCGTCACGCAGATTCCGCTCGCGGTGAGCGAGGGGCTGCTGACGGTGCTGGTGATGCGCCTGCTGGTGCAGTCCAGCAGGGGCGAACTGACCCGGCTCGGGGTGCTGGTGGCGGGGCTCGGGAAGAAGTCGGCGGGCACGGGCTCAAGCACGGGCACGGGCTCGGGCACGGACGCAGGCCCGGGCACGGGCGAGGCGGTGGCCCGATGAGCCGGAACGCCAAGATCAACTCCCTGTTGCTGCTTCTGGTGGCCGTGCTCGCCGTGGTGCCGCTGGTGTTCGGGCTCGGCGATCACAAGGAGGAGCCGTTCGCGGGCGCCGACGCGGAGGCGGAGGTCGCGATCACCGAGATCGACCCGGACTACGAGCCGTGGTTCTCGCCGCTGTACGAACCGCCGTCCGGGGAGATCGAGTCGGCGCTGTTCGCCCTCCAGGCGGCGATCGGCGCGGGCGTGCTCGCGTACTACTTCGGGCTGCGACGGGGGCGTCGGCAGGGGGCGGAACGGGAACGGGGGACCTCCACCACCGCGGCGGACGTCGACGACGCGGCTCCCGCCGGAAGCGGGGCCTGATCCCCCGTGCTGCCGATCGACGCGGCGGCGCACAGCAGTCGCTGGCGCCGCCGTCATCCCGTGGACAAGGCCGTGCTCGGGCTGGGGCTGACCGTGTTGGCGGTCGCGCTGCCGCCCTGGCCGGGAGCGGCCCTGGTGCTGCTGACCGCACTCGCGGTGCTGCTGGGCCCGGCGGGGGTGCCGGGGCGGCGGTTGTGGCGTGCCTACCGGGTGCCGCTGGGCTTCTGCGTGACCGGGGCGCTGCCGCTGCTGGTGCGGGTGGGCGGGCCGGGCGGGTTCGTGTCCTGGGCCGACGGCGGGCCGTTGCGCGCCGGGGAGTTGCTGCTGCGCACCTCGGCGGCCTCCCTGGGCGTGCTGCTGTTCGCCTTCACCACGCCGATGTCCGATCTGCTGCCGCGCCTGGTACGGGCCGGGGTGCCCGCTCCCCTGGTGGACGTGGCGCTGGTGACGTACCGGATGAGTTTCCTGCTGCTCGACTCGGTGCGCCGGATCGGGGACGCTCAGGCGGCCCGGCTCGGGCACACCACCCGGGCGGCGACCTGGCGTTCGCTGGGCGGGCTCGGCGCGACCGCGTTCGTCCGGTCCTTCGACCGGGCGGCGCGGCTGCAGGCGGGGCTCGCCGGACGCGGTTACGACGGCACGCTGCGCGTGCTGGTGCCCGAGGCCCGGATCTCGGTGCGCTTCACGGTCATGAGCCTGGCCCTCCTGGCGGCCCTGGCCGCCCTCACCCTCGTTCTGGAAAGGCCGCTGTCGTGAGCGGGCCCGCGCTGGTCGCCCTGCGGGGCGCGTCGTTCGCGTACGAGGACGGCCCGGCCGTGCTCACCGGCCTCGACTTCGAGGTGCGGGAGGGGCGTACGCTCGCGCTGCTGGGCCGCAACGGCAGCGGCAAGACGACGCTGATGCGATTGCTGAGCGGTGGACTGCGTCCGGGCACGGGCGAGTTGACCGTGGCGGGGCGGCCCGTCCGGTACGACCGCAAGGGGCTGACCCGGCTGCGGACGACCGTGCAGCTGGTGGTG
This sequence comes from Streptomyces cathayae, assembly GCF_029760955.1. Taxonomy (GTDB): domain Bacteria; phylum Actinomycetota; class Actinomycetes; order Streptomycetales; family Streptomycetaceae; genus Streptomyces; species Streptomyces cathayae. Next base: position 1,921,312 of record NZ_CP121682.1, read on the forward strand.
CAGGATCCGGACGACCAGTTGTTCGCGGCGTCCGTGGGCCAGGACGTGTCGTTCGGGCCGTTGAACCTCGGCCTGTCCGACACGGAGGTACGGGCGCGGGTCGCGGAGGCGCTGGCCGCGCTCGACATCACGGCCCTCGCCGACCGTCCCACCCATCTGCTGTCCTACGGGCAGCGCAAGCGGACGGCGATCGCGGGCGCGGTGGCGATGCGGCCCCGGGTCCTGATCCTGGACGAGCCGACCGCGGGCCTCGACCCCGACGGCCAGGAGCGGCTGCTCGCCACCCTCGACGGGCTGCGTGCGAACGGCACCACGGTCGTCATGGCCACCCACGACGTGGATCTCGCCCTGCGCTGGGCCGACGACGCGGCCCTGCTCACGCCGTCGGGCGCCCGGACCGGCCCGGCGCCCACGATGCTGGCCCGCAGCGATCTCCTCGCGGCGGCGGGGCTGCGGCTGCCGTGGGGTGTGGCGGCCGCCCGTCTGCTCCGCGCCCAGGGCCTGCTGGCCGACACGGCCGCCGGGCCCCGGACGCCGGAGGAACTGGCCGGGCTCATCGCAGTGTCCCCGGAGCCCGCGGAGCACGCCGACGGCGGATAACCCCCGGCTCGGGCAGCCCCGCGCGGAAAGCCGGTTCACGAGCCCCACATCGCCGGGCCCCGCCTCGCCGGGTACGGCCACCGTGGTGTGGCAGAAGGTGACCGGCTCACGGCAAGGGCCTCAGAATTCCCCGGCGCTGCAGTTCCCGGATGCGTTCGGCGATTCTCTGCGGAGCGGCACCGCCGGTGACGAGCACGCCGGCTTCCGGGTTTCTGCGCACTCTGGATTCGGTGAGTTCACGACAGTCCTCAAGGCCGGCCGACACGACGGGCCCCCTCCTCGCCGCACCGCGCATCCCATCGGAATCCGTACTAGAATCTGTACAGAATCAAGCCTCTCTATGGGTACGGTGACAGCGTGGAGATCCCCGAAGTCGTGACCGTCAGCGACGCGCGCGCGAGGCTGTCGCGGATCCTGACCGACCTGTCGGAGTCCGGCGCGGACGCCGACCCGGTCCTGATCGGCGCCCACCGCAAGCCCCAGGGTGTCCTCCTGTCCGTCGAGGCCTTCGAGGCGCTGAGCGGCCGAGCGGCACGGCGTGCGGCCGTCGCCTCGGCCACCGGTTCCATCGAGGCCGAGGGGCTCCACGCCTCCGAAGCCTCCGACCGGGACGCCGAGGAGTACGTGAAGGGTGACCTCGACGCGGACGCCCTTGTCGCTCGTGCGATCGCCCGCCACCGAACGACTTCGCAGCGGCGGGCAGGGTGAACGATCCGTACGCCATGCCCAACGGCGTGCTGCGCAACAAGCTCGGCATCACCGACCCCCGGCTGCTCGCGGCAGCGGAGGCGGACATCACCCGGGCGCGCCTCGTCATGCTCACCGAACGCCCCCTGCCCGGCGCGTACGACCTCGGCCATCTCCAGGCTTTCCATGCCACGGTCTTCGGCGACATCTATCCATGGGCAGGCGAGTTACGCACCGTGAACATCGCCAAGCGCACGCCGTTCTGCCCAGTGAGGAACTTGGTGCCCTACGCAGGAGAGGTCTTCGAACGTCTCGCCTCGTCCGGCCATCTGCGAGATCTCCCCCAGCAGGAGTTCGTCATCCGACTGGCCGAGCTGTACGGCGATTTGAACGTCCTCCACCCGTTCCGCGAGGGCAATGGCCGTGCCCAGCGGGCGTTCCTGGCGCAGCTCAGCGCCGACGCGGGATACGACGTCAACGGACCCGGGACTGAAGTCCCGGGCTTGCAGAACGGGCGCCACTGGCGGTGGTGCTGCGTTTGCGTCCTGTCCCACGTCCCGGTCCGGCAGGTGGGTCTGGGGCGGTTGACTGCGCCCCGCGTCGCCACGACTCCCACGCTCTCGCGCGGATGTTGCGGGAGCTGTTCCGGTCCGCGTGATCAACGAATCCGCAGGACCGGCATGCGAACCGGGCCTGGGAGACCCGGTTCGCCCGGTCGAGGTGCCCGCACTCGGCGCAGGTGCGGGAGGTGTACGCCGGATCGACGTACACCACCGGCACCCCCGCCCGGCGGGCCTTGTACGCGATGAACGCCCCCAGCTGGGCGAAGGCCCAGCTGGAGTGGGTGGCCCGTTGGGGCTTGCGAAGCCGTACCCGTCCGCGGATGCCGGTGAGGTCTTCCAGGGCGATTCCGCGGCCGGTGCGTTCTGCCTCGGCCACCACATGTTTCGCGATCTTGTGGTTGATGTCCTTCGCCCGCCGGGCCTCCTTGCGGCGGCGCTTCTTCAGCCGCCGTCGGGCGGACGGGGTGTTCTTCTTCTGCAGTTTGGTGCGGAGTGTGCGTTCCCGGGTGCGGATGCGGTTGAGTTCCCGGCCGGCCATGATCTCGCCGTCCGAGGTGGTGGCGATGTTGACGATGCCCAGGTCGATGCCGAGGAAGTCCACCGGCTCCGGGTTCAGCGGCGCCTCGGGGACCTCGCAGGTGGCGTTCAGGAACCACCTGCCGTCCCGGCAGAGGAGGTCGGACTCGCCCCTGCGGTAGAGGGCCAGGGTGGCCAGTTGCTCCGGTGAGGCGGTGAACGCCACGTCCTTCACCCGCCCGGAAGTCGTCCAGATCGACACCCGGCGCCGGTCGGTCTGCCAGGACAGCATCCGGTCGTCGAAGGGCTGGGCGCCGGAGGGACGAAAAACGACGGGTTTCCGGGTGGCGCGGCGGTGGCGTGCCGAGCCGGGACGGCCCAGGCGACCCGCCGCCAGGTTCGCCCGCAGGGTGGCGTAGGCGTCGCAGGCCTTCTTGATCGTGTGCTGGGCCGCCTGCGCGCCCAGGTTCCACCGCGCCTTGATCTCGGTGTAGGTGTGCTCACGCAGCGCAAAGTTCCGCTTCACGCCCTTCTCGAAGGCGACCTCACTCGCCCAGGTCGCCGCTTCGTTGCAGGCCCGCAGGGTCGCCTCCAGCGCCGCCGCCTGCACCGGCGTCGGCAGCAGCCTGACCTGCACCACCAGCTTCACGATCACCGAACCTACACACCCGTACGACCAGCCACCGCACGTTCACCCGTCATCACCCGGCCGAGTGAACCCACACCGGCACAGCAGCACGGCCCCACCGGACACAACACCCGGCCGCTCCGCGCCGCGACCACGAGGATGCGATTCCTCCGGGGGCTGAAGCCCTGGGGTTCCTCGCAAGAATCTGCTGAACTGGTCGGGCATGGACGCTCAACGTAATGAGGACGCCTCGGTAAAAAGCTTCCTCGGCGACAACAGCCTGTTGGAGCAGATACTCGACAAGATCATCACCACCACGGAGTGACACAGCTGCCTCCCAACCGACAAGCGCGGCACCTGACGTCCGGCGCGCTTCAGGCCGGCACGGAGTGCGCCGGTTCCCTGACCACGCCTGTTCCCAGGCTCCAGCCGGTAAACGATCTTCCTGTCGAACTCGGCGAAGCCGAGTTCCCAGTGGTGAAGAGCAGGCTCTCGCGTTCGAACAGATCGACCGCGTAGTCGGGCGGCAACTCCTCGACCGGCAGAACCACCTCCTCGTGCACTTCGAAACGCCTGCGGCTCGTCGCCAGCAGCAGACACTCGCTCCCATCGAGAAGTAAGGGCTCCAACTGCCGCTGACTCGCCGCGTTGTCGCCGATGAGTAACGCCCCCTCGTCCGCGAGGCGGCTCCGCCACATCGCGACCCGGACCTCCGTGACGTCCCCCAGGTCGTCACCGACCGGCATGTGCTGCGCCAGCAGCGAGGCCAGCGCCTCGGCGTGTGCCCGTCACGCACTCGTTGCCGGAGGGCAAGTCCTCGTTCGGCCTGAAACACCCTGGGAGTGCAGATGTCCGCGCCGCGGGCCGATCTGGGGGTGCTGTGGCGCGCGGGGTGGGAGGGGAGCGAGTCTGCTCGGGGCTCGGTTCGGATGGTGCCGGACCCTGGGCGCCCGGCACCGTCCGGGTGTCGGGCTCCGGTCAGACCGAGGTGCGGAAGGCGGGGAGGTAGCCGCTCGACTGGCCGGTGGCCTTCGGGTGGTAGGAGTTTTCGATCGGGACCGTCACGCTGTGGAGCCAGGCGTCGCCCGAGCAGAGCTCGTGGCCGGTGAACTCGTCCACCACGCTGGAGAAGGCGAACCCGGCGTTGGCCGCCCGCTTGGCGATCACCCCGTTCATCACGTCCGAGGCGTTGTTGATCGCGCCGCGCTCGGTCTCGGTGAGTCCGGCGATGCAGCTGCCCGAGAGCTTGTAGAAGCGCGGGTACCCCAGGACCACCACGCGGGCCTGCGGGGCGCGCGAGCGGATGCTGTTGTACATCGTGTCGAGCTTGCCCGGGAGGGAGCTGTTCATGAGGGAGATGGCCGAGTTGACGCGGCTGACGCAGGTCGCCTCGCTCTGCAGCACACAGGCCTGCATGACGTCCGCGAAGCCCATGTCGTTCCCGCCCGCGGTGACGCTGACGAGCGTGGTCGATGTGTTCAGCGCGCTCAGCTGACCGCTGGAGACGCTGCTCGTGGTCGCGCCGCTGCAGGCGGCGAACTTGAACGAGGACGGGGCGTTCGCGGCGGCCCAGAGTTGGGGGTAGGCCTTGGTGCTGCGTCTGCAGTCGCCGCTCTCGGACGTGTAGCTCCCGGCGCCCACACCGGAGGAGTAGGAGTCGCCGAGAGCGACGTAGTGGTGGCCGGCCGCCGAGGCCGGCTGCGCCATGCCGAGGACGGCTGCGGCACCCATGACGAAGGCCAGCACGGAGGCCCGGAGAGAACGCACTGACATAGCGGTCAGCCCTTCGAAGTGCGAGAGAGGAGTGGTTGGTTGACGAAGCAACCACTCTTCTAGCAGGGCTGGAACTCGTCAGTAACACCTCGGCGAAAAGCCGCCCGTAATGCCTGAATGATTATTCAGGCGGGCCGTCTCCGCGCGTAGATAAACCCCTTCCGTCTAAGGGAATTCACAGTTCTTCAGATGACGTTCCGATCCCCCGAGGGGCCCCGGCCGGCGCTCCGGGGGCCGGCCGCGCGGGTGATGGCCGATTCGACGGCGGCGATGCGGTCGCCGAGGAGTGCGAGGGCGGCGACCGCGCGGGCGAGGGCGTCGTCGTCGGGGCCGCCGAGGGTGCGGGTGCGCAGGTGGGCCGCCTTCACCTCGCCCCAGCGGTCGGCCTGCGCGGGGGTGAGGGTGCCGCGCAGTTCGGCGAGTTTGAGCAGGTTCGCCTCCGCGCCGGTGGTGAGGGTCTGCGCCTCGGCCGTGTAGTGGTCCTCGATGACGGCGGTGAGTTCGGCGTCGTTCATGACGGGCTGGATCCGCTGGGCGATCTTGTTCATGTTGCGGTAGGAGCCCTGGAGGCGGAACGGCGGCTCGGTGCGGGCGTCGTCGGACTGGGCGGCGGAGGCGATGTAGGCCGCGTTGACCGCGAGGACCGTGCGGCGGGCGGTGAGCAGGTGGCGCAGTACGGCCAGGACGCGGTCCAGTTCGGTGGGGGCGTAGGGGTGGGTGAGCCGGTCGGCGTGGGCCGTGGGGTCGCCCCCGGCGAGGCGGATCAGCAGGTCGAGGTCGGCGCGGTCGCGCCCGGCGAGCGGGGCGAGGACCGGGTTGGCGGTGAGGGCGTTCTCCACGAAGCTGGCGGCGAAGGCCTCTTCCTTGCCGGTGAGGACGTCGCCGAGGTTCCACACGTCGGCGCGGTTGGCCAGCATGTCGGGCACCCGGAAGAGTTCGCCGGACTCGGTGTACGGGTTGCCGGCCATGCAGACGGCGAACCGCTTGCCCCGCAGGTCGTAGGTGCGCGGCTCGCCCTCCCACACGCCCTCCACCCGGCGGGTGGCGTCGCACAGCGGGATGAACTTCTGGAGGAGTTCGGGCGAGGTGTGCTGGATGTCGTCGAGGTGGAGAAGGGTGTTGTTGCCGGCGGCCAGCGCGAAGTTGATCTTCTCGATCTCCTGGCGTGCGGTGGCGTTCGGTGCCTCGGCCGGGTCGAGGGAGGTGACGGAGTGGCCGAGCGCGGGGCCGCTGATCTTCACCAGGACGAGGCCGAGCCGGTCGGCGACGTACTCCATGAGGGTGGTCTTGCCGTAGCCGGGCGGGGAGAGAAGGAGCAGCAGTCCGCCGGTGCCGGTGCGTGCGGACTCGCCGGTGGTGCCGAGCTGTTTGGCGAGGCTGTCCCCGATGAGGGGGAGGTAGACCTCGTCGACCAGGCGGTTGCGGACGAAGGTCGACATCACCCGCGGGCGGTGGTCGTCCAGGCGCAGCCGGGTGCGTTCGGCATCGACCAGGGCGGTGCGGCGGCGCTGGAAGGCGCGGAAGGCGGGGGTCTCGTGCTCCCTGAACTCCTGGGTGCGGGAGAGGAATTCGTCCAGGCGGAGGGTCAGGCGCCGGTCGGTGATGCGGGGGTGGGTGCCGAGCAGGCCCTCCACGGTGGTGGCCAGGGGTGCGTCGGACTCGTGGCGGGGCTGGTCGGGGCAGAGTTCGGCGGCGACGGCCTCGGCGAGGTCGCCGGGGGTGAGGTGGGTGCCGGTGGCGGCGGCGTACGCGGACAGCCAGGCCTCGACGAGTTGGCGGCGGGCGGTGAGGTCGGTGAGGGCGGGCAGGTCCTCGTCGTAGGCCTCGGTGGCGACGGTGCGGCGGAACTTGTCGAGCAGGGTGCGGGCCTGTGCGCTGATGACGAACCCGTCGGGGCCGGTGGTGAGTTCGTCGAAGAGGTAGGCGGCGCAGGCTTCCGGTCGGACGGTCGCGTCGGGGTGCCGGTCGGCGATCGTGCGGGCGAGTTCGGTGTGCAGGTCGGCGAGCGCCGGGGGCGGGCCGAAGGCGTCGCGGACCCGGGCCAGGGAGCGGGCCCGGCGGGTGAGGTCGGCGCGCTCGGCGGTGGTGGTGGCGTGGGTCCAGTGCAGCAGGGCGAGGGCGCGGGCGGCGGGCTCGTGGCGCAGGGCTCCGGCCCCCTCGTGCAGGCGCAGCACGGCGGTGAGGATCGCGGTGGTGTCGTGGTCGTGGACGCCGCGCTCGTATCCCTCGTCGTAGGCCTCCTCGGCGGCCCGGCGCACCAGGGTCTCGAGGTCGTCGGCGCCGTTCAGGGCGTCGGGGCCGTGTTCGTGCAGGAGGCGGGCGGCGAGGTGTTCGGCGCGGTAGACCTCGGGCGACTCGGAGGGCAGATGCCGCTCCCAGTGGCGGCGGCCCTCGGTGAGGGCGGGGTCGGTGACGGGGCTGCGGTAGTCGGTGCCGGTGAGGGCGAAGGCGAGGGTGTCGCCGTGCGGGACGAGGGTGAGGTCGAGGGGTTGGGTGGTGACGGCGAAGCGGTGGCCGCCCAGGCGGATGGCGCGGCCGCCGTCGGCGTAGAGGTCGGTGCGGTCGCGCAGGGCGCGGGCGGCTTCCTGCCGGGCGGAGCGGAGGCGTCCGTCGAGTTCCTCGGCCCGGACGCGGTCGCCGAGTTCGCGCAGTTCACCGGCGGTGCGGCGGACCTTGGCGACCAGCGGGTCGGAGGCGAAGTAGGTGCTGACCTCGTCGGTGTCGGCGAGGGTGGTGGAGCGGCGGGCGATGGTCGAAAGGACGCGGTCGGCGGCGGAGGCGAGCTGTTCGGCGCGGCGGGCGCGGGCGTCGGTGAGGCTCTGTGTGCGGGCGGCGAAGGCCTCGTAGATCTCGGTGCGCTGGTCGGCGAGTTCGCCGAGGACGTCGTCGAACTCCGCGAAACGGGACTCCAGGGTTTCCAGCTGGGCCAGTACGCGGGTCAGTTGTTCGTCGCAGGACTCGGGGTCGGTGGCGCCGGCGAGGGCGCCGGTGACCGTCTGGCCGAGCAGGGCGATCTCGGCGGTGAATCCGGCGCGTGCCTCCCGGTCGCGCAGGCCGCGGCGGCGGGCGTCGAGGGTGGCGCGGGCGCGGTTGACGCCGCCGAGGGCCTCGGCGACGCGTTCCAGTACGGCGGTGCGGACGGTCGCGTCGCCGATGTCGAGGCCGGCGACGACCTCGGTCACCGTGCGCAGTCCGTCGGCGAGTTCGTCCAGGCGGGCGGCGAGGGGGGCCGCCTCGGCGGCGGTGGTGATCGCCTCCGCGTCGGTGACGAGGCGTTCGACGTCGGTGTGGTGTGCGGCGAAGGCGTCCTCGTGGGCGAGGTGGGTGACCGCGCGCTGTCCGAAGGAGGCGAGGTCGTGTCCGGCGTCGGCGGCGAGTTCGTCGATGCGGGTGTGGTCGGCGTACCGCATCTCCTTCAGGGTCAGCAGGTGGCCCTGGGCGTGGCGGAGTTCGGTGAGCCCGGCGACCCAGGCGGTGGCCTCGCGGGGCTGTTCCCCGCGCAGCCGGCGTACCACGGAGGCGATGCGTCCGGCCGCCTCGTCGAGTGCTTCGGCGGCTCGGCGGGAGAGGTCGCGTACGGTCTCGAACTCGGCCAGGACCTGTTCGGCGGTGCCGCGCACCTGCTCCAGGGGGGCGTGCAGGTCGCCGAGTTCGGGGTCGGCCAGCCAGTGGTGGGCGTCCGCGGTGCGGACGCAGGCGGCGACCAGGGCCTCGTACACCTCGGTGGTCGGGGTGGTCTCGGTGACGGAGCGGGCCAGGGAGAGGCAGTCGGAGACGCCGCGTACGAGGTCGGCGTTGCCGACCCGGTCGAGGGGGCCGTCGCCGACGGGCCGGCCGGCGGCGTGGGTGTCGGAGACGTAGGGCGAGTGCCACTGCTGGAGCGGGTGGACGCGGGCCGCCTCGTCGCCGTCGGGCCGCAGCAGGGTGAGCGCGCCGTCGTCGAACAGGGCCCAGCCGTGGCAGGTCAGCGGGGTGGCGACCTCCTCGCGGATCACGTTGTACGACAGCAGCAGGGCGCGGCCCCGGCCGGGTGCGTGGAAGGCGTACAGCACGTCCTCGCCGTTGGGTGAGCGCACCTCGCGCTCGAACTCCATGCCGGTCGTGTCGAGTTCGTATGTCTTGTGGGGGCCGGCGGCCAGGCAGTAGCCGCCGGGGAAGACGATGCCCTGGTCCTCGGGCAGGCGGCGGCAGCCCTGTCCGACGCCGTCGAGGCGGACGACGGTCCGGGTGAGGGTGTTGAAGACGAGGTGGCGGTGCGCGGTCTCCTTGTAGGGCAGGACGCGCAGCAGGATCAGGGCGCCGACGCGGGCGTGGGAGATCTCCGCGTCGGCGAGGGACTGGAGCGGTTCGTCGACCGGTTCGCTGTGGATGCCGTCGGGGGTCTCGGGGTCGCTGTGCGTCCTGACGGTGAGGGTGCCGCCGAGGGTGTCGACGAAGACCTCGCCCTGGACGGAGACGTGCGGGTGCCGGCCGAGGACGTGGTCCTCGCGGGTGGTGCGGGTCCATTCGATGTCCGGGGCCGGGGTGCGGGCGTGGTCGCGGTCGCCGCGCGCGTCGAGGAAGGCGGCCCGGCCGTCCTCGGTCACCGACCAGCGCAGGACGCGGATGTCGCCGGCCTTCTCGCCGGTCTGGAAGACGGCGAGCAGCCTGCCGTCCACGCGGCGCAGCCGCAGCAGGCGTGCCTGACGGTAGTAGCGGTGCAGGGCGGCGAACTCCCCTACGAAGGCGGGGTCGTCGAGGAGTCCGGGCACGGCGTCGTCGGGCAGCCGGTTCAGGTTCCGGTCGTGGGCGGCGAGGACGTCTCCGACGGCGGTGTCCGTGTCCGGGCGGGGCTGGGCGCCGTAGCCGAAGAGGAGCACGTCGCCCACGGCGACGATGTCGCGGGGCACGCTCGTGCGGTCGGTGCGCAGCCGTTCGGTGCCGGTGAGGCGCAGTCCGGTGGAGCCGAACGCCTCGATCCGCTGCCGGTTCAACGCCTCGGTGCGGCGGGCCAGTTCGGCGGCCTGCGCGGACAGCCGGTCGCGCAGCACCTGGTAGGTGCCGCCGTCGACCGGCCCGTGGCGGCCGGCGGTGGGGCCGGTGCCGCCGTCGGCGTCGGCCGGGGTGTGGGCGCGGGTGTCGGGCGTCTCGTGGGTGCCGGTGCTCATGGCTTCCTCTCGGGAGGGAGCGGTCGGGAGCCGCCGTCCCCTGTGCGGCGGCTCCCGATCGGGGTGGTCGGGCTCGTCAGGCCCTCGCGTGGCCGTTCAGTGCGGCCAGCGGGGTGTCCGCAAGTCCCAACTCCCCAGCTTTTTCGATCAGTTGCTGAAGCTGTCCGGTGTTCTCGCCGCCCGCCTTCATCAGCCGCATCAGCAGCGCGGACACCGTCAGGTTCTGCACGTCGGCGCTGGAGACGGAGCCCAGCATCCGGCTCAGGTCGTCGGTGAAGTTCGCCGTGCCGTCCAGCCAGGGCCCGGCGAGGGCCTGGGCGGTCTGGGAGTGCTGGACGAACCCGTCGACGCTCTTGCCGAGGGAGATCGACGACATCAGCCGGTCGAAGAACACGGACTCCCCGCCGACGATGTTGATGTCGGCGCTCTCCAGACCGGTCGCGAGGACCGTGGCCTGCGCCTCGGCGACCTGCCGCTGCACCTCCAGGCCGGCGAGCCGTACGTCCTTCTCCGCCTCCAGCCGCAGCCGGTACTCCTCGTGACCGCGGGACGCCTCGTCGAGGGCGGCCATCGCCGCCGCCTTCTCGGTGAGGCCGGCCGCCTCCGCCCTGAGCTTCCCGCTGATGGCCTCCGCCTCCGCGAGCGCCTTGGCCCGCGCGCCCTCGGCCTCGGCACGCATCCGGGCCTCGGCCGCCTCGGCCTCGGCACGGCCGGCCTTCTCGATGACCTCGGCCTCCTTGTCGCGGACCTGCACGGCGGCGAGCCCCTCGGCGGCGGCCTCCGCCTGGATGCCCTCGGCCATCCGCAGCTTCGCCTGCGCGTCCAGGTCGGCGGTCTTCAACCGGGCCTCGGCCAGGGTCAGTTCCTCGGCGGCGCGGTGCGTGGCGGCCTGCTCGGCGGCCTCGGCGGCCTTGATGTCCTTGACCAGCTTCTCCTGCGCCTCGGCCTCGGCTGCGATGATCACGGCCTGGCGCTGCCGCTCCGCCTCCTCCACGGCCCGCAGCTTCAGGATCGACTCCTCCTGCTCGGCGACCGTACGGTCCACCGCGACCCGCTCCCGGACGACCTCGGCGATCTCCCGCTTCTCCGCCTCGACCTCCTTGTCGGCGGCGATCCGGGTCAGCGAGGTCTCCCGCTCACGGGCGATGACCTCCAGCATCCGGTCCTTCTCGATGCGCTCGCTCTCCACCGCGATGACCCGCTCGCGGTTCTTGGCGGCGACGGCGACCTCGCGGGCCTGGTTCTCGCGCTGCACGCCGAGCTGCTCCTCGGTGCGCAGGAAGGCGCTCTGCGCACGCAGCCGCTCCTCCTCCACCACCCGCGCCGTCTCGGCCTCCTCACGGGCCCGTACGGTCTCGATCTCCCGGCGCTGCTTGATCTCCGCGTCGGTCTGACGGCGCTCCAGCTCCAGGATCGCCTCCCGCGCGTCGACGTTCTGCCGGGTGATCTCCTTCTCCTCGCCGCGCTGGGCCTCGTTGGTGCGGACGTGCTCGATGGCCGTCAGCTCGGTGATCTTGCGGATGCCCTGCGCGTCGAGCACGTTGCCCGGGTCCAGCTGGGACAGCGGCGTCTGCTCCAGGTAGTCGATCGCCGCGTCCTCGAGGTGGTAGCCGTTCAGGTCGACACCGATGACCTCGATGATCCGGTACCGCAGCTCCTCACGCTTGGTGTAGAGGTCGGTGAAGTCCAGCTGCTTGCCGACGGTCTTCAGCGCCTCGGAGAACTTCGCGTGGAACAGCTCCTGCAGGGTGTTGCGGTCGCTGGCCCGTGCGGTACCGACCGCCTGGGCGACCTTGATGACGTCCTGCACGCTCTTGTTGACCTTGACGAAGAACGTGATGCGGATGTCGGCGCGGATGTTGTCCTGGCAGATCAGGCCTTCCTTGCCGGCCCGGGTGATCTCGATGGTCTTCACCGAGATGTCCATCACCTCGGCCTTGTGCAGCACCGGCAGCACGACCTGCCCGGTGAAGGTCACGTCGACCTTGCGCATCTTGGAGACGATGAGCGCCTTGCCCTGCTCCACCTTGCGGAACAGCTTGGTCATGACGAACAGGGCGGCGAACACGAGGAGCAGGCAGACGCCGACGAGCACGGCGACACCCACGGTGGCAGCATCCATGGGACACGTCCTTCAGGGCTTTGTGACGGACAGAAGCGAAGTGACAGGTCGACGCCGGGCGTCGAGAAGTGGAGCGGGCGGAGCCTTCCCGGTGCGGCTCGGCTCGGCTCGGAAAGCTCGGCGAACTCAGCGGGCTCGGAGAGCCCGGAGAGCCCGTACGGCTCGTGCGGCGTGGTGGTGCGGCACGCCCGGCCTGCGCGGGAGCCGTGGAACGGCTCCGTCACGAGACACGTGCGGTGCACCGCCCCGGTTCCCTCCGCACCCGCGGAACTACCGGGACGGCTCGGGTTCGTCGGGCAGGAGCCGGTGCAACGGGCGCACGAAGAAGCGGGTCAGCCGCCAGGCGGCGAGCAGCGCGGCGAACACGACCGGCAGGCGCAGCGACCTCGCGGCGGACCCGTCGGGGACGTGGACGGCCAGCAGCACGGTCGCGCCGGTGGCCAGCAGCCAGGTGAACAGGGCCAGCAGGGAGAGCGCGAGAGCGACCGGCACCCCGCCCATCCCCCAGGCCTCGAGATCCGCGTCCGAGTCGAAGGCGTGGGGAGTGGTGACACCCACGGCCACCAGCAGCCAGAAGCAGGCCGCCACGACGAGGGCCGCGGTGAACAGGAGGGTGGGCAGGCCCGTGGCGGCCTCTGCGATCATGTGCATCCCCGTCCCCCCTTCCCGTTCGCGGCTCGTACCGGCGACAGCACCGGCCCCCTCGGTTCCGACACCCGACGCCTGCCGGTGCCGGGCACCGGAACCGTCCGCGGTGCTCCCCGCGGACCATGTTGCCCGCTGTTGATCCGTCCGCGCATTGCCGGAACCCGGCAATGTTCACTAGGGTCTTCATGCCGGGTAGGGCATCAACGACACGTCAAGACGGCGTCAAGGGCGCGTCAAAATCGAAGGGGCGATGTGGCAGAGCGGGAGATTCCGGAGGAGTATCTCGAAGGTTATGCCCAGATCCTGGAGGAGGTCGCGGCCACCGGCCGGCGCCTCTCCCGGGACGAGCTGGCCTCCCGGAAAGCGCTGGGGGAACGCGCCGCGGAGGCGGGCTTCGGACTGCGTGCCCTGGTGCGCACCCATCTGACCGCCGCACGCGACGCCTGGCCGCGCGGCCACACCGACTCGGCCGAGGCGGCGCTCTCCGCCGTCCAGCAGGCCGTGGACGCCTTCGCCGAGGGCTACGAGCGGGCGCAGCGGCTGGCGGTCCGTCGGGAGGAGGCGGCCCGGCGGGAGTTCATCGACGATCTGCTCCACGGACGCAGCGACCTGGGCCGGCTCGCCGAACGTGCCGACCGCTTCGGGCTGCGACTGTCCCAGGAGCACGCCGTCGCCGTCGCCCGGGGCCCCGCCGCCTACGACGAGGGGGACGCCGTACCGCGGCAGGTGGAGCAGGCCCTCGTCGCCCGGTTCGGTGACCGCAGCATCCTGCTCACCACCAAGGACGGGCGGCTGCTGTGTGTCGCACCGGGGCACCACGGTGAGGTGCTCACCCACTTCGCCAAGCAGGCACACGCCGCGACCGACGGCGGCCAGGTCGCCATCGGCCGCCCGCGGTCCGGGCCCGGCGGTGTCGTCCACTCCTACGAAGAGGCCCTGCGCACCCTGGAGATAGCCGAACGGCTGGGGCTCGACGAGCCGTTGCTGCGCGCCGCCGATCTGCTCGTCTACCCCGTCCTGGCCCGCGACCGGCAGGCGATGGCCGATCTGGTCCGCAACACCCTCGGTCCGCTCACCACGGCCCGGGGCGGTGCCGAACCCCTCCTCGACACGCTCACCGCGTACTTCGAATCCGGTTGCGTCGCGGCGGAGGCGGCCCGCCGACTCACGCTGAGCGTAAGGGCGCTGACGTACCGTCTGGAGCGCATCCACAAACTCACCGGCGCCGACCCCTCGGAGCCCGCGCACCGCTACATGCTCCAGACGGCGGTCATCGGCGCCCGCCTGCTGGCCTGGCCGGCCAAAGAACTGTGATTCCCGCGGGGTTCGCGGTTCCGGCGGGTCCGGGGTGCGGAGTGTCCGAGGCAGCCGGTCTCAGGCGGGAGGCAGGATCTCCCGGCGGATGTCGTCGCGGCCCATCGCCGTGAGCCGGGGCACCTCGGTGTTCCAGTCCCTGGCCAGGTTCTCCAGGGCATCGGTCAGGGCCCGTTGCAGTCGTCGTCGGCCCAGGCCGAGGGCGAGGGCCGCCACCGGGCGGAACAGGCGGCGGCCTCGTATGCGCACGGTGACCGTCACCTCCCATCTGTCCTCGACGGGGTCCGGCCGCGGTACCGCCAGCAGTTCCGCCCGCGCCGCGCCGCACTCCAGCCGGGCCCACAGTGGCGCGGAGCGCGGGGCCCGTCCGGTGTCCGTGGCGGTCCACCAGTCGTCGAGGCGCAGCCGGGCCCGGCCCGTCGGCCGGGACAGCGCGGACCACACGCCGTCGATCCGGGCCTGTCCGCTGATCTCGGCCTCGCGCGGACGGTCCGGGCTGCGCAGGGCCCCCTCCCCCACCAGGCCGACGTCCTCCACGGACACGGCGATCCCCAGCCGCAGCGCACGGCGCCGGTCCCACTCCCGTACGGTGACCCGAAGCGAGTCCCCGAGGTCCCCCGGCACCCTCTTCTCCTCCGCGCCACCGGCCTCGTCCCCGGCCCCGTTCTCGTTCTCGTCGAGCACCACGTCGTACACCGCCCCGGGCCGAAGATGACGCCCTTCGACCAGCCGCATGTCCGACAGCACGCGCCCGTCCGGCAGCAGCATTTGCCCCTCCTCCGCTCGGCCACTCTCCGCCGACTCCACCAGAACGGCGAGAGCGTCGACGAACCAGGCACGCGGAACAGGGGCGAGCACCACCGTGTGGCTGAGTGAGACCATGCCGCCAGGATGCCGGGCTTCCCGCACTCGGGACCAGGCAGGCCCGCGGCAGAAACGGCGCCGGTGGCCTTCCGGGTCCCGGCAGCACGGCGGGTGGGAGCCGTTTGCCCGGTCCTGGACCAGCTTGACGGTCTGCCGCTCGACCGCGTGGAAGTCCGGCAGCAGGAGGCCGTCGACGGAGCGCAGCTCGGTGAGGGTGGCCTCGACGTCGGCGGCACCGGCCTTCAGGGCGCCGGAGGGGACGCGTCCGGTGTTCTCCCAGCGGTGTGTCCCACCGTCGCACACCGCCCGGGTGCCGCCGACGGAGTACCGCGTGGTGGCGGGCTCCCGGTGGACGGAGGAGCCGACGAAGACCGGTCCGGTGGCGTCCAGTCAGCGGTACGTGCCGGAGAGGGTGACACTGCCGTCGGCGGCGACCCGCCGACCGCCGCACCGGCGAGGAGGGATCACGCGGACACGGGTGCGGAGGGTACAGAGGGTGCAGGGGCCGCAGGAGGTCAGGGCAGCAGGGCGAAGCCGTCGAGTTCCACCATCGCCTGCTCGTCCCACAGGCGGACGACCTCGACCACCGCCATCGCGGGGTAGTCGGTGCCGGCCAGCCGCCGCCAGACGCGGCCGAGCTCACGGGCGTGGACGCGGTACGCGGCGACGTCGGTGGCGTAGACGGTGACGCGGGCCAGGTCCGCCGGGGTGCCGCCGGCGGCGCGCAGGGCGGTGAGGAGGTTGGTGAGGGCCCGGGTGAACTGCTCGGGCAGGGTGTCGCCGACGACCTTGCCGTCGCCGTCGAGGGCGGTCTGCCCTGCCAGGAACACCGCCCGGGAGCCGGTGGCGACGACGGCGTGCGAGAAGCCTGCCGGGGGGCACAGGTCGGGCGGGTTGACGCGCTCGGTGGTCATCGGTCCTCCAGGCTCTTGTACAACTCCTTGGCGATGATGTCCCGTTGGACCTCGCTGGCCCCCTCGTAGACGCGGGGGGCGCGGACCTCGCGATAGAGGTGTTCGAGCAGGTGCCCGCGTTGCAGGGCCCGCGCGCCGTGCAGTTGGACGGCCCGGTCGACGACGTACTGCGCGGTCTCGGTGGCCAGCAGCTTGGCCATGGCGGCGCGACGGGGGACGTCGGGGGCGCCCGCGTCGTACGCCGCGGCGGCCGCGTACACCATCAGGCGGGCCGACTCCGTGCGCAGGGCCATCTCGGCGACCTGGTGGGACACCGCCTGCAGATCGCTCAGCCGGCCGCCGAACGCCTCGCGGCCGGCGGTGTGTTCGAGGGTGGCGTCCAGCGCCGCCCGCGCCATGCCGACCGCGAACGCGCCGACGCTGGGCCGGAACAGGTTGAGGGTGTTCATGGCGACCCGGAAACCCCGGTCGGGTTCGCCGAGCAGGTCGTCGGCCCTCACCGGTACGGCGTCGAGAGTGAGGGCTCCGATGGGGTGCGGGGAGAGCATGTCGAGGGGGGTGCCGGTGAGGCCGGGGCGGTCGGCGGGCACCAGGAAGGCGGTCACGCCGCGGGCGCCGGCGCCGGGGGTGGTGCGGGCGAAGACGGTGTAGAAGTCTGCCTCGGGCGCGTTGGAGATCCAGCGTTTCTCGCCGGTGAGCCGCCAGCGGCCGGGGCCGTCCGGGTCGGCGGTCAGGGAGAGCGCCGCCGCGTCCGAGCCGGCTCCCGGCTCGCTGAGCGCGAACGCCGCGACTGCCGTGCCGTCCGCCACCCGGGGCAGCCAGCGGGCCCGCAGCGCCTCGGCGCCGTGGGCGTGCACGGGGTGGGCGCCCAGGCCCTGGAGCGCGAGGGCGGTCTCCGCCTCGGTGCAGCCGTGGGCCAGGGACTCCCGCATCAGGCACAGGTCGAGCGCGCCGGAGGTGAACAGGCGGGGCAGCAGGCCGAGGGTGCCGAGTGCGGCGACGAGGGGCCGGTTGACCCGGCCCGGCTCGCCCTTCTCGGCGAGCGGGCGCAGGTGCCCGGCGGCCAGGGCTCGCAGCCGTTCGCACCAGGCGAGTTGTTCCGGTTCGAGCGAGAATGCGGTCATCGCCGGTCCCTTCCCTCCCCGCGCCCGACGCGGCCCGTCATGAGGCCCGCCCGAGCCCGCCATGAGGCCCGTCCGAGTGGACCCCGCCAGGCTATCGCGAACCGTTGACTGTCGTCATCAACGCGATACGCTCCTGAGGCGAGCCCACCACGCCGAGGGGGCGAACCGTCATGAATCCACGGACCACCGGGCACCCGCACCCCACCGGGCACCTCGACACCTTCGCCCGCGACCACCTCCCGCCACCCGCCCAGTGGCCCGAACTCCGCTTCGACCTGCCGGAGCTGGACTACCCCGAACGGCTGAACTGCGCCGCCGAACTGCTGCACGGCCCGCCGGACGGCCGCCCGGCGTTCCGTACCCCCGACGGCGGCGTCTGGACGTACGGCGAGCTGCGCACCCGCGTGGACCGGCTGGCGCACGTCCTCACCGGCGCCCTCGGCGTCGTCCCCGGCAACCGGGTGCTGCTGCGCGGCCCCACCACGCCCTGGCTGGCCGCCTGCTGGCTGGCGGTGCTCAAGGCGGGCGCGGTCGCCGTCACCGTGCTGGCCCAGCAGCGTCCGCACGAGCTGAGCACCATCTGCGAGATCGCCGCCGTACGGCACGCGCTGTGCGACGTCCGGTCCGTCGACGACCTCGCCAAGGCCGAGGTCCCGGGCCTGCGGATCACCCCGTACGGCGGTGACGCCCCGGACGACCTGCTGAACCGTCCGGCGCCCGGCACGCCGTACGAGGCCGTGGACACCACGGCGGACGACGTGGCGCTGATCGCCTTCACCTCGGGCACCACCGGCCGCCCCAAGGGCTGTATGCACTTCCACCGGGACGTGCTCGCGATCGCGGACACCTTCTCCCGGCACGTCCTGCGGCCGGAGGCGGACGACGTGTTCGCCGGCAGTCCGCCGCTCGGCTTCACCTTCGGCCTGGGCGGTCTCGTGGTCTTCCCGCTGCGGGCGGGCGCCAGCGCGCTGCTGCTCGAACAGGCCCACCCCGCACAGCTGTTGACCGCGATCGCCGAGCACCGGGTGTCGGTGCTGTTCACCGCGCCCACGGCCTACCGGGCGATGCTCGACACCCTCGACGGGCACAACAGGCGCGGCGGATCCGGTGGCCCCGACCTCTCGTCGCTGCGGCGCTGCGTCTCGGCGGGCGAGAACCTGCCGGCGGCGACCTGGCGGGCCTGGCACGAGCGCACCGGGCTGCGGGTCATCAACGGCATCGGCGCCACCGAACTGCTGCACATCTTCCTCTCCGCCGCCGACGAACGGATCAGACCCGGAACCACGGGAGTTCCGGTCCCCGGGTGGCGGGCGCGCGTGCAGGACGCCCACGGCGCTCCCGTGCCCGACGGCGAGCCGGGGCTGCTCGCGGTGTGCGGGCCCGTCGGCTGCCGCTATCTCGCCGATCCGCGCCAGCGGGAGTACGTGCGCGGCGGCTGGAACGTCACCGGCGACACCTATGTCCGCGAGCCCGACGGCTACTTCCGCTATGTCGCCCGCGCCGACGACATGATCATCTCGGCCGGGTACAACATCGCGGGCCCCGAGGTCGAGGACGCCCTGCTGCGCCATGCGGACGTCCTGGAGGCGGCGGTGGTCGGGCGGCCCGACGAGAGACGCGGCCAGGCCGTGGTGGCGTACGCGGTCCTCAGGGAGGGCGCCGAGCGGGACGCCGAGGCCCTGCGCGCCTTCGTGAAGGCGGAGCTCGCGCCGTACAAGTGCCCGCGCGAGATCGTCTTCCTGGACGCGCTGCCGCGCACCGCGACCGGCAAACTCCAGCGGTTCCGCCTGCGCACCGCCGCCGGTACGGCCGATATGGGAACTGACCAGGGATGACACCGGTGCCGGGGGCCGGAGTGGATCAAGACGACCTAAGATGATCAACGTGTCCGACCAGTCCGCGCAGCACGCTCCGAGGTCCCTCATCGTCACGCTCTACGGCGCCTACGGCCGCTTCGTGCCGGGCCCCGTGCCCGTCGCCGAGCTGATCCGGCTGCTGGCCGCGGTCGGCGTCGACGCCCCCTCCGTGCGTTCCTCGGTGTCCCGGCTCAAGCGGCGCGGGCTGCTCGTCCCGGCCCGCACCCCGCAGGGCGCGGCCGGCTACGAACTGTCGCCGGAAGCACGCCAGTTGCTGGAGGACGGCGATCGCCGCATCTACGCGACCGCCGCCCCCGCCGACGAGGGCTGGGTGCTCGCGGTGTTCTCCGTCCCGGAGTCCGAGCGCCAGAAGCGGCACCTCCTGCGCTCCCGCCTGTCCGGCCTCGGTTTCGGCACCGCCGCGCCCGGTGTGTGGATCGCGCCCGCCCGGCTGTACGAGGAGACCCGGCACACCCTTCAGCGGCTGCGGCTGGACGGTTACGTCGACTTCTTCCGCGGTGAGCACCTCGGTTACACGCCCACCGCCGAGGCGGTCGCCCGCTGGTGGGACCTCGAGGGGATCGCCGAGGAGCACGAGGCGTTCCTGGAGCGCCACGCGCGGGTGCTGGACGCCTGGCGGGAGCGTGCGGACACCCCGCCCGAGGAGGCCTACCGCGACTACCTCCTCGCCCTCGACTCCTGGCGCCACCTCCCCTACACCGACCCGGGCCTGCCCGCCGGCCTGCTGCCCGCCGACTGGCCTGGGGCCCGCTCGGCGAGCGTCTTCCACGGACTGCACGAACGTCTGCGGGACGCGGGGGCCGGCTTCGCCGGACTGTGACCCCGCGGGCCGGTCCCGTCTCCTCAGCCGCCCAGGGTCAGCCGGGGCCGGGGAGCCTCCGTGCGGCCGGTCCGCGGGGGTCTGCGGCCGGCCAGGTAGGGCGCGGGCCAGGCGACGCCCTCGCCCTCGTAGCCCTGCTCGGCCGCCGCGTGCAGGGTCCAGTGCGGGTCGTAGAGGTGGGGGCGGGCCAGCGCGCACAGGTCCGCGCGCCCGGCCAGGATCAGCGAGTTGACGTCGTCCCAGGAGGAGATCGCGCCGACCGCGATCACCGGGACGCCGACGCGGTGGCGGATGCGGTCGGCGAACGGCGTCTGGTAGGAACGGCCGAACTCCGGCTTCTCGTCGGACACCACCTGTCCGGTGGACACGTCGATCGCGTCGGCACCGTGTGCGGCGAAGGCGTGGGCGATGGCGACGGCGTCCTCGGCCGTGGTGCCGCCGTCGGCCCAGTCGGTGGCGGAGAGACGGACGGTCATGGGCCGCTGTTTCGGCCACACCCCGCGGACGGCGTCGAAGACCTCCAGCGGGAAGCGGAGCCGGTGCTCGAGCGGGCCGCCGTAGGCGTCGGTGCGGCGGTTGGTCAGCGGGGAGAGGAAGCCGGAGAGCAGATAGCCGTGGGCGCAGTGCAGTTCGAGCAGGTCGAACCCGGCGTGCGCGGCCCGCTCGGCCGCCGAGGTGAACTGCTCGCGGATGCCGTCGAGTTGACTGATGGTCAGCTCGTGCGGGGTCTGGCTGTCCGGCCGGTAGGGCAGGGGGGAGGCGGCGACGAGGGGCCAGTTGCCGGTGTCCAGCGGCTCGTCCATGCCCTGCCACATCAGCTTGGTCGAGCCCTTGCGGCCGCTGTGGCCGAGCTGTACGCCGATCGCGGTGCCGGGTGCCGCCGTGTGCGCGAAGCCGGTGATCCGCCGCCATGCCGCGGCCTGGCTCTCGGTGTAGAGACCGGCGCAGCCGGGCGTGATGCGCCCCTCGGCGCTCACGCACACCATCTCCGTCATGACCAGCCCGGCTCCGCCCAGCGCACGGGCGCCCAGATGGACGAGGTGGAAGTCGCCGGGGACGCCGTCGGTGGCCGAGTACATGTCCATGGGGGAGACGACGACCCGGTTGCGCAGGGTCAGTTCGCGCAGCCGCAGCGGGGTGAACATCGGGGGTGTACCGGGCGGGCAGCCGAACTCGCGCTCCACGGCGCCGGTGAAGCGGGCGTCGCGCAGGCGCAGGTTGTCGTGGGTGACGCGACGGCTGCGGGTGAGCAGGTTGAAGGCGAACTGCCGGGGCGGCTCCGCGAGGTACAGCTCCAGGTCCTCGAACCACTCCAGGCTGGCCCGTGCCGCCCGCTGGGTGGAGGTGACCACGGGCCGCCGCTCCGTCTCGTACGCGCGCAACGCGGCCTGCAGTGTGGGGTGTTCGCGCAGGCAGGCGGCCAGGGCCAGGGCGTCCTCGACGGCGAGCTTGGTGCCGGAGCCGATGGAGAAGTGGGCGGTGTGGGCGGCGTCGCCGAGCAGCACGACGTTGCCGTGCGACCAGCGGTCGTTGACGACCGTGCGGAAGGTCGTCCACGTCGACCTGTTGGACCGCAGCGGGCGGCCGCCGAGGGCGTCGGCGAAGATCTTGGCGCAGCGCTCGACCGACTGCTCCTCGTCGAGTTCACCGAACCCGGCGGCCCGCCACACCTCCTCGCGCATCTCGACGATCACCGTGGAGGCGTCGGCGGAGAAGGGGTAGCCGTGCAGTTGCATCACGCCGTGCGGGGTCTCGGCGATCTCGAAGCGGAAGGCGTCGAAGGCGAGGTCCGCGGCCAGCCAGATGTAACGGCAGCGGTGCTCGGTGATCCGGGGGCGGAAGACGTCCGCGAAGGCGGCGCGGGTGCCGCTGTGCACCCCGTCGGCGGCCACCACCAGGTCGTACGTCCGGGCCAGGTGGGCGGGGTCCGGCGCCTCGGCGCGAAAGCGCAGGTCGACGCCGAGGGAGCGGCAGCGTTCGTGGAGGATCTCCAGCAGCCGGCGCCGGCCGAGGGCGGCGAAGCCGTGGCCGCCGGAGGTGTGGCGTACCCCGCGGTGGACGATGTCGATGTCGTCCCAGCGGACGAAGTCCGCCCGGAGCGCCGCGTGGACCACCGGGTCGGCGTGCTCGATGCCGCCGAGGGTCTCGTCGGACAGGACGACGCCGAAGCCGAAGGTGTCGTCGGGGGCGTTGCGCTCCCAGACGGTGACCTCGCGCGCGGGGTCGAGGCGTTTGAGCAGCGCCGCCGCGTACAGGCCGCCGGGTCCGCCCCCGATCACCGCGACCTTCCGGACGCCGGTGTCGGGCACGGCGCCGGTGTCGGTCACGGCGCTGGTGCCTGTCCCGGCGCCGGGGTCCGTCCCGGCTCCGGACTCCGGCTCCGTTCCGGCTCCGGTGGCGGGCACGACTACCGCCCCCGCCATTTCGGGGAGCGCTTCTCGGTGAAGGCCGCGTGGAACTCGGCGTAGTCCTCGCCGTTCATGAGCAGGGCCTGGGTGGCGGCGTCCAGCTCCACGGCGGCGGCCAGGGGCATGTCCAGTTCGGCCGTGAGCAGCGCCTTGGTCTGGGCGTACGCCAGCGCCGGGCCGTCGGCCAGGCGGCGGGCGAGGGCCTGGGCGGCCTCGCCCGCGCCGCCGTCGTCGGCGAGGACGCTGATCAGGCCGATCCGCTCGGCCTCGGGCGCCCGGACCGGTTCGCCGAGCATCAGCAGCCGGGTCGCGTGGCCGAGGCCGACCACCCGGGGCAGCAGATAGGCGGCGCCCATGTCGCCGCCGGACAGGCCGACCCGGGTGAAGAGGAAGGCGAAGCGGGCCGTGGGGTCGGCGACCCGGAAGTCCGCGGCCAGGGCGAGGACGGCGCCCGCGCCCGCCGCGACCCCGTGCACCGCGGCGATCACCGGGAACGGGCACTCCCGGATCGCCCGTACGGTCTGCCCGGTCATCCGGTTGAAGTCGAGGAGCTGGGCGGTGTCCATGCCGAGGGTCGCGCCGATGATCTCGTCCACGTCACCGCCGGAGCAGAAGCCGCGCCCCTCCCCGGCCAGCACCAGGGCCCGCACCGCCCGCTCCCGGGACAGTTCGGCGAGCAGGTCGCGCAGGTCGGCGTAGGCGCCGAAGGTGAGGGCGTTGAGCTTGTCGGGGCGGGCGAGGGTGACGGTGGCGACGCCGTCGGCGAGGTCGACGCGCAGATGCTCCCAGCGGGGGGTGCGGGCGGCGGAGCCGGTGAAGGGACTCATGAGGGCGGCCTCCTCGGGCGGGCGCGCCGCGCGGTCTCGCACTGCGGCTGCTGCCCTGCTCACTGAGCTCTACCCCGCGAAGCTATCATTCATCTCTGACCGTCGTCACGGGTACGCGATAGGTGGATCCGGGTACCCCTGGAAGGATTCGGACGGCGCCCCGTACGATTGAGCGATTGAAAGCAGGACCGCCTGCCTGCTCTCCCCGATCGGATCCATGTGCACGAATCCCTGACCTCCCCTTCCTGGCGCGTCGCACTGCCGCACACCACCGCGGCCGTGCCCGTCGCCCGTGCGCTGGTCCGTACCGCACTGGCCGAACGGCGGCACGCCGCGGACAGCGACACGGCGGAGCTACTCACCGCCGAGCTGGTGGCCAACGCGGTGGAGCACACCTCGGGGAACACGCCGATCGAGCTGGTGGTGGAGCTGCTGCCGACCGGCTGCCAGGTCGAGGTGCACGACGGCGACCCGGCCCCGCCCGGCGACCTGACCCGCCCCACCCTCGACCCGCCGGACCCCTGGCAGGAGCACGGGCGGGGGCTGCTGCTGATCCGCGCCCTGAGCTCGTCCTGCGGTCACCGCCTCACCGGGACCGGCAAGGCGGTGTGGTTCCGGCTGTCGGCGGTACCGCGCCAGCGCCGGCCCGCCTGAGACCGCCGGCGCCGGCCGGCCCGAGAACGCCGGCGCCGGTCCGCCCGGACCTCAGGCCAGGGTCGCCACCAGGACCGCCTTGATCGTGTGCATCCGGTTCTCCGCCTCGTCGAAGACGACCGAGTGGTCCGACTCGAACACCTCGTCGGTCACCTCCAGCGACTCCAGCCCGTGCTTCTCGTGCACCTCGCGCCCGACCAGGGTGCCCAGGTCGTGGAAGGCCGGCAGGCAGTGCAGGAAGCGGACGTCCGGGTTGCCGGTGGCCCGGAGCACGTCCATGGTCACCGCGTACGGCGCGAGGGAGGCGATCCGCTCGTCCCAGACCTCCTGGGGCTCCCCCATCGAGACCCAGACGTCGGTGGCGACGAAGTCGACGCCCGCGACCCCCTCGGCGATCTCCTCGGTGAGCGTGATGCGGGCCCCGCTGGACTCCGCGAGCACCCGCGCCCGGTCGACGACCTCCTGCGCGGGCCAGTACGTCTTCGGGGCGACGATCCGCACGTCCATGCCCAGCAGGGCCGCGGTGACGAGGTAGGAGTTGCCCATGTTGAAACGGGCGTCGCCGAGGTAGGCGAAGGAGATCTCCGTGACCGGCTTTCCGCCGCCGTGCTCGGTCATGGTGAGCACGTCGGCGAGCATCTGGGTGGGGTGCCAGTCGTCGGTCAGGCCGTTGTAGACGGGCACGCCCGCATGCTCGGCGAGGGTCTCCACGGTGGACTGGGAGTCGCCCCGGAACTCGATCGCGTCGAACATCCGGCCGAGCACCCGCGCGGTGTCCTTCGCGGACTCCTTCTTCCCGATGTGCGAGCCGCTCGGGTCGATGTACGTCGTGAAGGCGCCCTGGTCGGCGGCGGCCACCTCGAAGGCGCAACGGGTGCGCGTCGAGGGCTTCTCGAAGATCAGCGCGATGTTCCTGCCCCGGAGGTACCGGGTCTCGGTCCCGGCCTTCTTGGCGGCCTTCAGCTCTGCGGCCAGGTCGAGCAGGCCGAGGAACTCCTGCGCGGTGAAGTCCACCTCCTTGAGGAAGTTGCGGCCGGCGAGGGCGGTCGGGACTGTCGCCATGGGGCGCTCCAGAGGTGCAGGGACAGGGGACATATGGAACTCTATACGAATACCAGAATTTATATGCAAGCATCCATCGGCACCCCTACCCCTGCACCGCGTCCCGCTCGACCGGACAGCTCATGCAGCGCGGTCCGCCCCTCCCCCGGCCGAGTTCGCTGCCGGGGATCTCGATCACCTCGATGCCCTGCTTGCGCAGATGCGTGTTGGTGGTGGCGTTGCGCTCGTAGGCGACGACCACACCCGGTTCCACGGCCAGGACGTTGCAGCCGTCGTCCCACTGCTCGCGCTCGGCGGCGTGGACGTCCTGGGTCGCGGTCAGCACCCGGATCTCGCTGAGCCCGAGCGCGGCGGCGATGGCCCGGTGCATGTGCTCCGGCGGATGGTCGGTGACCTTGAGCTCCTTGTCCCCGGCACCGGGTTCGATGGTGTACGAACGGAGCATGCCGAGGCCGGCGTACTGGGTGAAGGTGTCGCCGTCGATCATCGTCATCACCGTGTCCAGGTGCATGACGGCGCGCCTCTTCGGCATGTCGAGGGCGACGATGGTCTCGGCGGAACCGGCGGCGAACAGCTTGTGCGCGAGCATCTCCACGGCCTGCGGGGTGGTCCGCTCGCTCATGCCGATCAGCACCGCGCCGTTGCCGATGACCAGGACGTCCCCGCCCTCGATGGTGGACGGGTAGTCGGCCTGCCCCTCGGACCAGACGTGGAAGTCCTCCCCGCGGAACAGCGGGTGGTGCCGGTAGATCGCCTCGAAGTGCACGGTCTCACGCTGCCGGGCGGGCCAGCGCATGGCGTTGATGGAGACCCCGTCGTAGATCCAGGCGGAGGTGTCCCGGGTGAAGAGGTGGTTGGGCAGCGGGCGGAGCAGGAAGTCGTCGAGTTCCATGGCGTGGAAACGCACGGACGTCGGTTCGGGGTGGACGTCCAGGAACTCCCGCTTGGTCATCCCCCCGACCAGCGCCTCGGCGAGCTCGGCCGCGGGCAGCGGCTCGAACGCCGCACGGAGGTGGTCGGTGGCCAGCGGGCCGTACTCCTTCTCGTCGAAGACACGGTCCAGGACGAGCTCACGGGCCGCCGGGATGTCCAGCGTCGAGGCGAGCAGATCACCGAAGAGGTGGACGGCGACCCCCCGGTCGCGCAGGACGTCGGCGAACCCGTCGTGCTCGGCGCGCGCCCGGCGCACCCAGAGCACGTCGTCGAAGAGCAGGGCGTCCTTGTTGCTGGGGGTGAGCCTTTTGAGCTCGAGATCGGGCCGGTGCAGGATGACGCGGCGCAGCCGTCCGGCCTCGGAGTCGACGTGGTAGGTCATGTATCCATCCTGACCACCCGGCGGGCTGTTCACCCCTCCGCGGCCGGGACGGGCCTCGGCCGCGGGCAGCCGGTACGCCGCCGACGAAGCGGCGGGACGAGATCGCGTCCGGCCCGGCGTCCGTGCTCACGTCCTCGCCGCCCTGCCCGGCGCCTCCGCCGGA
Source organism: Streptomyces cathayae (assembly GCF_029760955.1). Taxonomy (GTDB): domain Bacteria; phylum Actinomycetota; class Actinomycetes; order Streptomycetales; family Streptomycetaceae; genus Streptomyces; species Streptomyces cathayae. The sequence goes on from NZ_CP121682.1 coordinate 1,947,338, forward strand.
CGGAACAGCGGCTCTCCGGCGGGCACCGTCCGCCGACCAGGGCGTTCGGGTGTGCACGGGTGATCTGCAACCAGGGCCCCGTCGTTCTCGTGCTCCATCCGGTTGGGGCGGGGTGCGGGGTCCCGCTTGGCCGATGGACCTGCGTCAGGAGACGCCCAGGGCTTCGAGGAGGCGGGCGGGGCGGCGGCTGTGGTGACGGAGAGCCTGGGCAATGCCGGTCCAGTCGTCGGGACGGAGGACGCCGAGGGTGAGGTCGCGCAGGCCGACCATGGCGTGGGCAGTGCCGATGCGGACATGGAAGGCGTCCTCGCCGAACGTCACGTCGCGGACATCGTGGTCCTCGCTCTCGATCCATCAGCTCCGTCTCATGCACTCCGCGAGTTGTCCGGCCTGTCCGTACAGGGTGTCCAGGCTGGTGAGGGCACAGGCGCGATCGGGGGCGGCCTTCCCGTTCCGGACAGCGCGGCGGACGAGCTGGAGGACCTGCGCCGCGTGCGGGCAGGGGAGCCGGTTCACCGTGGCGGCCTTCAGCCGTCGGGTCTCGTCACGGCCCCGGAAGGTGCCCCGGCCGCGGTGGCCGAGCGGGACATTCCGCCAGGGCAGTTCCTTGGACGGCCGACACAAGAAAAGGGAGATGGCAGGAAGTTGCAAATGACTTCGTTCGCTTGCTGCCGAAGGCTGCACCATGCCAGCATGAACTCCGGGGAAAGACCCCTGGATAACTAAAGAAAGGGGGCCGCATAAATGGCCACCAAGGAGATCTACGAGGTTCCGCTCTTCCTCGAGGCCGGGGAATTCCGGTCCGCCACCGGTTGGCTCTTCAAGGGCAGCTGGGACTGGTTCGGTGGAGCGATCGTCTAATTCGAACGTAGGAATCAGCTGATGCCGAGCCGCGGTACGCCTTTCTTCTTCGCGTTCTCCGACAGTGAGGCCGGGCGTTTCGCGGCCCGGCGTCTGCGCCGTGAGAACACCGGCCTGCGCGTCGTCGCACACGCGTCCGGCCGCCCGTGGGTGGTCGGGCGCTGGGCCGACGAGGACATCGCCGTCGCACGGGCAGGATCGACGGCCGTTGTCCTGATCGGCACCCTTCCGGAGCTGTGCGACCGGTTGACCGACCGGGTCGAGCGGCTGCGCGACCTGGATGAACTGGACACCCTGAGCACGTCGGTGGCGGGCGACTTCCACCTCCTCGCCTGCCTGGCCGGCGACATGCGGGTACAGGGCACCGCCTACGGCAGCCGAAGGATCTTCCACACGCGGTCCCAGGACACCGAAGTGGTGGCCGACCGGGCCGCCCTGCTGGCCGAGTTCGTCGGTGCCCGACTCGACGAGGCCGCCGTCGCGATGCGTCTGGTGCAGCCGCTGCCCGCGCTGTTGGCCGAGCGTGTGCTGTGGCACGGGGTGTCCGCCGTACCGCCCGGCCGGCAGCTGACGCTTCAGGCGGACGGACGGCTGCGCAGCCGGCGCTGGCACCGGCCGCCCGAGCCGCGCGTGCCGCTGGCACAGGGCGCGGCCGCGGTCCGCTCGGCCCTGACGGACGCCGTGGCGGCCAGGACCCGTCTGGGCGGGCTGATCAGCGGCGACCTGTCCGGGGGAATGGACTCCACCTCGATTTGCTCGCTCGCGGCCAGGGACGGGACCGCGAAACTCATCGCCTGCACAGCTCCGGGCGACGAGTCCGAGAACGACGACGGATTTTACGCCCGGCTCGCCGTCGAGAAAATGCCGGGCACCGAACACTTCGTTCTGCCGAAGGACGAGCTCCCGCTTTTTTACAGCGGGATACTCGATGAACACAGCAGAACGGACACGCCTTCCATTTTCGCCGTCTCGCGTGACCGGGCGACGGTGCTGAATTCCCGGATGGCCGAGCGGGGTTCCCGGCTGCACCTCACCGGCTATGGAGGTGACCACCTCTTTCTGGGGTCGGCCGCCCAGTACCACGGTCTCCTGCCGCGCAGACCTGTACTGAGTCTTCAGCAGCTTCGTGCCTACCGGATCCTTTTCTCCTGGAGTTGGCGCGAGGTACTCGCGCAACTCGCCGACCGCCGCTCCTACCGGTCCGCCCTGGCCTCGCTGAGTGTGCACCGATCGGGCGACCTGAGCATCAGCGCCCCTGCCCTGGGCTGGCTGGTCCCTCCGCACATTCCGGTGTGGCTCACCGGTGACTGCCGCGCGATGATCCAGCGCCAGTTCGCCGAGGCTGCCCACAACGCGGAGCCGTACGCCCCCACCAGCGGCCGGCACCGCGAACTGGAGGCCATCCACGTCGGAACTCAGGAGATGCGCGCGGTGAGCGAGATGGTCCGGCACGTCGGCGTGCCCCTGGCCACGCCCTACTTCGACGATCACGTGATAGACGCGGCCCTGTCCGTGCGCATCGAGGACCGGGCGACACCATGGGCGTACAAGCCGCTGCTGACCGAGGCCATGCGCGGCATCGTCGCGGACGGATGCCTGGCACGCACCACCAAGGGCGACGGCTCCCGGGACGAGACGGGCGGCCTCTACCGGCACCGGGACGAACTCGCCGCCCTGTGGGACGACAGCGCGCTGACCGCGCTGGGCCTGGTCGATGCCGAGGCATTGCGACAGTCGACCACCCGTCCCGGCTCGCCCGAGATGCAGGACAGCGCCATCAGCAGCGTCCTCGCCTGCGAAGTCTGGCTGCGCACGGCATACAACGGAGCGTCACGCAACGAAGCACCACGGAGGACGACAGCATGACCCTGAAGGTCAGCAAGCACCTGAAGTTGGCCGAAACCGAGTTCGGCGCGGCGATGCTCGACGAGAAGAGCGGGCGGTACTGGCAGCTGAACCCCGCCGCGGCGACCATCGCCCGTGCCCTCCTGGACGGCGGGACCCCCGAGGACGCCGTCCGCGCCGTCACCGACAGGTTCGACGTGGACGACGCCCGCGCATCGGCCGACGTGCGGAACCTGGTGGAAGCGATGCGCGCCGCCGGGGTGGTGCGGGGATGAGTATGGCCCTCGCGTTGAAACGCGACCGCCGAAAACGGCCCCTGGGCCTGCGTGTGCGCACCCGCGCCGCCATCATCGCCGCACGGCTGCTGGTGTTTCTGCCCCCGCACCGGCTGCGGCGGGTCATGGGGGCGTTTCGCCGCGGAGCCGAACCGGCCACCGTCGAGCAGGCCACCGCCGCCCGGGAGTCCGTACTCGCGGCGAGCCTCGCCCTCAACGGCCTGCGCGCCTGCTTGCCCCGGTCCGTGTCGGTCGCCCTGCTGTGCCGCCTGCTCGGCGTGTGGCCCACTTGGTGTGTCGGCACCCGCACGGCTCCCCCGTTCGCGGCGCATGCCTGGGTCGAGGCGGAAGGCCGACTGGTCGGTGAGCAGGGGGTGTACAACGCCTATGCGCGACTGATGAGCGTGCCACCCCTCGTGTCCCCGGAGCCGGCCGACGCCGCCGGTGTGCGGTGAACCGGGGGCCGGGCTGCGGTCGGCGTGCGACAGCCCGCTGACCGGCACTCAAGTGCGCGCCGCACCACGGGCGTGGACGAGAGACCCGCGGTGCCCGCAGGTACGAGATCGCGCCGTCCCATGTGGCGCAGGAACTCGCCGAGACGGTCAGACGACCGCGGCAGGAATCCCCGCCCTCATGGCCTTGCTCCTCAGGACGGGGAGCGGAAGTCAAAGCCGCGGGTCGACGGGCTCCGACTCCAGGGCCAGGACGCCGAAGACCGCCTCGTGGACCCGCCACAGGGGTTCGCCCTCGGCGAGCCGGTCCAGTGCCTCCAGGCCGAGCGCGTACTCGCGGACGGCCAGGGACCGCTTGTGGCCCAGGGACCGGCCGCGCAGCCGGGCCAGGTTCTCGGGGCGCGTGTACTCGGGACCGTAGATGATCCGCAGGTACTCGCGGCCCCGGCACTTGATCCCGGGCTGCACCAGGCGGTCCTTCGGATCGCGGACCAGGGCGCCGACCGGTTTGACGACCATGCCCTCGCCGCCGCGTCCGGTCATCTCCAGCCACCAGTCGACACCCGCCCGCACCGACTCCGGGTCGGCGGGGTCGACGTACAGGCGGCGGGTGGTCCGCAGCAGACCGGTGGCGTCGTGTTCGACCATGCGGTCGAGCAGGGCGAGCTGCTCGTCGTGCGGCAGGGCGGCGAGGCTGCGGCCCTGGACGGCGAGGATCTGGAACGGGGCGAGGCGTACGCCGTCCAGTCCCTCGGTGGGCCAGCAGTAACGGCGGTAGGCGTCGGTGAACGCGGCGGCGTCGTCGGCGCGTTCACTCTGTCGGTCCAGGAGCTCCTTCACCTCCACGCCCCGGGCGGCAGCCTCCTCCAGGGCCGCCAGCGCGCCCGGGAACACCGCGCCGGAGGCGGCGCCCACGGCGGCGTACTGCGCACGCAGCAGCCCGGCCGCCTTCAGCGACCACGGCATCAACTCGGCGTCCAGCAGCAGCCATTCCGTCTCGAGCGTGTCCCAGAGCCCGGCCTCGGTGACCGCCGTGCGCAGCCGGCCGAGGATCTCCTCGGTGACCGCGGCGTCGTCGAAGAACGGGCGTCCGGTACGAGTGTAGAGCGATCCGGCCGGGCCGTTCTCGACGCCGAAGTGCCGGGCGGCCGCGGCCGCGTCCCGGCAGACCAGGGCGACCGCCCGCGACCCCATGTGCTTCTCCTCGCACACGACACGCTCGACCCCGTCCTCCCGGTACTGGGCGAAGGCCTCGACCGGGTGCTCCAGGTAGCCGTCCAGGCGGGAGGTGGCCGTGGGGGCCATGGTCGGCGGGAGGTAGGGCAGCAGGCGCGGGTCGATCGCGAAGCGGCTCATGACCTCCAGCGCGGCGGCGGCGTTCTCCTCGCGCACGGCGACCCGGCCGGCGTGCCGGGTCTCCACGGCCCGGCGGCCGTGCACGTCGGCGAGGTCCAGCGGACGGCCGTCGTGCCCGCCGGGAGCCTCGGTGCGCAGCGGGCGGACCGGCTCGTACCAGACCCGCTCGGCCGGCACGTCGACCAGTTCCCGCTCCGGCCAGCGCAGCGCGGTGAGCTTGCCGCCGAAGACAGCGCCGGTGTCCAGACAGATGGTGTTGTTCAGCCAGGTCGCCTCGGGGACCGGGGTGTGGCCGTAGACGACGGCGGCCCGGCCCCGGTAGTCCTCGGCCCACGGGTAGCGCACGGGCAGGCCGAACTCGTCGGTCTCGCCGGTGGTGTCGCCGTACAGGGCGTGGCTGCGGACCCGGCCGGAGGTACGGCCGTGGTACTTCTCCGGCAGCCCGGCGTGGCAGACGACCAGCCGGCCGCCGTCGAGGACGTAGTGACTGACCAGGCCGTCGACGAACTCCCGTACCTCAGACCGGAACTCCTCACCCTCCCGATCCATCTGCTCGACGGTCTCGGCAAGGCCGTGGGTGTGCTGGACCTTGCGGCCCTTCAGGTACCGCCCGAACTTGTTCTCGTGGTTGCCGGGCACGCACAGCGCGTTGCCCGACTTCACCATGGCCATGACCCGCCGCAGCACGCCCGGACTGTCCGGCCCCCGGTCCACGAGGTCACCGACGAAGACCGCGGTGCGACCCTCGGAGTGCACCCCGTCGACGTATCCCAACGCAACCAGCAGCGACTCCAGTTCGGCGGCGCAGCCGTGGACGTCGCCGATGATGTCGAAGGGCCCGGTGAGGTGGGTGAGGTCGTTGTACCGCTTCTCGGTGACGACGGTGGCGTCCTCGACCTCGGCGACACCCCGCAGGACGTGCACCTTGCGGAAGCCCTCGCGCTCCAGGCTCCGCAGGGAGCGGCGGAGTTCGCGGATGTGCCGCTGCACGACCCGGCGGGGCATGTCCGCGCGGTCGGAACGGGCCGCGTTGCGCTCGGCGCACACCTCCTCGGGCACGTCGAGCACGACGGCTATCGGCAGTACGTCGTGTTGCCTGGCCAGGTCGACCAGTTGGCGCCTGGCGTCCTGCTGGACGCTGGTGGCGTCGACGACGGTGCGCCGCCCCGCGGCGAGCCGCTTGCCCGCGATGTAGTGCAGGACGTCGAAGGCGTCCCCGGACGCACTCTGGTCGTTCTCGTCGTCGGCGACCAGGCCGCGGCAGAAGTCGGAGGAGATGACCTCGGTGGGCTTGAAGTGCCGACGGGCGAAGGTGGACTTGCCCGAGCCGGAGGCCCCGACGAGAACGACGAGGGAAAGGTCGGTGACGGGCAGAACCCGGCCCTCGGCGCTGCGGGCTTCGGCAGTGGTCTCGCTGCTCACGCTGCCTTCACCTCTTCCTTCTTGTCCATGGTCTTCTTGTCCACTGTCACGAACACGGCCATCTGGGTGGGCGGTCCGACCTCCGGGTCGTCCGGCCCCACGGGTGCGAACTCGACTTCGTAGCCGTACTGTTCGGCGACCCCGGCCGCCCAGCCGCGGAACTCCTCACGGGTCCACTCGAAGCGGTGGTCGCCGTGCCGGACATGCCCGGCCGGCAGGCTCTCCCAGCGCACGTTGTACTCGACGTTCGGGGTGGTCACGAGGACCGTACGGGGGCGGGCCGCGCCGAACACGGCGTACTCCAGGGCGGGCAGCCTCGGCGGGTCGAGGTGCTCGATCACCTCGCTGAGCACGGCCGCGTCGTACCCCTGGAGCCGCTTGTCGGTGTACGACAGCGAGCCCTGCAGCAGCTTCACCCGCGCCGCCTGCCGCTCCCCCATGCGGTCCAGCTTGAGCCGCCGGGAGGCGCTGGTGAGCGCCCGCATGGACACGTCGAGGCCCACGATCTCGGTGAAGGCCGGGTTTCGCAGCAGCTCCTGCACCAACTGGCCCTGCCCGCACCCGAGATCGAGCACCCGGGCGGCCCCGGACGCACGCAGCGCGGCGACGATCGCGTCCCGACGCTGCACGGCGAGCGGGGTCGGCTTCTCCTCGCTCTCGCTGTCCTCCCCCACGGCGTTGTCGATCTCCTCGACCTCACTGTCGTCCGCCTCGGCCAGCCGGACCAGCTCGAGCCGTTCCATCGCCTCCCTCGTCAGCGACCAGCGCCGGGTGAGGTAACGGCTGGTGATCAGCTTCTGCTCCGGGTGGCCGGGCAGCCAGCCCTCACCGGCGCGCAGCAGCTTGTCCACCTCGTCGGACGCCACCCAGTAGTGCTTGGCGTCGTCGAGGACGGGGAGCAGGACGTAGAGGTGGCGCAGGGCCTCGGCGAGGGTGAGGGTGTCCGCCTCCAGGACGAGGCGTACGTACCGCGAGTCGCCCCACTGCGGGAACTCGGTGTCCAGGGGCACCGGCTCGGCCGTGACCGTCCAGCCGAGCGGCTCGAAGAGCCGGCCGACCAGTGCGGGGCCGCCGCGCGCGGGCAGCGCGGGTATCTCGATGCACAGCGGCAGCGGCTGCCCCGGCAGCTCCGGGCGGGCCTTGCACACACCGCGCATCGCGCTGGAGAAGACCGCGCTCAGCGCGACGGCGAGCAGCGAGGACGCCGCGTACGGACGGTCGTTGACGTACTGCGCGAGCGCGGCGTCGGGCGCACCACCCCGCCCCTTGCCCCTGCCCCGCCGGACCAGCGCCACCGCGTCCACCTCCAGCAGCAGCGCCGCCGTGCAGCGCTCGGCGTCCGCCTCGGGGTAGAGGACGTGCGCCGTGCCGTAGGAGGTGGAGAACGCCTGCGCCTTCCCGGGATGCTTGTGCAGCAGAAAACCCAGATCGGTCGCGGGACGCTCGGGGACGCCGGTGGTACTGATCATCAGGAACACGTGACCGAGTATGGGCGGCGTCGGGCCCACACCGACACTCAATTACCGCGCGAACAACAGAGCCCCCACCAGGCCGGCAGGCAGCCGGCCCCAGAGGACGTCCTCCGGGCAACAGTCCGGCAGAGCAACCCATATCGACCGCCTCCGCTCCGCTCCTTGAACTCGCTAGTTCACAGCTCCCGGTCCAAGACGTAGAGCGGCCACGGACTCGGTGAGACCTGATCGTTCCAGCTGGCCCAACACGTCATCGAACGTCTGCAGCGGACGCCGTCGAGAGGTGGCGATCTCCTGCACGCAGGCATAGACGACGCGATCGTCCAGCCCCATGAGATCCATCATGAACTCGTCGGCGGTCCTGCGTTCGATGCCCCAGTTCGCCAGGGAGTCGGGTGGGAAGTCCTTGCGGTTGTTCGTAACGATCACTTGGGCGCCCGCCTGAATGGCCGCAGCCAGCACGTGCCTGTCGTCCATGTCGGGCAGCTTGAGCCCTTCGATGAGAGGCTCGAAGCCCATGACCAGGCAATCGCGTACGGCCCCGTTCATGAGGGACCTTCGACGCTCCAAGACCTCAGGAGCGATGTTGTAGTCCCGCGCGATGTTCCGGTCCACCTCGTCGAGGATCATGTCGGTCCATCTGGCACGGACGAACCCTCTCTGACTGACACGGATCAATAAGTCACGCAGCGTGTTCGGATACAAGACGCATGCGTCGTAGATCGCAACAAAAGCCATGTCAGAGCAGTCCCAGCTCCTGATCCATCTCCATCAGCCCGTCGGCTGCGCCCTTACGCCTTGCATCGTCCTCGCGCAGATACTGGCGCAGATCGGCAAAGCGGACACGGCGGTGACGCCCCACGAGCCTGAACGGAATCCCGCCGGACTCGAGCAGGCCGATCAAGTACGGACGGGACACGTTCAGCACGTCGGCGGCCTGCTGGGTCGTCAGCTCCGCATCGACCGGCATGACCTGGACGCCTTGTCCATTGGCGAGGGCCGCCAGCATCGATGCGAACATCTCCGCCACGGGCCGCGGCAGGACGAGGGCTTCGTCGTCGACCCCCGTTTCCAGGCGGACCTGGATGTCCCCATCACTCTGGGCTGTGCGCGAAAGACAGTCGTTGACTCGCCGCAGCGCCCGCTGCGCATCGCTTGCGTCGACCACGCCCGGTTCGAGCTTCTTGCCCGTTGCAGTCCCCATGACGCCCTCCACTGTTGTATCCGAATTATTCGCAACAAACGAAACATCCGCAACCTGATCTCAGGTAACCACCCATGAACGGGTGAAGCCCACCCTGTTCACGGGCACCCGGGCATGTCTCCTCCTGCACCAGACCAGGCGGTACCGCCGGATCCTCAGAGCTGCCACAAATCGACTGATACGCCCAGGTCAGCAGCCATACAGTCGCGCAAGCTCCATCGCTCCCGAGCTGAGAGCGCGAGTTCGATTCTCGTCACCCGCTCCACGAGAAACCCCCGGGTCGAGGACCCGGGGGTTCTGCCGTCCGGACCAGCGGCGGCCAGTGGACCGCGGGGGACGGGCGCCGGGGAAGGGCTTCGCCCGTACGTCCGCACCAGGCGGGCCTGGTCTCAGCCGCGGGGAACCCACTGTCCGGGAGAGAGGTCCACTCCGGGCAGCCCCTCGGGAAGCAGGTGCCGGGCGCCTGCGACCGCCTCACGGGACTCCGGAGCCGGGCAGAGCGCCTGGGCGATGTGTCCGTTGATGGCGCCGTCGATCGGGCTCGGCTCCAGCGCCGTACCGTCCTCGTTGAGGCGCTGGTACTTCATGAGGTTCCAGCCCATGGCGAGCTGGCGCTTGCCGTCACGGCTGGACAGCGCGATCGTGCCGGCTCCGAAGACCGCTCCGTCGTGGCCCCAGAAGCGGCCGCAGCCGGGCAGGTCGAGCACGTAGATGCCGAGGCCGTAGTCGATGCTGCCCTCGCCGGCGGTGACGGGGACCGTGCTCAGCATCTCACCCAGGGCGGCCGGGCCGATCAACTTGCCCGTCAGCAGGGCGCGGTAGAAGCGGTTCAGGTCGTCGGTGGTCGAGACGATCGCACCCGCGGTGGACGCCCACGACATGTCGTAGACGCTGTAGTCACGAGGCGGGTCGATCAGGCCGTAGAACGACTCGTACATCCGGGAGTGCGGGCCCTTGATGTACGGGGTGCGCGGGTAGGAGGTCGCGTGCAGCCCGGCCCGGTCCATGACATTGCGGGTGATGTACGTCCCGGCGTTCTGGCCGGTGACCTTCTCCAGGAGCAGCCCGGCGATCACGTAGTTGGTGTTGGAGTACGACCCCGGCTGCTCGCCGGGCCGTCCCGTGGCGGGTGCCGCCAGACCGAGCCGCACCAGTTCCTCGGGCCGGATGGAACGGAAGCGTTCCTCGTCGAGGCCGGCCGTGGAGTCGTCGGCGAAGGAGGGGAAGGCTCCCAGGAAATAGTCGCCGATGCCACTGGTGTGGTTGAGGAGCATCCGTACGGTCACGTCCCGGCCCCGCTCTCCCTTGACCAGGTCCGGGAGGTACTCGCCGACCGGCGCGTCGAGCCGGATCCGGCCGCGCTCCACCTGCTGGAGCACCGCGACAGCGGTGAACGTCTTGCTGATGCTGCCCACTCGGTGCCGCATGCCGGGCTTGACCGGACGCCGGGTGTCCACGTCGGCGAGCCCGGACGCGCCGGTCCACCGCTCAGTCCCCTCACGAACGGACGAGTAGCTGCCGTACATGCCTGCTTCATGGACAGCGTCGAGCGTGGTGCGCAGAGCGGCGCGGTCCAAGGACCCGGCCGTCGACGAGGCGGTTTCGGTGTCGGCCGATGCCGTCGGCACCGCGGTGACCATTAACAGCGCGGCGCCGAGGACGACTCCGGCAAGTCGGTTGATGCGCAAGGCTTTCCCTTCCTGGTGGCGAACCGTTCCCGGGGTAATCCTCATGGGTCATCAACGCGTCTTACATCCTTCCTGCGGATGATCACCAGCACAGCCAGCTTCCTGACTCCTGGTCAGATAACGGGGTTCATGCATCCGCAGAAGTGTCAGTCGCAGGGGTCCACGACAGACTGTTCAGCTTGATGACGGCAGTGCAGAAGAGAGAAGGAGACACCGGTGGCAGCCAACTCCCTGGACCGCGCCAAGCAGGCGGTACGCACGCAGGTCTGGGACGCCCTGACCGCCGCGGGCGCCGTCCACGACCCCTCCGACCGCTGGCCCTGACCGCCGAGCGTCGGGAGTTCCGGGAACGGTTACGGCTGGAGGCGGCCGAGCGGTTCGAGTGTGGTGAGACCAGCGCGATGGTCGCCAAGGAGCTGCGGGTCAGCGTCCGGTCGGTGCAGCGGTGGCGCCGAACGTGGGCCGAGGACGGTTTTCGGGCCCTGACTTCCAGCGGCCCGGCATCGCTGCCGCGGCTGAGCCACGAGCAGTTCGCCCAACTGGAGCGGGAGCTCGCCAAAGGGCCGGCCACGCATGGCTGGGAGGACCAGCGGTGGACGCTGGGCCGGATCAAGACCGTGATCGGTCGGCGCTTCCCTATGACCTACACGGTCCAGGGTGTGCGCAAGCTCCTGGTGCGTAACGGCTGGTCGCTCCAGGTCCCTGTCCGCCGGGCCCTGGAGCGGGACGAGGAGGCCGTCGCCGGCTGGGTGAAGGTGGGGGTGCCCCCGCTGGCGGGGGAGTGTGGCCCTGCGCGGAAGACTCGCGGCGGCCCGTGGAGCCTGGCTCCTCTTCGAGGACGAAGCCGGTTTCTCCATGACGCCGCCGCACGCGAAGACGTGGTCGCGGCGAGGACGCACCCCGGTGGTGCGGGTCCGCGGCCGCTCCCGCAGACGCATCTCCATTGCCGCGCTGACCTGCTACAAACCCGGGCACAGGTCACGGCTGATCTACCGTCCCCGCCGCGACGACGGAAACCGCGACGGACGCAAGAGCTTCTCCTGGCGCCACTACCGCGACCTGCTCATCGCTGCCCGCACCCAGCTCGGCGGCCCGATCGTCCTCGTCTGGGACAACCTCAACGTTCACAAGGCCGCAGGGCTAAGGGAGTTCGCCGAGACGCGGGACTGGCTGACCATCTACTACCTGCCGTCCTACGCACCCGATCTCAACCCCGTCGAGGGCATCTGGTCCCTGCTGCGGCGTGGCTGGCTCTCCAACGTCGCGTTCACCACCCCGGAGCACCTCATGCAGCGCATACGAAGTGGCCTCCGCCATATCCAGTACCGCAGCCACCTCATAGACGGCTGCCTCACAGAGACGGGGTTGACGATCACCCCCCGATAAAAGGACACAGGGAACCGAGGTCGGGTACACCACCGACTTGCTTCGGGACGAAGAGGTCGTAAATTCACATCCCTCCACCCCGACGCTGAGCTGGGGGCCAATCGCATGATCGCGACTGGCCCCCAGCCTTGCTCGAGGACCAAAAGGGCCGAACGAAGTTGATCAGGCCCGCGTCACCCTCTTCCCGGTCTTCGGCGCCCTTCCCCCGCTCTTCGGCGTGGAAGCTGAGGAGCGGGGCGTGCAGGGAGCGGGGCAGGTACCGACGACGAGCCGGCCCCGTGACTGGACCGGCACCACATTTGACGCGGTCTCACGCCGTGGTGCGCGGCGAAGTCCCACGGCCGGCGCACACGAGCTGATCCACCGGCTGCGCCTGACGGTCGAGGCTTGCGGGCGGGCATCCGCAGGCCAGAACGCGAGAAGACCAGTGCGCGACGAGGCGTGGCCGGTCAGCCGCGTGCGAATTCGAGGAGGTCGGCATTGAACCGTCCCGCGAACTCGGGAACCATCGACAAGCCGTGCGGAGCACCCGGGTAGACCTTGAAGGTCACGTCCTTGACGAGCTGCGACGATTTATTCGCGGATGCCACGATGGGAACGATCTGGTCGTCGTCACCGTGAATGATCAGCGTGGGGATGTCGAACTTCTTGAGGTCCTCAGTGAGGTCGGTCTCGGAGAACGCCTTGATGCAGTCGTGGGCGCCCATGATGCCCACCGTCATGCTCCAGAGCCAGAACTCGTCGCGGGTCCCCTGCGAAACGGTCGATCCTTCGCGGTTGGCGCCGTAGAAGGGAGCACTGAGGTCCTTGTAGAACTGGGAACGGTCCGTCAGCACGCCTTTTCGGAGCTCGTCGAAGACGTCGATCGGCAGCCCCTGCGGGTTCTCTTCCGTCTTGAGCATCAACGGGGGGATCGCGCCGAGCAGAACCGCCTTGGTGACACGACTGGAGCCGTGTCGGCCGATGTAGCGTGTGACCTCTCCCCCGCCGGTCGAGTGACCGACCAGGATGACGTCACGAAGGTCGAGGGTCTCGATGACCGAGGCCAGATCTTCAGCGTACGTGTCGAGGTCGTTCCCCTTCCAGGGCTGGCCCGAGCGTCCACCCCCACGCCGGTCGTGGGCCACAACCCGGAAGCCGTTGTCCACCATCAGCTTCAGCTGCGGATCCCACGCGTCCGCGATCAGTGGCCAGCCGTGGGAAAAGACCACCGGTGGGCCCGACCCCCAGTCCTTGAAGTAGATCTGTGTGCCGTCCTTGGCAGCGGCAAAGGCCATGATTACCTCTCTAGCGCTTGTCCGGGAATCCGCACTCCACGGGAATTCAGTGCCCGAGCCGCGCTTGGAATGTCACGCCACGACCAGCAGCGGACGCACATGGGGGGCGACGGAGAGGTCAGCAGCGGAAGGCGGCCGATGAGCACGTCGTGTGTCCCACCCTACTTGGGAAGCTCCACTTCAGCGCATCGAGAGGCACACTGCGACACCCTCGCTCGGGCCGTCTCTGAGCCGTGCGGGGGGTGCTCAACGAGGCCAACGTCGACAACCGTCGACAGCTAAGTCGCAGGTCGCAGCGTTGATCGATTACACGGCCGCAGGTCAGAGACCCGGCCCTTCACTTCTTCGGCTATTGATCGCGCCGACGGCGTTGACTCGCCCTTTGAGGCTCCCCCGACCTCACTATCCGCTGCTATGTCATGACCGATGCACGGTCCGGTCACTGCGCAGCGGTATGAAGTCCCAGTGCAGCCTCTGCTCCTGGTCCACTACCGGCGTGTAGCCGTTGAGGGGCTGGTTGGTCTCGAGAGACGTGGCGATCGCCTCCATGAGCACCGGCAGGGACGTCCACATCTCATGCGATACGCGCATGATGCCTTCCACGGCCTCGGCTTCGTGGACGCGCCCCCGGTCGATCTCGGGACGGTGGTCCAGCACGAGGTGCCCCCCGCCGACGTCCCGCGCGATGGGGATCAACTGCGGGTGGCCGAACAGGACGCTGCTGGACCCGATCTTCATGAAGTCGTAGTCCGCCTCGTCTCCTTTCTCATCCGCCGTGCGCTGGTCGTAGAAGCCGGTGAGAAGTTGCCAGGCAGCCGCTATCTCGCGTGCACTCATCGGTCGGTAGAACGCCGGCAGCAGCGAGCCCCGCTGGTCGAGGAGACCGTCGTGCCGCAGCAGCGACCTCACCAAGGGCCTCAGCAATGGCCGGCCGATGACGCGTTCGATCGCGGCGATGTCCGCCGGATCCGCGGGCGGCGCCAGCGCGGCGTAGGTCGCTGGCGCGTGCTCGGCCAGCCAGTTCTCGATTCGCGTCCACGACTCACTGATCGGTGCGGTCATGGCCCGGCATCCTGCCACCTGGTACCGACACCCCCGGGGAACAGCCAGCCGGGGATGTCATGCTCCAGCGATGGATGAGTATGCGTGGCCGACGGGTCCTGACGTGCCGGCCGCGGGCGAGGTGCGGCGGAGCTGGGCGGCAACCGTCGCGGCCCTGCCCGTAGGGACCCGGATCACCGGCGAGGTCATCGGTCGCCAGCCCTTCGGTGTCTTCATACGTATAGATGGTGTGCCGAACGCTATGGCGCTGGCGGAAATCACGGCCATGCCGCAGTGGATGGACCTTCCGGGCCTAGGATCCCTCGTCAGTGGTGAGGTCTTCTGGCACGCCGCTCACAACCACCAGGTCAAGGTCCGGCTCGACGAGTGGCGGGCGGCTGACGAGTGATCGCCCCCGGGCCGTCTCTGGGCCGTCCGACGCCGCTCAGTGACGACCGGTGACGACTCCTCACAACAGTCGTAGCGAGCGTCAGCCCCAGGTCACCCGATTGGGTCTGCGACACTGGTACCGCCATGCCTAAGCCCGGAGAACTGGCAGACGACACCGGGCCGGCTGACTACGGTGGTCCCGTGCTGGAAGACGATGGTGGTCCGGCCGCCTGGCTGGAGTCGAAGCGGCTACTCACCAGCCCTGAGCGTCACATCGATACGTTGCGACGCCTGCTCGCCGAGGACGACAACGCGCTTCTGCTGTACGACTATGACCTGATCAGTGATCCGCAGACAGTCGCCATCACAAGAGCTCAGCAGCGCGCAGCGGGACAGCGTCGCCGTAGGTTGCGGCGACTGACAACGCGTCAGCGCTCAGCGAAGTGACATCAGCCGATGACATCAAGACCCCCGGACGGCAACGGACTGGAACGGCCACAGGGGCACCGCCATCCCTCAGCGTCGTGGGTGCGGAGCAGGCCGCACTCCCCGGTGAGCGAGCTCCTAACGCGGTGGTCATAAGGTGACCGTTGACGGCAGCGCTGACGGCAACGACGGCGGACGGCAGCGGCACTCAGCAGCCCAGCATGGTGCCGACATAGGCCGATCGGGTTGACCTGCCAAGGCTTGCCCGCATCTTCTAAGCGCCGGGTCGTATCCCGGTTGACTGTCTGGGTAGTTGGCCAGTGAGCGCGATAGTTGGCCGCACTGAGCGCCGCTCGATCGTGGCGCGTCAGGTGACGGTGACGAACACGGTGATGCCGAAGGCCCGCAGCTACTGCGCCGAGGTACCGCGCGAGTAGCGGCGGCGCAGTGCGCGCAGCTGGGCCACTTGTTCCTCGAAGGGCGGTGCCTCCGCGGCGTCGAGGTACGGCACCGGCAGAAAGACGACAGTGCCGCCGCGCAGCTTGGCCGCGACACGGAGATGGGTGCTGCGGTTGCGGGAGTCGCTGCTGTCTACCCGTACTTCCTCGAAGTGGACGATCTCGTCCCACTCCAGCCGGTGCCATCGCAGCACCGTGCGAAACCTCAGTCCGGCCGGCCCCGCCTCCACGCGGCGCCCGAGCAACGCGAGGGCACTCGCAACGGTCGCCACAGCGACGGTTCCGGAGAGGATCACCCACTTGTCGGCCTGCGCAACACCGAGTCCGGCCGCGACCCCTGCCGCAATCGCCACCAGTGCGGACAACGCGATCGCCACACGCACGGACTTGCCTCCGGCGCGCAGGGTCAGCTCACCATGATCGGTCACCCTCGTGATCCTGCCACCCGCCCGCCACCGCGCCCAGGGTGCCGATCACACCTGGCCAAGCGGCCCGCGCCGCCGCACTGGCGGGCCGTCTCTGGGCCGTGCGGGGGTGCTCAACGATGACAGATGACGACAGTCGACGACGGCTCTTCCCCTGCTCAGAGACGGTGCTTCGGGTACCGGCGCAGGTGCCGATCAGTGAAGCAGTGTTGAGGAACTTCAGGCCAATCCCGCAGCAATGGCCCCTGCCGGTGACGCAGGAGTATCCACTACGTGACTACGAGGACACTGGGGGCAGTGCGGCTCGTTCGGATTCGGCCAGGAGGATGCAGAACTCATTGCCCTCCGGGTCGGCGAGCACGACCCACCCCCAGCCGTTGGGCTTTCGGTGATCGGCGACCAGGGAGGCGCCCAGCGCCAGGAGTCGTTCGACCTCCGCGTCCCGCGAGGTGTCGGGACGCAAGCACAGGTGAAGCCGGTTCTTGCCTGCCTTCGGTTCCGGTACTTCGTTGAAGTGCAGGGCCAGGCCGCCCGGCAGCATGATCTCCGTCTCGTCGTCGCCCGGTTCGTCCTCGGGGTCGGGCCGATGTCCGGTCACCTCGCTCCAGAAATGGGCCAGTTGGTATGCGTTTGCACAGTCCACTGTCATGTTCGTCACTGTCGAAACCATGCGGGTGATCCTCTCCGAGCGAAGCGGCGGACGCCACCGGAAGTGCCGAAGCGGCGCGATGCCCCAGGAGCACCGCGTGGATCGCAGGGGGCCCGGGGACGGGACATGACACCCTGACAGGGATCGGCGTACAGCACTGAAGCACAGCAACCAATCCTGTCCGTTGGCGTCTTCCTAGGGCCGTAGCACGGCCGGAATAGCCGTCCGCGACCGATCTACATAGAGCTACGGATCAGAAGGTCTCTGACATCCACGGCTGACTGTGAGGATGTCGGTGGTGCTGCCCGAGGCGGTCTGACCCGCCGACTGACCGACGCACAGGCTGTCTTGTTGATGACATGTCGGCCGACTCGGGTGGCGCCGCCCTGCGCGCGGCCGGTCGGGCGTTTGTGACCTCATAGGAGCCCGGCCAAAGGTCCCATCACAGTCTTGTCCTCCCGCCCGACCGGCGCGTGCCATCCCTCATGCGTCGCACGGAAGGACAGCACTCATCAGCATGGCAGAAGAGACAACGGTGATCGGCGGCGTCGACACCCACACCGACTTCCACCAGGCCGCAGTGATCGACTCCATCGGCCGGCACCTGGCCACCGAGACATTTCCCACCACTCACGACGGCTACCGTCGGCTACTGCAGTGGCTTCGCTCGCACGGCGAGGTCATGGCCGTCGGTGTCGAGGGCACCGGCGCCTACGGCTCCGAACTTGCCCGGGTGCTGCGGGCGAACCAGGTCACCGTGATCGAGGTGGACCGCCCCGACCGACGAGCCCGCAGGGCCAATGGCAAGTCCGATCCCGTAGACGCCTTCGCCGCGGCGACAGCAGTACTCTCCGGCCGGGCTGGCGGGACCCCCAAGACCCGCGATGGCATCGTGGAGGCCATCCGCGCGTTGCGAGTGGTCCGCCGCTCGGCCGTCAAGGCCCGCACACAGATCATCAACCAGATCCGCACCCTCATCATCACCGCGCCGGGCGAAGTCCGTGAGCGGCTGCGCACACTGGCCCCCGCCGAGCTGATCAAGCAGCTGTCACGGTCCCGGCCCGGCGCGGACACCCGCGACCCGGCCTGCGCGGTCAGGATCGCCCTGCGGCGTCTGGCCCGCCGCCACCAGTACCTCACCGAGGAGATCGCCGACGCCGATGCCGAACTGAAGTCGCTGGTGGCCGAAGCAGCACCCTCGCTGGTCGCGCTGTCCGGAGTAGGCACCGAGACCGCCGCCCAGCTCCTGATCACCGCCGGCGACAACCCCGAGCGGCTCACCTCGGAAGCATCGTTCGCGCACCTGTGCGCGGCAGCCCCCGTCCAGGCCAGCTCGGGCCGCACCAACCGGCACCGCCTCAACCGCGGCGGCGACCGCCGGGCCAACCACGCACTCCACATGATCGCGCTGGTCCGCATGCGCTACGACCAGCGGACCCGGAACTACGTCGCCCGCCGCACCGCCGAAGGCATGTCCAAGAAGGATATCCTCCGCTGCCTCAAACGCTTCATCGCCCGCGAGGTCTACCAGCACCTCACCCGTCCCCACCACACACCGAAACCACTCACACAGAGCGCTTGACGGTCTATAGGAGCTTCATCAACGACGCCGGACGGAGGCGTACACCAGCGACTCTGCTCGGTCGTCGCACCAGTCGACGGCAGCAACCGGAGCGGGCTCGGATCGAACTCCTCAAGCGGGTGTCGCAGGACCGAATCCTGCCAAGCCAGGCCTTCAGGATCGACCCTGCGTACGGCCTTCGCCACCGGGCTGCCCGCACGAAAGCCGTCAAACGGGCCGGGCCAGACGGGCCGTCAGAACACAGGCCCGGGCCCGCTGGACCGCTCCCGCCTGTGAGGCGGCGAACCGCAGCAGGCCCGGGGGCGTCCGCAGGTGCAGGGTGTCGGTGACGACGCTGCCGGCCTCGTGGCGGTCGATGGCGAAGCGGTAGCTCATGCGGACCCGGCCGGGGCTGCGGACCTCCCCGAAGATCTCGGCGGAGTGCGGGAGGCCGTCCGGGACGGCGACGAGCGTGACGTCGGTGATGTTGTCGTGCCGCAGGACGCCCAGGAAGCGGAAACGCTCCACGGCCGTGTAGCTCACGGTGCCGCCGTTGCGGCGCACGTCACGGACGGCAACGACGAGCGGCGACAGGCCGACGTAGTGCAACGGTTCGGCCAGGTGCGCGAAGACCTCCTCCGGCGGCGCGGCGATCTGAAA
The DNA here is from genome assembly GCF_029760955.1 of Streptomyces cathayae. Lineage (GTDB taxonomy): Bacteria > Actinomycetota > Actinomycetes > Streptomycetales > Streptomycetaceae > Streptomyces > Streptomyces cathayae. The sequence continues at coordinate 1,966,186 of NZ_CP121682.1, forward strand.
CGTGTGCTTCAGCTCGGTGGACAGCACCTCGGCCCCCTCCTCGATACGGCGCGCCGGCACGGTGATCCTCCCATCGCCGGGGCGGAAAGTTCCCGTATTCCGGCGGTAGGGCGGTCTGCAGGTCGGTACAGCTCATCGGAGCCCAGCCCCGGAGCCGACGAGAGGCGTGCCAGACGCGTGCCGGATCGTGCGGGGAACCACGGGGAACAGCGGGCGATCGGTCGGCGACCAACCAGTCGGGACACACCGTTCCGTCCCAGTTCAGTAAGGCAGCGAAGACCGAAGCACACGAGCTTCCCAAGCTGATGTCACATGTCAGCGTCGACCAGTAACCTGCGACGATCAGCCGTGACACGCCTGGAGGCTCCGTGGAAGCTACCGCTCTCGTCAATCCCGACCGGTTGTGGTCAGCGCAGGAGGTCTTGGTGCGTCCGAGTCCTGTACCGGCGGCGGCAGGGGTCTACGGGTGGCACTTCGAGCAGTCGCCCCACCCGGACCTGGGCGCCGGGCGCCTGCTCTACGTCGGGATAGCCCCGCGGTACATGGCGAACCGGACCAGCACCCAGAACCTGCGCAAGCGGGTGCGCTACCACTACCGGGGCAACGCGGCCGGCTCGACCCTGCGGCTCACCCTCGGTTGCCTGCTCGGACTCGAGCTGCGCCGCGTGGGCAGCGGCAAGCGGATGACCTTCGGCAGGGTCGGAGAAGCCATCCTGAGCCAGTGGATGGCGGACAACGCGCGAGTGTGCTGGATCGAGCAGAGCGACCCGTGGGCCCTGGAGTCAAGGCTCATCTCCCAGCTCGACCTCCCGCTGAACCTCGACCAGAACCGCCACAACGCGTTCCACAGCCGATTGAAGGAACTACGAGCGCAAGCACGCCAGCGAGCGCGGGAGTTGCCCATCAGCTCGTAGGCTGCCGAGCGGGCCGATGTCTGGGCCGTCTCTGGGCCGTCCGAGGCTGCTCAACAGTCGCCAATGACGACCAACGACGACCACCAAGCGCGCGAGCATACTGGCGCTGACCAGCAAAAACCCAGCTCACCAAGATCCCCGGCAAGACCCAGGGCAAGAAGACAGGTCTTGAGTCATCCAGTGAGACGGTGAGCGCGGCAGGCATCGTCAGTGGTGCTGTCTGGAGTGCGCAGCATCAGCGCTGAACCGAACACCCAGGGGTGAGGTTCCCCCGAGATGCGGAGAATGGTGACAGCAGGTCAGGTAGGACTCACAGAGAGGAGCCCTGCTGATGCCTGCCCCGAGGAAATACCCACTGGAGTTGCGTGAGCGCGCGGTGCGGATGTACCGCACTGCGGAGCCGAAGCCCGTGATCCGCCGCATGGCCGAGGAACTCGGTGTCCATCATGAGGCCCTGCGCGGCTGGATCCGCCAGGCCGAGGCCGACGCCGGCGAACGCGACGACCTGCTCACCAGCGACGAACGCGCCGAGCTGGCCGCGCTGCGCAAGGAGAACACCCAGCTCAAGCGGTCCAACGAGATCCTGCGGACGGCCTCGGCTTTTTTCGCGGCACAGCTCGACCCGACCCGGCCCAGGTGACCGCGCTCCTCGACGAGCACGAGAACCTGGAGGTCGAGCCCACCCTCCGGGAACTGCACATCCCTTCCTCCACCTACTACCGCTGGCGCCGGGCGAAGAAGGAGCCGTGCGAACGGCACCGCCGGGACACCGAGCTGACCAGGCAGATCCAGCAGATCCACACCGACTCCGGCGGAATCTACGGCTCGCCCCGCGTGCACGCCGTCCTGAAGCGCGAAGGCGTCTACGTCGGCCGCAAACGAGTCGAACGGCTCATGCGCGAAGCCGGCCTCGCCGGGATCAGTCCTCGCCGGACGGGCAAGGGCTTCACCCGCCGCGACCGGGACGCCGACCTCGCCCCGGATTTGGTCAGGCGCGACTTCACCGCCGACAGGCCGAACCGGCTGTGGGTCACCGACCTCACCATGATCTCGACCCTTGAGGGACCCTTGTGGCTGTCGGCGATCAGGGACGCGTTCTCCCGTCGGGTGGTGGCCTGGGAGACCTCCGCCCACGCGGACGCCGACCTCGTGCTGGCCACCCTCGAGTACGCCCTCGCGTCCCGGGAGGTCGAGCCCGGCCAGCTGATTCACCATGCGGACCACGGCTGTCAGTACACGTCCGTGAAGCTCACAACACGCTTGGTGCGGGCAGGAATTGAGGCATCCATGGGCTCCGTCGGGGACTCGTACGACAACGCCCTGGCGGAGAACCTCTGGATGCTCATCAAGACCGAGGGCCTCCGCGGCCGCACCTTCGCCACCCGGGCCGAGGCGAACCTCGCGCTCTTCGAGTACATCGACGGGTTCTACAACAGTCGGCGCATCCAGAAACGCCTCGGCTACCTCAGCCCCGTCGAGTTCGAAGAGAAGCACTACGCCGAGCAGGCAGCGTCCGAACGAGTGAACCTGAAACCCCGCCAACCCGCTCTGACCAGCTGATCAGCCCCTCCCGAGCAACGGGGGAACCTCAGGGTGGGACATGAAGGAGCCCGAGCGGTTCGCACTGCTGCGGATCACCGGTAGATACGGCGGCAGTGTTGCGGTCGAGTTGAACGACTCCTATGCCCCGGGCATCCCGGACATGAAGGGGCAACTCCTGGTCCACAACGATTTCGTGGCCGGTGTCCTCGACACCCATGTGGATCCAAGAGACCTGGCCGGCTGGGCACACGTATGGGACGAGGTCACCGCGGGGCACGACGCCGTCTGGCGTGAGGCTGCACGAGTCGCCGAGATCGGCATCCGCCTGAACTGGCGGGAGGACGACCACGATGGGATCACGGTCACCATCGCCGACCAGCAGAGCACCAGGCTGGCCCTCTCCCTCGAAGTGGACCGCGGCTGGATCGACGAGCAGCGTGCCCTGCTCAAGAGGCTCGGCACCGTCTGGGCGCACCTGATCCCGACGGACTGAGGAGCTTCAGGGGGCAGCCCGTGCCACAGGCGTGCCAGATACAAGGGTCAGCCACGGTCAACGGGGGTGTCTCGCGGTCGCGTTCTCGGTGGCCTGACCAGGTATCGAAGCTCCAGGTCAGCGCCCCCACTCCCCGCCTCTCTCCTAAAGCGGTTGTCCGGCCCGCTCACCGAGTCCACACCCGTTGGAACTCCTCGGCCGGGACGGTCTCCAGCAGATCTTCTTCAGGGTCGATCGCTTGGTCGGTCAGGCCGCCGTGCTCGTCCTCCAGGTGCTCCCAGCTGTACCGGTGGAGTCGGCCGGCCGGAGTCAGCTCGGCTTGCTTGATGACGACCAACTCGCCGTGGTCGGGTACGGCCTCGATGTACCACAGACCGCCTTCCTCGTCAGCGTGGCGGAAGTGGTGTCGCAGGGTGGCGTTCTCATCGAGTGCTCGGAAGTAGGCCACGCTCTCTGCCTTGATGCGCTCCAGGTCAACCACCGGGCCATCGTGCCAGCGAGCGCGCGCGGGTTACTCCGTTCTGACATCAACGAGTGACATCAACGACGCCGGACGCCGGCACTCCTGGGCGGTCCGGCATGACCAGCGTGGCCGGGTGGCCCCCCGGCAGTGCCGAGGAGCGATCGAGCTCCTCAAGCAGGTGTCGCAGGTTCCGAATCCCGCCGGGGCACGGAGCGAAGGGCCAACTCGGGGCTCCCCACCACGCGTACCACCACGTCCACTGAGCTGAGTCACCATTGGCGGGTGGCACCCCTTCGCCGCTGCTTCAGGCGGTTGGTGCCTGCGTTTCAGCGGCCAGGCGGCTGGGCCGAAAGCGCGGTTGGTGGGATTCCCAGCGCGTCCAGTCGGGCCAGGAGTTCTGCTGCCTGTTCGTCCGTGACGGCCATCCACAGAGCGGTTCCCGAGTCACTGGCGCTGAAGACGAGCCGGTCTCCTCGCCAGCCTTCGGCGTTGATCGTGTGAGGAGCCAGGTCCAACAGCAGCTCGAACTGCGCGTCGTCACGGACGTCGATCTCGATTCCCGTCCCAGGATCGGCGCGCCGGGAGCGAATACCGTCCGCCCTCTCCTGCCGGGCCAAGACCAGCGCGCGCTCGTAGGAGTGCAGTACCGCAGGCGGCCAGGCATCGTCGCTGTAGGCGTCGAAGTGGGCTGTGTCGATGCCGGAGCGCAGCACGCAAAGTGCCTCGCGATGAACGAGCACGACGTCCGCAGGGCTCAATCCGTCGACGAGCACAAGTTCGCGGCCAGGGCCGCCTTCCTGGTTGATCACACGCGTGACCTTCTCACAAGCAGTGGCTCCCCCCACCCCAGAAGGAAGGCAACCGCCACCGATACCGGCTCGACGTTCCTCGACCGGGGCCGCTGTCCGGTGAGCGGATGGCTTCTCCCACCCGCAGGCCTGCCATGAGCGCGGGCAGGCCTGCGGGTGGTCTGTTCGCGCGGCCGGAGGGGCTAGGAGAGCTGGGACTGGACCTGGGAGGAGATCAGTTCCAGGTGGTCGAGGTCGGAGAGGTCGAGGATCTGGAGGTAGACGCGGCGGGAGCCGATCTCGGTGTAGCGGCCGATCTTGTCGACGACCTCGGCGGGCGAGCCCGCCAGGCCGTTGGTGCGCAGTTCGTCGGGGTCGCGGCCGATCGCGGCGGCGCGGCGGGCGATCTCCCGGTCGTCCTTGCCCACGCAGGCGATCAGGGCGTTGGAGTACACGAGGTCGCCGGGGTCGCGGCCGGCTTCCTGGGCGGCGGCGCGTACCCGGCCGAACTGGCGCTCGCTGTCCTCGAGGGAGGCGAAGGGCATGTTGAACTCGTCGGCGTACCGCGCGGCGAGCCGGGGGGTGCGGACGGCGCCGTGGCCGCCGATGAGGACCGGGACCTTCGACTGGGCGGGCTTGGGGAGCGCCGGGGAGTTCGTGAGGTCGTAGTAGGTGCCGTGGAAGCCGTAGGTCTGGCCGGGCTCGGTGGCCCACAGCCCGGTGACGATCTCCAGCTGCTCCTCCAGGCGGGCGAGCTTCTCCTTGGGGAAGGGGATGCCGTACGCCGTGTGCTCCTCCTCGAACCAGCCCGCGCCCAGGCCGAGTTCGATGCGGCCGCCGGACATCTGGTCCACCTGGGCGACCTGGATGGCGAGGACGCCGGGGAGGCGGAAGGTGCCGGCGGTCATCAGGGTGCCGAGCCGGATGCGCCGGGTCTCGCGGGCGAGGCCGGCCAGGGTGATCCAGGCGTCGGTGGGGCCGGGCAGACCGTCGCCGGAGCCCATTTTGACGTAGTGGTCGGAGCGGAAGAAGGCGTCGAAGCCGAGGTCCTCGGTGGCCTTGGCGACGGTGAGCAAGGTGTCGTAGGTCGCCCCCTGCTGGGGCTCGGTGAAGATACGGAGATCCATGTCTTCATCCTGCCTGGTCGGGCCCGGTGCGGTCGGGCCGGTCCCGTCGGGGACGGTGCCTACGGCGTGTCGGGAAGCCGGACCGTGGCGAGGAGGCCGCCGGTGGGGCGGGGGGTGAGGTCGAGGGTTCCGTCGTGGGCGCGGATGATGCTGTGCACCAGGGCGAGGCCGAGGCCGACGCCTGCGTGCTCGTCGGTGCGTGCGCGTTCCGTTGCGCGCTGGAAGGGTTCGGTGAGGGTCGGGATCAGTTCCGGTGGGAGCGGGGGCCCCGTGTTCTCGACCCGCAGCACGCTCGTGCCGCCCTGCGTCTCGGTGTGGACCGTGACGGTGCCGCCGGTGGGCAGGTTGTGGACGACGGCGTTCTGGAGGAGGTTCGTCACCATGCGGAGCAGGAGTTCAGCGGAGCCGCCGGTCCGGGTCGTTCCGCCGGTGACGTCGAGGGTGATCCCGCGTTGTTCGGCGAGGGGGAGCAGGGTTTCGGCGGCCTCTTCGGCGAGGAGGGAGAGGTCGACGCTCTCGCGGGTGAAGTTTCCGCGGTCGCTGCGGCTGAGCAGCAGGAGGGCCTCGGTGAGACCGATCGCGCGCGTGTTGACGGTCTGCAGGCGTCGGAGGAGTTCTCCCTGGTCCCGGGCGGGGTCGTCGTCCTTGCGGGCGACGTCGAGCAGGGCCTGGGAGATGGCCAGCGGGGTGCGTAGTTCGTGGGAGGCGTTCGCGGCGAACCTCTGCTGCTCGGCGACGTGCGACTCGAGTTGTTCGAGCATGGTGTCGAACACGTCGGCGAGTTCGCGGAATTCGTCCTGGCGGCCCTCCATGCGGATCCGGTGGGACAGCGATCCGTTCCCGGCCGTCCGTGCCGCGTCCGTGATCCGGGTGAGCGGTGCGAGCATCCGGCCGGCGAGGATCCATCCCCCGACGAGGCCGAACACGAGCAGGAAGGCCATCGCCACGGCCGCGGCGGGGGTGAAGATGCGCACCAGGAGGTAGCGGTTGGGTGAGATCCCGAGAAGGCCCTGGGAGTTGTCGGGGATGTAGCGCAGCAGGAACACCCACACCACGGCCAGCAGGAGGGCGCCGGCGACGGCGAGGAACCCGGCGTAGCTGAGGGTGAGTTTCAGTCGGGTGCTGAGCCCTGGGCGTCTAGGCATGCGCGCAGTCGGGGCCGGTGGTGTCGGGGCCGGTGGTGTCGGGACGGGTGGTGTCGGGACGGGTGGTGTCGATGCGGGTGGTGTCGATGCGGTAGCCGACGCCCGGGACCGTGGCGATGATCCATGGCTCGCCGAGCCGTTTGCGCAGTGCGGAGACCGTGATGCGGACGGCGTTGGTGAAGGGGTCGGCGTTCTCGTCCCAGGCCCGTTCCAGCAGCTCCTCGGCGCTGAGGACCCCGCCTTCGGCGGCGACGAGGACTTCGAGCACGGCGAACTGTTTGCGGGTGAGCGCGACGTGGCGTCCGTCGCGGAAGACCTCCCGGCGGAAGGGGTCGAGGCGCAGGCCCGCGATCTCGCGGACCGGGGGCCGGGCGTACGCGCGCCTGCGGTCGAGCGCCCGCAGCCGCAGGACGAGCTCGCGCAGCTCGAACGGCTTGGTGAGGTAGTCGTCGGCACCGAGTTCGAACCCGGACGCCTTGTCGTCGATCCGGTCGGCGGCGGTGAGCATGAGGATCGGGATGCCGCTGCCGGAGGCGACGATGTGCCGGGCGACCTCGTCGCCGGAGGGGCCGGGGATGTCGCGGTCGAGGACCGCGAGGTCGTAGGAGTGGACGCCGAGCAGCTCCAGGGCGGAGTCGCCGTCACCGGCGATGTCGGCGGCGATCGCCTCCAGCCGGAGGCCGTCACGGACGGCTTCTGCCAGGTAGGGCTCGTCCTCCACGATCAGTACGCGCATGTCAGAAGCCTAGGCGGCACGACATATCGGCGATGTATACGAGGACGTGTGCGCACCGGAGACGCGGCTCAGCCTGCCGGTACGGGCTCGAGGCGTGGTTGCTCCGACGGTGCTTCGGTCGTGGTGCGCCACCAGCGGCGTGACGCCAGGGCGGCCAGCGCGGCGCCGGTGGCGTTGACCAGGACGTCGTCCACGGAGGACACCCGGTCCAGCCGCAGGACGTACTGTGCGGTTTCGACCAGGACCGAGCAGCCCGCCCCGAGTGCCAGGACCCGCGGTACGGACGCCAGCGCCGCGTACCGCATCGGGGCGAAGAACCCCAGCGACGCGAAGACCAGCAGGTTGCCGGCGATGCCGAGTGTCCCCATCGTGAGCAGGTCCCGCAGAGGTACCAGGCTGACCCGGCCGGGGACGATGCCGGCCCCGGCGCCCGGCATCATGGTCATCCAGAGGAACGGCACCGTCCCGTGGACCATGCCCACCTCGGCCAGCGACATCCGCCACGCCGATGCGACACCGGCGGCCCGCCGCCGGCGCGCGAGCGCCCACACCACCAGCGCGGCCAACGGCAGCGTGGCCAAGGTGACGAGCACCACGCCGTTGAACGTGCCGAAGCAGCCGCGCCACTGCCCGGCCATGCACGCCGGGGCGGCCATCAGGAGGGGCCGCCGCACGGCGAACAGGACGCTCGCCAGGGCGAGGAGCGCCAGGCCGAGGAGCATGATTCTGCGTGTGCGGCGGGGTGGTGCCGACAGGGATGCGTCGTGGTTCATGCCCCCATGGGAGCCGGGGGCCGGTTGCGGTGGCGTATGCGGTTTTCGATACGTCCGCGATATCGGGAGGGCTTTCAGGTGTGCTCCGTCTCGCGTTCCGACAGGGCGCGGGCGCGGTCCGCGAGTTTGCGGAGCATTTCCAGGACACGGTCGCGGGACTCGTCCGCCGCGTCGATGGCCTCCACGCACTGCCAGTACGCGGACTCGTCGTCCGCGGAGCAGGCGAGGCCGACCAGCGCGATGCCGACCTCGCCGAGCAGTCCGCCGAGGTGGGTCAGGGTCTGCCGGGTGTCGCCCAGTTCGGTGAGCCGGGCCGCGCGCAGGTCGGCGGGGGCCAGGAGCGGGGTGTCCAGAACAGCACAACCGCGGCCCGCCAGTTCGGTCAGGCCCAGTGCCTCGCCGCGTAGTTCGGGCGGGCCGGCGACCGCGAGGCGGCTCCCTATCGCCTGGGCGAGGGCCTGGGCCTGCCACACCTCCGCCGAGAGCTCCGGCACGCCGCCGGCAGTGGTCAGGGCCCGTCTGCTCTCCGCTATCAGTCGCACAGCGTCCATATGCGCTGCCCCTGTCTGTCCGACGCGCTGCCCACGCGTCCATCCAACTTCCCTGCTCATTACCCAGAGTGAGTCTTGTTCAGTCAAAAAGCCACGGAGAAGGTGGAGATCTGGGGACAAGAATTCACAAACAGTCGATATATCGAACACGGAGCGTAACGGAGAGGGTTCGTCTCCGGGCGGGTGCGGTTCAGACCGGGAAGCGGCGTTCGTTGCGGTCGATCTTGGCGTCCAGTGCGGTCAACGGGTCGACGCCGAGCACCTCGCACAGTTGGAGGAGGTACGCGAGCACGTCGGCCACCTCGTCGGTGACGCGATGCGCGGTGTCCGGGTCGTCCATCACCCGGGCCGACTCCTCAGGCGTCAACCACTGGAAGATCTCGACCAGTTCGGACGCCTCCACACTGAGAGCCGTGACGAGGTTCTTCGGCGTGTGGTACGGCTGCCAGTTCCGCGCGGCAGCGAACTCGGCGAGCCTGCGCTGGAGTCCGGCGATGTCGAGCGGGGCGCGCGGGACGGTCGGGTCGGTGGGGTCGGTCGGGTCAGTCACGGTTCAGGTCTATCACCGTCACTCCGCCCACCCCCGCGGCCCAGGACGCGTCGCTCACCGTGCCGACCAGCCGGATGTGTCCGCGTTCGCACATCCGTGCCGCCAGCCGCAGCAGTTCCGCGCGCTGGAGCGGGTCCAGTCCCCGGTCGAACCCGTCGGCGAGCACGGTGAGCGTCTGCAGCGCGGCGGGCACCTCGCCGGGCGCGTCGACCTCCAGTACACCGGGCCCGGTGAGCAGCACCAGTGCGAGGGCGACGTAGCGCAGCTCTCCCTCCCCCAGCCGGACGAGGTCGGTGCGGACGCCGTCGCCCCGGTCGAGCAGGGCGCGGACCAGTCCCGCGCCGTACGGTTCGGCGTGCAGCCCGGCGACCGGGCCGGCGCATCCCGCGCGCACGGCGGACACCAGGAGCCCGTACCGGATCGCGCACTCGGCCCGGGTGCGCCACAGCGCGTCGGCGAGGTTGCCGCAGCCGCCGAGCAGCCGCCCGCTGCCGAGCGGCACCGGGCCGCGCATGCGGTCGGGGCGGGGGTCGCAGGCGAAGACGGAGCGCAGGGCGACCACCATCTGTTCGGCGGCGGCCAGCACCCTGCGCTGTCCGGGCGTCTTGCCCGCGACGCGCAACGGGAGCAGCGCGGTGCCGAGCCGGTCGTCGGGCAGCGGGCCCCGGGTGACCGGTGTCGACCCGGCCGTGTGCCACGCGGCCTGCACGGTGCGCCGGCCGGGGTCGCGCAGCGCGGTCTCCAGCAGGACCACGCCGTCCGCCGTCAGCCGCTCCCCCACGATCCGCAGCTCCGGTTCGGCCTGCACGGCGACCTCCAGCCGGACCGGGCCCTCGGGGCCGTCGGCGGTGCAGCCGATCCGGAAGCCCCGGCGGCGCTGCGCGTCGGCACGGGCCCGCTCCGGCACGCACGCGTCCGGCTCGGGGAACGCCTCCCACAGCTCGGCCCCGCCGCCGAGCCGGGCGAGCGCCTCGTAGGCCCGCAGCGCGCTGGTCTTGCCGCTGCCGCTGGTCCCGGCGAGCAGGGTGAGCGGGCCGAGCGGGAGCCCGACGTTGCGGTGCCCGGCGAACGCGGACAGCAGCAGCTCGGTGACGCGCGGCCGGTCGGGGTGCCCCTGGGTGGTGTCGGTGCCGGAGGGCACGGTGGACGCGGTGGGCGCGGCAGACGAGGAAGCCGGGAAAGCCGAGGAGGGCGGCGGGAAGGGGATCGGCGCGGGCCTGGAGGAAGGGGCGGAGGACGGCGACGGGAGGGACGGGGTCATGTGCGGAAGGTAAGGGTTCCGGTACGGGGCGAACCGTTCCGCTTGTGCGGTCTTCCCCCGATCGGGCGACATCCTGATCGGCTCCCGGCACCCCCGGCCGACTCCGGACGGCTCACCCCGGCCGGCTCCCGGCGGCTCACCCCTGCCGGGAGCCCCGCCCGTTCCCGGGGATCCCCATGCCCTCCATCAGTCCGGTCACCTCGGTGTCGGCCGGGGTCAGCAGGAAGACGTTGCGGTCGACGCGGTGCATGCCGCTGCCCAGGCCGAAGACGACGCCCGTGCTGAAGTCCAGTACCCGTTTGGCGACGTCGCCCTCCGCGCTGCTCAGGTCGAGCAGGACCGGTATCCCGGCCATCAGGGTCTCCGCGACGTCGCGGGCGTCCGCGAACACGTTCACCCGCAGGACGACGAGGCGGCGGCGTGTCTCGGTCTCGGCCTCCGGCAGGGAGCGGTGGCCCACGGAGGACGGCCAGGCGTCCCGGCCCCGCAGCGGAACGACCTGGGCCAGTCCCTCCCACTGTTCGTCGGTGACGTCATGGCTGTTCACCGGCATGCTCCGTCCCGGGTCGCGCTGATGGTCTGCATCGGCCAATTCTTACGCATGGTCACCCGTTCGGCCCAATGCGACACACTCCGCCACCTCGGTGCGCCCGGGGTGTGGCCTTCTGCGCCGGAACCGGTTCCGGATCCGCTAACTTCTACACTGCTGTAGATATTTACCGTCGACACCGTCCGGGGCCCGACAGACCGCACGGCGTGAAGCCGGTGCCCCGCACCCGAACACTTGGAGTACGCATGGCCCTGTGGGACCGCATCAAGGAGTCCGCGTCGCAGATGCAGAACCAGCTCGACGCGAAGAAGAACGATCTGAAGAGCGGTGCGTTCCGCGACGCGAGCATGGCCATGTGCGCTCTGGTCGCCGCCGCCGACGGTTCGGTCGATCCCTCCGAGCGGCAGCGGGTGGCTCAGCTCATCTCCACCAACGACGTGCTGCGGAACTTCCCCGCGGACGATCTGCGCCGCCGTTTCGAGGAGAACCTCGACAAGCTGACCGCGGACTTCGCCTTCGGCAAGGTGAGCGTGCTGCAGGAGGTCGCGAAGGCGAAGAAGAAGCCCGCCGAGGCGCGCGCCGTGATCCAGATCGGCATCGTCATCGGCGGCGCCGACGGCGACTTCGACCAGAACGAGCAGGCGGTCGTCCGCGAGGCGTGCTTCGCGCTGGGGCTGCCGCCCCACGAGTTCGACCTCTGAGCCGCAGGCCGGACCGCACTCCCGAGGGGTGCGGTCCGGCCCGTCGCGGGAACATGGCTCCCGTCAGGATCGTTGGACCGCCGACAGACCCGACCCACAGGAACAACGAGGAGCCACGTACGTGTCCGGCAGATCGACGGACCCCCCGGGACACAGTCCCGGACCGCCCCGTCATGAAACCGTTGGAATCGGCACCCGGCGGGGTGGTGCTGGATGAGTGCCGTGGAGGCCCTGTGGGGCCTGTTCGCCGTGTTCGTGCTGACCGCCGGCACCGGCTACTTCGTCGCCCAGGAGTTCGCCTACGTCTCCGTGGACCGGCTCACGCTCACCCGTGAGGCCGAGGCCGGGGACCGCAGGGCCGCCCGCGCGCTGAAGGTGCTGGAGCGGCTGTCCTTCATGCTGTCGGGCGCCCAGCTCGGCATCACCGTCACCGGTCTGATCGTCGGCTTCATCGCCGAGCCGTCGGTGTCCGCGCTGCTCAGGCCGGCGCTGTCCGGCCTCGGACTGCCGGACTCGGCGGTGAGCGGCATCTCCGTCGTGCTCGCCTTCGTGCTGGCCACGATCGTCCAGATGGTGCTCGGCGAGCTGGCCCCGAAGAACCTCGCCATCGCCGTGCCCGAGCGGCTGGCGAAGGCGCTGGCCGGCTCGACCCTGGCCTATCTGAAGGTCGTCGGGCCGTTGGTGCGGATCTTCGACAACGCGGCCTCCCGGCTGCTGCGCCGCATCGGCATCGAGCCGGTCGAGGAGCTGCACCACGGCGCCACGCTGGAGGAGCTCGGCCATCTGATCGGCGAGTCCCACGAGAACGGGGCGCTGCCCGGGGACACCGCCACCCTGCTGGACCACGCGCTGGAGTTCTCCGAGCGCACCCTGCACGCGGTGATGGTGCCGCGCGCGGACGCCGTCTTCGTGCGCGGGGAGGCGAACGCCGACGAGGCGGTCGCCCTGATCGCCGAACACGGCCACTCCAACTACCCCGTGCTCGGGGATCACCCCGACGACGTCACGGGGGTGCTGGGCGTGCGCGAGCTGATGGCGGTGCCCGCCGGGCGGCTCACGGGCGCCACGGCCGGGGCGATGGCCCGGCGGCCCCTGCTGCTGCCGGACACGCTGCCGCTGCCGGACGCGGTCGCGCGGATGCGCGAGCAGGACGACGAGTTCGCGGTCGTCCTCGACGAGCACGGCGGTGTGGCCGGCATCGTCACCTACGAGGACATCGCCGAGGAGCTGGTCGGTGACATCGCCGACGAGTCCGACAAGGTCACCGAGCTCGCGGTGGCCGACGGCGAGGGCTGGCTCGTGGACGCGGGCCGCCGGCTGGACGAGGTGGCCGAGGCGACCGGCGTCCGGCTGCCCGAGGAGGACGACTACGAGACGGTGGCCGGGCTGATCGTGGACCGGCTGGGCCGTTTCCCCACCGTGGGTGACCGGGTCACCGTCGAACTCCCCAAGGGCGGCCACGCGGTGATCGACGTACGCACCCTGGACCGGCATGTCGCCGAGCGGGCGCGGATCACGCCCCTGGCCCGGGAAGAGCACACGGCGGAGGAGCCCGCATGAGTTTCCCGATGGCTCTCTTCGTGACCGTGCTGCTGCTGATCGGCAGCGGGTTCTTCGTGGCGGCCGAGTTCGCGCTGGTCGCCGCCCGACGGCACCGGATGGAGAAGGCGGCGGCCGAGGGACGGCGCGGCGCCGGTGCCGCGCTGGCCGGGATGCGCGAGCTGTCGCTCATGCTGGCCGGTGCCCAGCTGGGCATCACGGTGTGCACGCTGGGTCTGGGCTCGGTGTCCAAGCCCGCGATCTCGCACCAGCTGGACCCGCTGCTGCAGTCCCTGGGGCTGCCCAGCGCGGTCAGCTACGGTGTGGCGTTCGCCGTCGCGATGGCCGTGGTGGTGTTCCTGCACATGGTGGTCGGCGAGATGGCACCCAAGTCGTGGGCGATCGCCCACCCGGAGCGTTCCGCGATGCTGCTCGCCCCCTCGTTCCGGGCGGTGGTGAAGGCCGTCCGGCCGCTGATCCACGTGCTGAACGTGGTGAGCAACGCCCTGGTGCGGATGTGCCGGGTGAGCCCGCGCGACGAGCTGGCCTCGGTCCACGACCGGGAGCAGCTCACCCATCTGGTGGCGGAGTCGGAGCGGCTCGGCCTGATCAGCAAGACGGACTCGCAGTTGCTCACCCGTTCGCTGACCGAGCCCGACACCCCGGTCGCCGCCCTGCGGATCCCGGCCGAGGAGATCACCTCCGTCGAGGGGGACGCGGGTGTCGAGGAGGTGCTGCGGGTGGCCACCGCGCACGACCGCACCCGGCTGCTCGTCCGCGAGGGCGGCACCGTCCTCGGCTCGGTCCACGCGCGCGACGCCCTGGTCGCCCGTGCCCGCGGTCGCGCCACCAGCGCCCGTGAGCTGGCCCGCCCGGTGCCCGAGCTGACGGACGGCACCACGGTCGCCGACGCGATCGACGCGCTGCGCCGGCGCCGGGGCACGCTGGCGGTCGTCCGCGACGACGCGGGCCGGCTCACCGGTCTGGTCACCCTGGACGACCTGCTGGCCCGGCTGATGCAGCCGGCCGGGGGCTGACCGCACGCCGCCGGGGGTGGGCACGACAGAGCGCCGGCCGGTCCGCGACATGCGGACCGGCCGGCGCTCTCGTGTTCGGCTCCCGTGGTCAGCGGGTCGTGCCGCCCGCGGGCGGGGCCGCGCCGGTTTCCGTGGCCTAGGCCGCGGCGCCGGTCGCTGCCGGGTTGTTCCCCTCGACGCGGGCCGAGGCCAGCGGGATGGGGGTGAACATGGCGGGTTCCTCGTCCGGGAACAGCGCGGTGGGTCCGTAGACCCAGTCGGTGAAGGCCCACTCGGCGGGGTCGATCTCACGCATGATCGCGTTGCGCTGCAGCCGCTGCGCGCCCTCGAGGTGCCACAGCTCGCCCCAGGCGCGGGCGGTCGTCAGCACCCGGCGGCAGTGCTCGACGCGGACCGCCTCGTACGCGGCCAGCGCGGCGTCCCAGTCGACGGCCGAGGGGTCGGTGCCCTCGGCGCGCAGCCGGGCGACGTGCCGGGAGAGGACCCAGCCGTCCTCGATCGCCATGATCGCGCCCTGTGCCATGTACTGCAGCGGCGGGTGGGCGGCGTCGCCGAGCAGGGCGATGCGGCCGTGCACCCAGGTGTCGATCGGGTCGCGGTCCATCATCTGCCACCAGCGGTCCCGCCACATCAGCGGGATGCCCTTGCCCACGGTCTCGCAGGTCCCCTCGAAGGCCGCGTCGAGCTCGTCGGGGGTGCCCCAGTCCTCCTGCCCGGCGAGGGCCTTGGGCGACTGGAACACGGCGACCTGGTTGAACATCTCGCCGCCGCGCAGCGCGTACTGGACGAAGTGGCAGCGGGGGCCGATGTAGACGGTGACGTCCTTCTCGGCGATGCCGTTGTCGCGGACCTGCTCGATCGGGACGGCCGCCCGGTAGGCCACGTAGTCGGAGCTGACCACGTCGTCGCCGACCAGCTTCTGCCGGGCCACAGAGCGCAGTCCGTCGGCGGCGATGACGAGCGGCGCCTCCTCGGTGCGGCCGTCGGCCAGGGTGACGCGGGCGCCGTCGGCTGTGTTCTCGTAGTCGACGACCGTCTGGTCGGTCACCAGGTCCACGCCGGCCCTCCGACAGGCCCGCAGGAAGATCGCGTGCAGGTCGCTGCGGTGGATGACCATGTACGGGAAGCCGTAGCGGCGCTCGAGCTCGCCCAGGTCGAGGCGGACCAGCTCGCTGGAGTCGAGCGCGTCGCGCATGGCCATGCTCTCGGGGACCACGCCGAGTTCCTTGGCCTCGTCGAGCAGCCCGTACTCGTCGAGGATGCGGGTGCAGTTGGGCGCGATCTGGAGGCCGGCGCCGACCTCGCCGAACTCCGGAGCGCGTTCGAGAACGCGGATGCGCAGCCCCTCCCGGGCGAGGGCGAAGGCGGTGCTGAGGCCACCGATGCCACCGCCGACGATGAGGACGTCGGGTCGGCCTTCGGTGGGAGGGGTTGCAGGGGACATCGTTTTTTCCTGTCTGAGCAGGGGACCCTGCTCTGCCTGGCCGCGCCGGGGTCCGGCGCCGTCGGTCAGAGCCAGGGACCCAGGGTGGGTGCCGGGCCGCCGTCGGGGGCGGTGAGGGCGTGCCTGCGCCCGGTGAGGTAGGCCGTGATCTCGGCGAGCGGGCCGGTGAGCACGGTCGGCTCGCCGTCGCCGGGGAGTTCCCGGACCTCTCCGGTGTCGGTCTCCGTCAGGCGCAGCGCCGGGCCGGGGGCCTTGGCGCGCTTGGCGATGACGTCGTCGCAGAGTGCGGCGAGGAAGTCGGCCGGCAGGTCGGCGAAGGTGATGCCGGTGCCCAGGTCGACGGCGTGGACGCACACCTCGCGGGAGCGCATCCAGGGCAGTTCGGTGGCGGGCACCGTACGGCCCTGCGCCGTCACGACCTGGGACTGCCACTGGCCGTCGCTGAGCTTCGCCGTCGACGCGGCGAGTTCGGCGGCGGACCCGCGCAGCCATCCGGTGAGTTCGGCGGCGGGCATCCCGAGGCCGCGCTCGATGCCGGCGGCCCGCTCCTCGGGGGAGGCGTACATCGGGGTCTCTTCGCCGGTGGCGGCCCAGTGCACGAGGTTGCCGAGGGCGTCCGCGTTGGCGGCGACGTGGGCGACGAGCTGCCTGCGCCGCCAGCCGGGCAGGCCGCTGGGCACGTCGTAGGCCTCGTCGTCGAAGCCGGCGGTGGCCTCGAGCACCAGGTTCGTGCCGAGCTCCGCCCAGCGGCGGGCGTCGTCGAACGTGCGGGGCATCAGGCCTGCTTCTCCTCGACGACCTTGTTCTCCAGCCGGCCGATGCCCTGGACCTCGGTGACCACGGTCTCGCCGCCGAGCAGGTAGCGGGCGGGCTTGCGGGCGTGGCCGACGCCGCCGGGGGTGCCGGTGGCGATGATGTCGCCGGGGTTGAGGCGGATGATCGTGGAGACGTACTCGACCAGGGCGACCGGGTCGAAGAGCAGGTCACCGGTGTTGTCGGACTGCATGACCTCGCCGTCCACGGTGAGCGTGACGTCGAGCGCGGGGCGGACGCCGCCGGGCAGCTCGTCGGGGGTCACCAGGTACGGGCCGACGGGGGTGGTGGAGTCCCAGGTCTTGCCCTGGAGCCACTCGCGGGTGCGGAACTGCCAGTCGCGCGTGGTGATGTCGTTGAGCACGGTGAAGCCGGCGATGGCCTGCTCGGCCTGCTCGCCCTTGGCGCGGCGGACCTGCTTGCCGACGACGACGGCGAGTTCGACCTCCCAGTCGAACTGCTCGGTCTCCTCGGGGCGGACGATGTCGTCGCCCGCGCCGATCAGGGAGTCGGCGAACTTCGCGAACAGGGTGGGGTGTTCGGGCAGGTCCCGACCCATCTCCTGGATGTGGTTGCGGTAGTTGAGGCCGACGCACACCACCTTGGAGGGCTGCGGGACCACGGGGGCGAAATCGGCGCCCTCGGCGGGGTAGGTCGTCGCGTCGCCGGCGGGGGCGGCGGCGCGCTCGGCCCAGTCGTCCTGCGCGAGCAGGGTGCCCACGTCGGGGAACCCGAGGTCGACCAGGACGTCACCGTCGAGCCGGACGGCCTTGGTGGTGCCGTCGGTACGGAGGGTGGCGAGCTTCATGAGCGGGTGGTTCCTTCCACGTGGGTACGGTCGAGCCGGAGGGCTTCGAAGATCGGGGAGTCGCTGAACCGGAACAGGTCCAGGGCGCCCGAGTCGGAGTCGGTGGCACCGGCCTCGGAGCGTACGGAGAGCGGCTGCCAGGACGGGACGACGAACAGGTCGCCGCGCGTCACGGACCAGGACACGTCGCCGACGGTGACGGTGCCGGAGCCGTCGAAGACCTGGTAGACGGACGAACCGGTCTCGCGCACCGGGGCGGTCTCGGCGCCGCGGACCACGCGGTGCACCTCGGCGCGGATGGTGGGCAGCACGTCGGCGCCGGTCGACGGGTCGGTGAACCGGACGGCGGCGTGGCCGGGCTCGACCGTGCCGTCGAACCCTTCCTTCTCCAGGGCGAGCTGGTCGGCCAGCGCCCGGTCGGTGTGCTCCCAGCGGTACGCCAGCAGGGGCGTGCCGGGGGCGGCCGAGCCGGCGGCGACCGGGCGCAGTCCCGGGTGGCCCCACAGGCGCTCGGAGCGGGACCGGTCCGGGGTGATCCGCTCGGCGTCGCTGATCTCGTCGCGGCCGAACTCGAAGAACTGGGACTCGCTGGTGTACTGGAACGGGATGTCCAGGCCGTCGATCCAGGCCATCGGCTCGGTGGTGGCGTTGTGGTGGGCGTGCATGTTCCACCCGGCCTGCGGGAGGAAGTCGCCGCGCCGCATGGCCACCGGGTCACGGCCGACGACCGTCCACACGCCCTCGCCCTCGACGACGAAGCGGAAGGCGTGCTGGGTGTGGCGGTGCTCGGGGGCGTCCTCGCCGGGCATCAGGTACTGGATGGCCGCCCACAGGGTGGGCGTGGCGAAGGGACGGCCGCCGAGGGCGGGGTTGGCCAGTGCGATGGCGCGCCGCTCGCCGCCCCGGCCGACCGGGACGATCTCACCGGCCTGGGCGGCCAGTTCCCGCAGCTTCTCCCAGCGCCACAGGTGCGGCACGGCGCGGGAGCGCGGATGAGCCGGCATGAGGTCGCCGATCTCGGTCCACAGCGGGACGAGCAGTTCGCTTTCGAAGCCCCGGTACAGCTCCTCGAGCGCCGGGGTGACGTCGGGCTGGTCCGCGGCGCTGACAGCGCTCAGGCGGACGGGGGAGCCCGTGGCAGGGGGGGTGCTGAAGGAGGTGGTCACAGCTCCCACTGTGCGCCATGTCCACGGAACGGACATGTAAATTCTGGAGAGCAGAACAGCTGCGAGAAACCGCAGGCAACGACGAGATCCGGAACGGGCAGTACCGGGAGGTTCACCGTGGACAAGCCGCTCAAGACACCGCCGCCGTACGCCATCGCCAGCGTCGACCACGCGCTGCGGGCCGCGACGATGCTCCAGCTGGAGGGCTCACTGACCGTCACGCAGGTCGCCGAGCGGCTCGGGGTGGCCCGGTCGACCGCGCACCGGCTGCTGGCCATGCTGGTCTACCGGGACTTCGCGGTCCGGGACGAGAACCGGGTCTACCGCGTGGGCCCGGTGCTGGAGCTGGCGACGCACTCGCGTTCCCTGGTGTCCCGGCTGCGGACGGCGGCCCTGCCCCACCTGCACCGGGTGGTGGACCGGCTGAACGAGACCACGAACCTCACCATCCGCACGGGGGACACGGCCCGGTTCATCGCCAGCGTGGAGTGCGACCGGGCGCTGCGGGTGGGGTCCCGGGAGGGGATGGTCTTCCCGGCCCACCGGACGACGGGCGGCCTGCTGCTGCTCGCGGAACTGAGCGAGGAGGAGCTGGCGGAGGTGTACGCGAGCGAGCACTACCGCGACCGGCCCCAGGAGCGCCCGGACCTCGGCGCGCTGTCCGCGGAGCTGAAGGGCATCGCCCGCAGTGGCTTCGCCGTGAACCGGAACCGCTCCGAGCGGGGCCTGGTGGCCGTCGGGGTCCCGGTCCGTGACGCCGAGGGAACGGTCCAGGCAGGCCTGTCGATCTCCCTGCCGGGCACCCGCTACGACCCGCTCGACCTGCAGTTCCTGGTCAGCACCCTGCAGGCGGCGGCCCGGGCCCTGAGCGCGGACCTGGCCGGGACGGCCTGAGAGTCCGGCCGCCCCTTTCCGCGCCCCGCGGTCAGCCGCGCCGTGCCTCCGGTACGTCCGGGGCGCCGGTGCTCAGCAGGCCGGTCCAGCTTTCGGCCAGGACGTCGACCACGGACGCGCGGTCGGCGCCCCAGCGGCCGGGGGTCCAGGTGCGGGCCACGTGGTCGAGCTGGGCCATCGCGAGCACACCGCGCAGGTGGCGGCTCCCGGGAGGGAAGCGGTCGGCCTGGTCGAGGCCCTCCTCGATGTCGCTGACGGCCTCCTCCAGCCACGCGTTCACCAGGCCGCGCAGCTCCGGATCGATCGCCGCCGCCTCGAAGGCGGCCACGGTGTAGGGGCGGATCGCCTCCCAGCGGCCGGAGATGCCGTACAGCCACTCGGTGATCGCCTCGCGGCTGCCGTCGTGGACGACCTCGACCAGGCGCCGGGCGGTCGAGCCGTGGACGGGTGAGTCGGTGCGTTCGAGCTTCTCGTTCAGCTCGCCGATGAGTGCCCGCATCAGGTCGCTGCGGGACGGGAAGTACGCGTAGAACGTCACCCGGGTGGTGCCCGCCGCGGCCGCGATGTCGTCCACCGTGGTGGCGGCGTAGCCCTTGGTGCGGAACAGCTCCAGTGCCGAGTCCAGCAGGAGCTTGCGGGTCATCTGCTTCTGCGCCGCGCGCAGCCCGGCCATCTCAGCGCCCCCGCTTCCTGGCGTCGGACGGCTCGGGGGACGGTACGGCCGTGGAGGCGGTCATGACGCTCATCCTATCGCCGACCTCCCGTTCGACAGCGTCACCCTTACTTCATGATCACTTCTCATACGCGCCATACATTTCCTTGACGTTACGTAAAGCGAGTGTCATTCTCGCCGTCACCGCGCTTCGTTCGCCACCTTCCCGAAGCCCGGCCTGCGTCCCTCCCCCCATTCCACGCCACGTCACCACGTGGTCCGACGGGTCGCGTCCACCCCGTCACACCCATCGGAACCGGCCACGAAGAACCGGGCCGTCTCACCATCCCAGTCAGGGAGAACTGCAGTGACGCTCAACAACGGGACGACGACGTCCCCCGGCCCTTCCGCGGGGGCTGCCCGAAGGCCGGGCTACGCGGGCACACTCGCTGCCGCGAGCGCCGCGGTGTTCGTGGCCCAGCTGGCCAACGCCCTGCCGGCCTCGCTCAACGGACTCTTCCAGCAGGACCTCGGCACGCACGGATCCCAGCTGACCTGGATCACGGCGTCCTTCATGATCGCCGTGGTCGTCTTCGAGTTCACCTTCGGTGTCCTCGGCGACCTGTTCGGACGCCGTCGGCTCATCGCCTCGGGCGCGGCGCTCATCGTCGCCGGAAGCATCGTCTCGGCCGTCTCGCCCACCGTGCAGTGGCTGTGGGTCGGCGCCGCGCTCAACGGTCTCGGCGCCGGCGCCATGTTCCCCGGATCGCTCACCATGATCGCGGACGTCGCCCGCAGCGCGATGGCGCGGGCCCGCGCCATCGCGCTGTGGAGCGGCTTCCTGTCGGCCGGTGCGGCGCTCTCCCCCCTGATCGGCGGGGCGTTCGCCAAGGTCGGGTCGTGGCGGGGCTCGTTCCTGGTCCTCGTCGCGCTGGCCTTCGTCAGCATGGTGCTCTCGCTGGCCCTGGCCACCGAGTCGAAGGCCGCCGAGGGACGCCGGCTCGACGTCCCGGGCCAGATCACCTTCGCGATCGGTCTCATCCTGGTGCTGTACGCGGCCGTGGAGGGACCCGCGAAGGGCTGGGGCGCGCCGGACATCGTGGGCGCGTTCGCCGTCGGCGCGGGCTTCCTGACCGCCTTCCTGCTGATCGAGCGCCGCGCCGAGTCCCCGATCCTCAACCTCTCCCTGCTCAAGGACCGCGCCTTCGCGGTGGGCTCGGTCGTGGCGGTCATCGGCATGATCGCCTTCCTCGGCGCGTGCTTCGCGACGAGCATGTGGCTCGGCCCCGTGCAGCACCAGGACCCGCTGCGCGTCGCCCTCCCCTTCCTGCTGCTCCAGGGACCGGCGTTCGTCCTGATCCCGGTCGTCTCCCGGCTGCTCCACCGGGTCTCCCCGAACTGGCTGCTGACCTCCGGCTTCGGCCTGATGGCCGTCGGGTCGTTCCTGTGCGCCCGGCTGGACGTCACCGACCGGAGCCTGACCCCGTTCGTCGTGCCCACCCTGCTCATCGGCATCGGCTTCGCGCTGGCCGTCAGCTCGATCACGGCCGTCGCGCTGAACAGCGTGCCGGGCCGGCTGGCCGGCATGGCGAGCGCCACCACCAACATGCTGCGCGACCTCGGCTTCGCCCTGGGCCCGGTGGTCGTCGGCGCGGTCGCCCTCAGCCACGCGGGCGAGACCTTCGCCGCGAAGCTGGCCGGCGCGGACCTGCCGCCCGACCAGCTGGGCGCCGCCACGGAGATCGGCCGGGCCGCCGGACCGATCGCCGTCAACAGCCTGCCGCCGGACGCCCCCGGAGCGGCCGCGCAGGGCATCGCCCTCGACGCGCTGGGCAGCGGCTTCAGCCTCGCCTACACCGTGTGCGGGGTCGCCGCCGCGGTGGCCGCGGTCGTGACCGTGACCGGCATGGCCGGCATCCGCGCCCCCCGCGTCCTGGACACGGAACACGCTGACCACACAGCCGGGCAGGACCCGGCGGACCGGCCCCAGGCCCCGACCACCGCTCCGGCGTAGCCGGCCGCCACACCGGCGGGGTCCGTGTCGTTGACCCCGTGGACGCGGACCGGGTTCCCTGTGTGCCATGGCTGATGAAGCGCGCACGGGGGATCCGGTCCTCGTCGTCGGGACACAGGGCGAGTGGGAGAAGTGGCTGGAGGAACACCACGGGGAACTGACCGGGGTCTGGCTGCGGATCCCGAGGAAGGACTCCGGGCTGCCCGGCCCCGACTACGCCGCCGCCCTGGAGTCGGCACTGTGCTACGGCTGGATCGACGGGCACAAGAAGAAGCTGGACGACACGCACTGGCTCCAGCGGTTCACTCCCCGGCGGCCGCGCAGCAAGTGGTCGCTGATCAACCGGCAGAAGGCCGCCGCGCTCATCGAGGCGGGCCGGATGCGGGAGCCCGGGCTGCGCGAGGTGGAGCGGGCCAGGGCCGACGGCCGCTGGGAGGCGGCGTACGCGAGCCAGAGCACCGCGACCGTCCCCGACGACCTGCGAGCCGCGCTGGAAGCGGTCCCGGCGGCCCGTGACTTCTTCGGCGCCCTCGACAGCCGCAACCGGTACGCGATCCTCCACCGCGTCCAGGACGCCAAGCGCCCGCAGACCAGGGCGGCCCGTATCGAGAAGTTCGTCGCCATGCTCGCCGAGGGGGAGAAGCTCCATCCCTGACGACATGACCACGTGACGGACCGGCAGGCACGCGAAGAGGCGGTCCGGGCCCCGGGGTCCGGACCGCCTCTGTGCGTCAGCCCGCGACGATCGCCTCGGCCGCCGCCACACCGCAGACGCGGGCCGCGCCGTGCGTGGCGATGTGCGGGGTGCCGCGCGGCGCGGACTGCGGGACGCCCATCTCCACGACGACGGTGTCCGGCGCGGCGGCGAGCAGGGTGTCCAGGGCGGTGCGCATCCACGGGTGCCGGTGCTCGTCGCGGACCACGGCGACCACCCGCCGGCCGGCCGCGGCCTCGAGCACCCGCGCACCGGCGTCGGTGTCGGTGTCGGTGAAGTGGCCGGTGGTGGTGCCGGGCAGCAGCCGCTCCAGTTCCGCGCCGACGCCCCAGGGCGTCTCGTCGCCGACGGCGATGTTGGCCTCGGGGCTGAAGGTGGCCACGTACACCGGTGCGGTGACCGGTGCCGGGGGTCCGGTGCGGGTGACGGTCACCGCGCGACGGGCCGCCGTGAGGCCGATCTCCGGTTCGGGGGCGCCCGGGGCCGGGGACCGCCGCGCCCGGGCGGTCCAGTCGGCCAGGGCACGTACCCGGGCGGCGGCGTCGGCGAGCCGTTCCTCGGGGAGTTCGCCGGAGCGGACCGCGGCGACTAGCGCGTCCTGGAGGCTCTGCACCGTGTCCTCGTCGCACAGTCCGCCGCCCACGCAGATGGCGTCGGCACCGGCGGCGACGGCCAGGACGGCTCCGTGTTCGAGGCCGTAGGTGCCGGAGATGGCGCGCATCTCCATGCCGTCGGTGACGATCAGCCCCTGGTAGCCGAGTTCGCCGCGCAGCAGGTCGGTGAGGATGCGGCGGGAGAGGGTGGCGGGGCGGTCCGGGTCGAGGACGGGGACCTTGATGTGGGCGCTCATGATGGCCCGGGTGCCGGCCGCGATCGCCGCCCGGAACGGCTGGAGTTCGCGTTCGTACAGGGTCGTCGTGTCGAGGTCGATGTGCGGGACGGCGTGGTGGGAGTCGACGCTGGTGTCGCCGTGGCCGGGGAAGTGCTTGGTGCAGGCGGCGACGCCGGTGGACTGCAGGCCCTCGACCCAGGCCGCGGTGTGCCGGGCCACCAGGTCGGTGTCCCGGCCGAAGGAACGCACGCCGATGACCGGGTTGTCGGGGTTGGCGTTGACGTCGGCCGAGGGCGCCCAGTCGAAGGTGACCCCGCACTCGGCGAGCCGGCGGCCCAGCTCCCGGGCGACGCCCCGGGTGAGAGCGGTGTCGTCGACGGCACCGAGGGCGTGGTTGCCGGGGAAGGAGGAGCCGGTGCGGACCTCCAGCCGGGTGACGTCACCGCTCTCCTCGTCGATGGCCACCAGCAGGTCGTCCCGCTCGGCCCGCAACTGGGCGGTGAGGGCGGCGACCTGCTCGGCGGTGGCGACGTTGCGCCCGAAGAGGCCCACGGAGGTGAGGCCCTCGCCGAGGCGGCGCAGCACCCAGTCGGGCGCGGTGGTGCCGGTGAAGCCCGGTTGCAGGACGGCCAGGGCGTCCCGGGTGAGGGTGTCGGTACCGGTGGTGAATGTCGTCATCGGGGGCGTTATCCCTTCACGGCGCCCGCGGTGAGGCCGCTGACGGCCTTGCGCTGCAGGTAGACGAAGAGGATCAGGATCGGGACGGCGAAGAGTGACGAGGCGGCCATGGTCGCGCCCCAGTCGTCGCCGAACTGGGTCTGGAAGCTGGACAGCCACAGCGGCAGGGTCTGTGCCTCGGTGTCCTTGTTGAGCACCAGGACCAGCGCGAACTCGTTCCAGGCGGTGATGAAGCCGAACAGCGAGGTGGCCATCAGGCCCGGGGCGAGCAGCGGCAGGATGACCCGGCGGAACGCCTGGACGCGGGTGCAGCCGTCGACCATCGCCGACTCCTCCAGCTCCTTGGGCACGGCGGCGACGAAGCCGCGCAGCGTCAGGATGGTGAAGGGCAGGATCATCATCGTGTAGAAGAGCGTCAGCGGCACGAGGCTGTTCAGCATCGACGCGTCCCGCACGATCATGTAGATCGCGATGATCATGACTTCCCAGGGCGCCATCTGCGCCATCATGAAACCGATGACGAAGCCGCGCCGCCCCTTGAACCGCATCCGCGCCAGGGCGAAGGAGCCGGCCAGCGCGATGATCAGCGAGAAGACGACGGCCAGGACGGTGACGGTCAGCGAGTTGCGGACGTACGTCCAGAAGTGGTCGACGCCGGCCGCGGTCCTGAAGTGCTCGAAGGTGACGTCGGTCGGGAACCAGACCGGGTCCTCCGAGAGGATGTCGCCGGTCGGCTTGAAGGCCGTGGCGAACATCCAGTACACGGGGAAGACGCAGCCGATGAACAGGACGACGGCGGTGGCGTTGGGCCAGACCCGGGCAAAGAGCGAGCGTTTCACAGCCCGGCCTCCTCTTCGTTCTCCTGCTTGAGCACGATCCTGAGGTAGGAGGCGGTCAGGCCGAGCAGGATCAGGATGGTCAGGACCGCGATCGCCGCACCCATGCCGTAGTGCTGGTTGCCCATGCCCTCGACGTAGGCGTAGACGGGCAGGATCTCGGTGAGCCGGTCGGGGCCGCCGCTGTTGAAGAGATAGACCTGGACGAACGCCTTGAAGACCCAGATGATCTCCAGGAAGGTCGTCGCGTAGAGGAACGGCCGCAGGAACGGCATGGTGACCGCGGTGAAGCTCCGCCAGGCGCCGGCGCCGTCGAGGGACGCGGCCTCGTAGAGCTCGCCGGGGATGGTGGTCGTCGCCGCGTACAGGTTGATCGCGACGAACGGGACGGACATCCACACGATCAGCACGGTGACCACGAAGAAGGTCGACATCTGGCTGCTGGTCCAGCTGTAGTCGGCCATGGAGTGCCAGCCGAGCTTGTCCAGGACCCAGTTGACGACACCGAAGCGCTGGGCGAACAGCCACTGGTAGACGGTGGTGGCCACCACGATGGGCATGGCCCAGGCCAGGACCAGGCCGAGCAGCAGGGTGAACCGCATCCGCTTGCCGAGGCGGGCGAGCAGCAGGCCGACCAGCGCGCCCAGGACCATGATCAGGACGACGTTGACCGCCGTGAACAGGATCGAGCGGAGGGTGACCCGCCAGAAGTCCCCACTGGTGAGGGTCTCCTGGTAGTTGTCGACGCCGTTCCACTCGGTGACCCGCTGGATCAGCTGCCCCATGTTGAGGTTCTGGAACGACAGCAGCACGTCCTTGAGCAGCGGCCAGCCGAGCAGCAGCACGGTGGCCGCGCAGGCGGGCAGCAGCAACAGGTACGGGGCGAGCGCGCCGGCTCGCGATGGGGGCCTGCCGGGTGCCGCCCCGGTGTCCGCCCTGCGGACGTCCGCCGGGCCGGAGGGCGGCCGTTCGGTCTGCACGGTCATGCTCGCGATCTCTCTTCTCGACGTACCCGAACGCGGTGCGGGGGCCGTCGAGTGGCCGGCCCCCGCACCGGTCGGAGCGCGTGCGCTTCTACTGCTGCTGCGCCAGGCGCTTGTTGAACTCGCCCTCGACCTGCTTGGCCGCCTCGGCCGGTGACTTGCCGTTCAGCACGGCGGTCATGTACGTCTTGATCGGGTTGGGCGCGTTCTCCACCGCGGCCCACTCCGGGATCAGCGGGGTGGTTCCGCCGACGGCGGCGGCGGGTGCGGCGGCCTCGGCGGGGGCGTTGCCCTCGAGGTTGCCCTGCAGCGACTCCTTGTTGGGGATGACGCCGTTGGCCTTGGCCAGGGCGCCCTCGAACGTGTCGGACAGAGTGAGCTTCAGGAACTCCTGGGCGAGCTCCTGCTTCTTGCTGCCCGCGGCGACGGCGAGGTTGGAGCCGCCGAGGAAGACGCCCTCGGGCTTGTCGGCCGCGGCACCGGGGATGGTGAAGTAGCCGATCTCCTTCTCGATCTTCGGGTTGGCCTCGATGGCGATGCCGGCTTCCCAGCCCATGCCGATGAAGGCGCCTACGTTGCCCTTGGCGAAGACCTGGCCCTGCTGCGGGGTGGCCTCGTCCTTGTCCTTGGGCGCCTTGGACAGCGACTGGAACTTCTTGTAGGTCTCCATGGCGGCGACGACCTTCGGATCGTCGAGGTTGGAGACGTGCTTGTCGCCGTCCTTCTTGACCAGTTCGCCGCCCTCGCCGATGACGAGCCCGACGAAGTGGTACCAGTTCTGGCCCGGCAGGTAGATCGGCTCCGCGTCGGTCTTGTCGCCGATCTTCTTGAGCGCGTCGTAGAACTCGTCACGGGTCTTGGGGGTGTCCTTCAGCCCCGCGTCCGCCCAGACCTTCTTGTTGTAGAGGACGACGCGGTTGGCGAAGTACCACGGTGCCGCGTACTGCTTGCCTTCGTAGACGGACGACTCGTTGAGGGTCTCGGTCCAGTCGGCGCCGATCTCGGACTTGAGGTCGGTGAGGTCGGCGAGGCCGCCGGTCTTGGCGTAGGCCGGGGTCTGGGTGTTGCCGATCTCGAAGACGTCGGGCGGGTTCTCCTCGGACAGGGCGGTGGTCAGCTTCTGCTGGATGCCGTTCCACTGCTGGACCTCGAACGTGACCTTCGCCTTGGTCTTCGCCTCGAACTCCGTGGCCAGGTCCTTCTGCCAGTCGTCCGGCGAGGAGCCGTCCATCACCCACACAGTGAGCGTCTGGCCCTCGTACCCGTTGGCCCCGGTGCTCTTGCCGTCACCGTCGTCTCCCCCGCACGCGGCGACGGAGAACAACATGCCCGCGACCCCGATCGCGGCTATCAGCTTGCGCTTCACGCGCCACCCCTCCTCAGGAACGCCTTCCACACCCACGCCTTCGGCGGTGACCCTCGCAACGGCGCGACACTCGGCGGGCTGGGACCCGGCTTCCTCTAAATGGTTTAGACCAGCAGGGGGGAGCTTGGCCTAGACCTATGGCCCTGTCAAGGGTCGCGCCGTCAATCCCCCGGACCGCTTCCGGCACCCCCGCGCGGACCTGCGAGTCCTCCCGAACTCCCCTCAAACAGGGACGTGTCGAAGCTTGGACTAGACCAAAGAAGGGCGTGCGGTTATAACGGGACCGCCGAGTGTGCGGCGCCGAACCCGGCCGTCCGCCGACGTGCACCGCGGTCGGCGCCTGCCGCCCGCGCGCCGGACACCGCAGCCGGAAGGCAGGTCATGAACACCGACCTCAGCAGCGCCCAGGCCGTCCCGGGAACACCGGACCGCACCGACCGCGTACCGAAGTACTACCGCGTCAAGCAGCGGTTACTGCGGATGACCGAGGCGCGCGCGCCGGGGTCGCCGATGCCGCCCGAGCGCTTCCTCGCCCTCGAGTTCCGCACCTCCCGCACCACCGTGCGCAAGGCGCTGCAGGAGCTGGTGAGCGAGGGGCGGCTGGTCCGCATCCAGGGCAAGGGCACCTTCGTCGCCCGTCCGAAGATCTACCGGACGCTCCAACTGACCTCGTACACCGAGGACATGCGCAACCAGGGGCTCACCGCCGCCTCCCGGGTCCTGAACATCGACCACATCGCGGCCGACGAGGAGCTGGCGGCCCTGCTCGAGGTGGAACGGGGTGAGCGCGTCCTGCGCGTGGAGCGGCTGCGGCTGGCCGGGGGCGAGCCCATGGCGATCGAGGCGACCCATCTGTCCGCACGCCGCTTCCCCGGCCTGCGCCGGAACCTGGCCCGCCGCACCTCGCTCTACACGACGCTCGCCGAGGTGTACGGGGTGCGCCTGGCGGAGGCCGACGAGACCATCGAGACCTCGCCCGCCACACCGCGGGAGGCCGGTCTGCTCCACACCGACGTGGGCCTGCCGATGCTGCTGCTGTCCCGCCACTCCCGGGACGAGCGGGGGACACCGGTGGAGTGGGTGCGCGCGGTGTACCGCGGCTCGCGCTACCGGTTCACGGCGATCCTGACGCCGCCGACGCCGCCGACACCGCCGAAGCCTCCAGCACCGTGAGCCGGCCCGGTCGGGCCCGTGCGGCACAGTGGTCAGGACTGTGCCGCACGGGCGGCTGGGGGGACCGGCCGGGCGTGGCGCCGATCAAGGCTCCCGGCGGTCCGTCGTGGTGATGCGGGCGATCGCCTCGAGGGTCAGGGACCGCTCGTGCGGCTCCCGCGACAAGGCGCGATGGAGCGTCAATCCTTCGATGAGGGCGTCGAGCTGGCGGGCGGTGTCCGGGTCGAAGTGCTTCTCGAGGTGGCTGCGGCTGCGGCGCATCCACTCATGGGTGAGCTCCCGGTAGGCAGGCCGGCGGGCGGCGAGCGAGTACAGCTCCTGGGTCAGCACCAGGTCGCGCGAGCTGCCCTCGGACAGGGCGTGGACGAGGTCGGCCACGGCCGTACGGGCCTCCTCCCGGCCGGCCGGCGCCGCGAGGTAGGTGTCGAACACGGCGACTATGTGGCCGGTGAATTCGCTGAACGCCTCCCGCAGCAACTCGTCGATCCCGCTGAAGTGGTACGTCATCGACCCCAGCGGCACCCCGGCCCGTTTGGCGATCTTGCGGTGGGAGACCGCCGCGAGCCCCTCCTCGGCGATGAGGTCGAGGGCGGCGGCGATGATGCGCGCGCGCCGCTGCGGGTCGGTGTGTCCGGTGGCCATGGGCGTCGCGCCTCAGAGGGTCCGGACCGGACGGGCGGGGCTGCCGACGGCGACCACGTTCGGCGGCACGTCCTTGGTGACGACCGAACCGGCCCCGATCACGGAGTTGTCCCCGATGCTCACGCCGGGCAGGACGATCGCTCCCCCGCCGATCCAGACGTTGTCGCCGATGGTGATCGGCTGCGCGGCCTCCAGCTTGTCGCGCCGGGGCTGCGGTTCCAGGGGGTGCGTGGGGGTGAGGAGCTGGACGCCGGGGCCGATCTGGCAGTCCTCGCCGATGACGATGGCGGCGACGTCCAGCGCGGTCAGGTTGTAGTTGACGAAGGTGCGCGCCCCGATGGTGATGTTGCTGCCGTAGTCGACGTACAGGGGTGGACGCACATGCGCCTGTTCGCCCACCGCGCCGAGCAGTTCGGCGAGGATCGCTCCCGCCGCCTCGGCGTCCTCGGTGTAGGCCGCCTGGTAGCGGGCGGCCAGGCGTACCGCCTGCTGCTGCCGGCGGGCGATCTCGGGATCGTCGGCGATGTAGAGGTCGCCCGCCTGCATCCGTTCCAGGTGGGTACGGGGGTCCTGCGCGAAGTGGTCCGTCGCCATGGGAACGACCGTACACCCAGAGCGTACGAACGTACACTCCCCGCGCCGGGGACTACCGCTTGACGCTGACGGTCCGCAGCACCCCCGCGCACACCACCACGAGCACACCCGCGAGGGGCACCACCATCAGCCCCAGCCGAAGGCCGGCCTCGTCGGCGACGAGCCCGACGACCGGCGGGGAGAGCAGGAAGCCCAGCCGCATCAGCCAGGAGACGATCGTGAGCCCCGATCCGGGCTTGAGGCCGGGCAGTTCGTCGGCCTCGAGCATGGCCGCGGGCACCAGCGTCGCCACGCCGAACCCGGCCGCGGCGAAGCCGAGGATCGTTCCGGGCACCGTGGGCACGGCCAGCGCCAGCCCCATGCCGACCGCGGCGATCAGGCCGCCGGCGCGGGCCACCGCGCGCTGGCCGAACCGGTCGACGAGCCGGTCGCCGAGGATCCGGCCGACGAACTGGGCGCCCACCAGGGCGATGAAGCCGGTTGCCGCCAGCGCCGCCGAGGCGTTCAGCGAGTCGGAGAGGTAGAGCGCGGCCCAGGAGTTGCCCGCGTCCTCGACGAGCGTGCCGGCCGTCGCGATCAGGACGAGCGCGATCATCACGTAGCGGACGCGTGCGGCCACGGCCGGACGCCCGTTTCGCCGCGGCGCCCCGCTCCCGGCACCCTTCTCGTCCGCGTCCTCGACCGGCTCGGTGTCGGGCCCGGGCAGGGCGAACCGCAGGGCGACACAGGCGGCGAGACCGAAGAGCACCCCCGAGATCGCCAGGTGCGCCCCGCGCGAGAGACCGAGCGCTATGGCGGCGGCGGCCATGGAGCCGCCGGTGACGGCGCCGATGGACCAGATGGCGTGGAAGGAGTTGATGATGGAACGCCCGTAACGGCGCTGCACCCGCAGGCCGTGGGCGTTCTGCGCGACATCGGTGATCGCGTCCATCGCTCCGGCCAGGAACAGCGCTCCCGCGAACAGCACCACCGAGTGCGCCATGCCCGCGACGAGGATCCCCGCCCCGGTCAGCAGGGTGCTCACCACCGCCACCCGCGCCGACCCCAGGCGGCGGATGAGGACCCCCGCCGCCATACCGGCGACGATGGCCCCCGTCGGGAACGCCGCGACGGCCAGCCCGTAGGCGGCGTTGCCGATGCCGAGATCCGCCTTGATCTGCGGATAGCGGGGCAGAAGGTTCGCGAACAGGGCCCCGTTGGTGAAGAAGAGGACGGCAACGGCCGCGCGAGCCTGCCGCTCGGCCAGTGCGGGCCGGCGCAGTACGTCAGTGGTCATGCGCCCGACCTTATCCGCGGAGCGTACGAACGTACACTCCTTTCGGGCGACCCTGTCCGAAAACACGAGCCCTCGGGTGCCGAGCCGATGCCCGGCACCCGAGGGGGGTGGGACGGCGACTCGCCCGTCCCTGTCCGTTATCCGCCGTAGGTCTCGAACTCGGCGATCCGCGGCGTGCCGCTCGCGCCGGTGACCTCGAAGGTGATCTTGCGCAGCGAGGTCCGCGCGAAGGAGACGGCGCCCGCACTGCTGCCGGAGGCCAGGACGGCACCGGTGTCGTGGTTGAGGAGCCGCCAGGACCGGACGGTGCCCTCGGAGCCCGACGCCTCCCGGATGTTGACCTTCGACACCGTGGCGTCGGACGACCACTTGACCGAGACGGAACCGGTCGAGCCGCTCGGCGACCAGTAGGTGCCGAGGTTGCCGTCGATCACGTTGCCGTAGCTCGTCCCGCCGGCCTTGCTGGAGCCGTCAGCACCGGCACCGAGGCTGAGGTTGGTCCCGGTGGGGGGGTCGGTCGGGTCCGTCGGGTCGGTGGGGTCCGTGGGGTCGGTCGGGGTGGGGTTCTGCGGCGTGCAGTTGCCGTCCGACACCTTCAGGCCCTTGTTGGCGCCCGCCGTCCGGTTCACCACGTCCGGTACGCAGTTGGCGGCGTCGAGCTTGTAGGAGTAGGGGATGGAGACCGAGGTGTTGGAGGTCGGGTTGGGGCCGGCGGGCTGGTTGTCGCCGCTGCGGGAGGACCAGGTCACGTTGTCGAAGATGTTGCCGCTGACCTGCCAGTAGCCGGCTTCGCTGGTGTAGAAGGTGCCGAGGACGTCCTTGGAGTCCTCGAAGTAGTTGTTGTCCACCTTGGCGCGCGCCCCGGCCCGGGAGTTGATGCCGGAGTCGTTGAGGCGCTTGTAGTGGTTGTTGTACATGTGGGCGATGCCGCCGCGCAGCAGCGGTGCACGGGAGTCGATGTTCTCGTACAGGTTGTGGTGGAACGTGATGTTGCCGTTGGAGCGGTCGCTCTCGCTGGATCCGATGAGGCCGCCGCGGCCGGAGTTGCGCAGGGTGCTGTACGACAGGGTCACGTACTGGGTGTTGTCCTTCATGTCGAAGAGGCCGTCGTAGCCCTCCGACTCCCCGCCGGACGCCTCCAGGGTGACGTGGTCGACCCAGACGTTGCGGACGTCGGTCTCCATGCCGATGGCGTCGCCGCCGTTGGAGGTGGGCGAGCCGGACTTCTTGACGTTCCGGACGGTCACGTTCTGGATGATGATGTTGCGGGCCTCCCGGATGTGGATGCCCAACTGGTCGAAGACGGCACCGCTGCCGACCCCGACGATCGTGACGTTGCTGATCTGCTTGAGCTCGATCACACCGGCGGCGGTGTTGCAGCTGCTGCCCGACACCTTGCTGGTGTTGCCGTGATTGATGGTGCCCTGGACCTCGATGATGATCGGGGTGCTGCTGCTGGCACGGTTGCACAGGGCGGTGTGGATCGCGGTGCCCGTGGTGGCCCGGACCGTCTGCCCGCCCGCGCCGCCGGTGGTCCCGCCGTTCTGGGTCGCGTAGCCGGTGGCACTGCCGGTCGCGGCCGACGCCGAGGGCATCGCCACCACCAGTCCGGTCGCGGCCGCGAGGGCCGCCGTGGCCAGCGTCGCGTGGAACCGCAGTGCTGCTGATCTCTTCATGCGGGCTCTCCCTGTTCACTTAACGTCATGGGCATGTCATGCAGAGTGCCGTCGAACGCCGTCGACTCGATGGAAAGCGCTTTCTCGCCGCGAGAATAGGGTGCCCCCGTCCGGACTGACAAGGCTCCGGACGTCATGAGTCCGCCCTTTCGTATCTCATACACCAGCTGCCGTTCACCTCCCGCCGGAAGCCGCACATGCAGCCCCGACACAGAGCTTCAGCAGCTGATGCGCACCGACAAGGGGTTCCACCCTCGCAGCTGCGGCAGCATGACCAGCGGACGCGCTCCCCTGGACCGGTCCGTGATCCGTGATCCGTGATCCGTGCTCCGCGATCCGTGCTCCGTGCTCCGTGAGAAGCAAGCAGC
Organism: Streptomyces cathayae; assembly: GCF_029760955.1. GTDB lineage: Bacteria > Actinomycetota > Actinomycetes > Streptomycetales > Streptomycetaceae > Streptomyces > Streptomyces cathayae. Next base: position 1,999,286 of record NZ_CP121682.1, read on the forward strand.
GGGCAGGGGGAGAAGCCCTGTGCCGATCCGTACCGGCGAGCCCCGGCCCCACCCGGCCGGCAAGGGTCCCACCGGCCGACGCCACCGGCTCCGGTCCTTCACGAGAGGTGGCGCGCCCTGGAGACCGAGGTGCGGTCCGGCGCACGGTCCGGTGCGCCGCCCGGGTGAAAGCGGCGGGCGAAGGGGGCGGTGAAAGCGGTGGACGGCGCGGGAATGGCGCATTACTCCATGGGAGGGAATTCCGGCGCCGCACAGGCGGGACGCACGAGGCGGCCATAGGCTTCCGGTAATGGGGAGGGCAAGACTGCGCCATTCCAGCCGAGGAGACCCGATGGCTGAACGCATTGTCCATCGACGTGGTTACCGAAAGGGCCTCGCCGGTGAGATGCTCGCAGAATTCATGGGGACATTCGTCCTTATTCTACTGGGCGTCGGATCGGTGGCCGTCGCCGTCGTCGGCCTGCCCGGATCAGGTCGGCAGACGGCGGACTTCGGCCCCGCCAACTGGCTCATCATCTCGTGGGGCTGGGGTCTCGCCGTGGTGTTCGGCGTCTATGTGGCCGGCGGTATCAGCGGCGCCCACATCAATCCCGCGGTGACTCTGAGCTTCGCCGTACGAAGGGATTTCCCCTGGCGGAAGGTCCTGCCCTACTGGCTGGCACAGGTCGTGGGGGCGTTCGTCGCCGCCGCGCTCGTCTACGCGTCCTACCGGTGGGCGATCGACGCGGCCAACACCAAGGCGGGTGTCCCGCGGGACCAGTCACTGGCGACATACTCGATCTTCGCCACATTCCCCGCTGAATACTTCGGGGGTTCCTGGTGGGGCCCCTTGCTCGACCAAATCATCGGCACCGGGATTCTGCTGCTGCTGATCTGTGCACTCATCGACACCCGCAATATGGCTCCGATGTCCAATCTGGGCCCTTTCCTCATCGGTCTGGTGGTCGTCGCGATCGGTCTGACGTTCGGCACCAACGCCGGCTATGCGATCAATCCCGCCCGAGATTTCGGCCCCCGGCTGTTCACTTTCTTCGAAGGCTGGGGCTCCATCGCCCTACCAGGAACCTTCCAATGGTTCAGCGGTTATTGGTGGATCCCCATTGTCGGCCCCCTCATCGGCGGCGTCCTCGGAACCCTCGCGTACGACCTGATCATCAGCCCGGTGCTCAAGGCCAGACTCGAGGACGCCGAAGAGGGTCCGGCCACCGAGCAGCCCTAGGGCCCGGCCGCAGGCGGACCCGCTCGCACAGATTCCCGCACGACCACGAGAAGAGGTGGCCGCGATGCCCGACTTCGTCGGCGCGGTGGACCAGGGCACCACCAGTTCACGCTTCATGATCTTCGACCACTCCGGGAACGAGGTGGCGAAGCACCAGCTCGAGCACCGCCAGATCCTGCCTCGGTCGGGGTGGGTCGAGCACGACCCGGTGGAGATCTGGGAGCGCACCAACACCGTGATCCAGAACGGCCTCCGCGCCGGGAATCTGTCGGCCACCGACCTCAAGGCCATCGGCATCACCAACCAGCGCGAGACCACCGTGGTCTGGGACCCGCGCACCGGCCGCCCGTACTACAACGCCATCGTCTGGCAGGACACCCGCACCGACAGCATCGCCGCCGCACTCGAGCGTGACGGCCACGGCGAGGTCATCCGCCACAAGGCCGGCCTGCCGCCGGCCACCTACTTCTCCGGCGGCAAGATCAAGTGGCTGCTGGAGAACGTGGACGGACTGCGCGAGGCCGCCGCGGCGGGTCACGCCCTGTTCGGCAACACGGACGCCTGGGTGCTGTGGAACCTCACCGGCGGACCGAACGGCGGGGTGCACGCCACCGACGTGACCAACGCCAGCCGCACCATGCTGATGAACCTGGAGACCCTGGACTGGGACGACGAGCTGCTGGAGATCTTCGGCGTCCCGCGCGCGATGCTGCCGGTCATCAACCCCTCGTCCCATCCCGAGGCGTACGGCCAGGCCCGCACCTCACGGCCGCTGAGCGCCCCCGTGCCGATCACCGGCGTGCTCGGCGACCAGCAGGCGGCGACCGTCGGCCAGGTCTGCTTCTCCCCCGGCGAGGCCAAGAACACCTACGGCACCGGCAACTTCCTGGTGCTCAACACCGGTACGGAGCTGGTGCGTTCGCAGCACGGGCTGCTGACGACGGTGGCGTACCAGTTCGCCGGCAGCCCGGCGGTCTACGCCCTGGAGGGGTCCATCGCCGTCACCGGCGCGGCCGTGCAGTGGCTGCGCGACCAGCTGAAGATCATCACGAGCGCCCCGGAGAGCGAGCGGCTGGCGCTTTCGGTGGAGGACAACGGCGGGATGTACTTCGTGCCGGCCTTCTCCGGTCTGTTCGCCCCGTACTGGCGCTCCGACGCCCGCGGCGCCATGGTCGGCCTGGCCCGGTACAACACCGGGGGACACATCGCGCGGGCCACGCTGGAAGCCATCTGCTACCAGAGCCGTGACGTGGTCGACGCCATGGAACAGGACTCGGGCGTGCACCTGGACGTGCTCAAGGTCGACGGCGGTGTGACCGCGAACGACCTGTGCATGCAGATCCAGGCCGACGTGCTGGGTGTGCCGGTCAGCCGTCCGGTGGTCGCCGAGACCACCGCACTGGGCGCCGCCTACGCCGCCGGGCTCGCCACCGGCTTCTGGCGCGACACCGACGAACTGCGCTCGCACTGGCAGGAGTCGAAGCGCTGGAGCCCGGTGTGGAGCGAGGAGCAGCGCCAGGACGGCTACCGGGACTGGAAGCGCGCCGTGGAACGCACCCTGGACTGGGTCAAGGTCACCTGACCCGGCGGTCGGCACGGCGGTCGACGGTCGGCACGGCGGTCAGCGGTCGGCGATGTCCTCGCGGAGGCCGTCGGAGAACTCCCACCATGACAGCGGGAGCCAGTCGCCGTTGACGAAGGCGTCCACTGTCGCGCCGCGACCACGGACCGTCACGGTCGTTCCCGGCGGGTAGGTGGTGCCGGACAGTCCGGGCACGGGGACGAGCAGGATTCCCAGCCTCTGTGCTGCCATGTTCCACCACTCCCTTCTCGGCGCGACGCCGATTATTCACATATCCGGAGATTACCGGTTTGCCTGATCGGGGAGTCCGGAGAATCATGAGAGATGAGTCACGCGGACAGCGCGGGCGGGGGCGTGGCCGTCGCACACGTATGCCGTCGAGTGGAGGTCTCAGCATGAAGGCCGTCGTGTACAAGGAGCCGTTCAGCGTCGCGGTCGAAGACGTCGAGAAGCCCAGCATCCAGCATCCGAACGATGTGATCGTACGGGTCACCTCCACCGCGATATGCGGCTCCGACCTGCATATGTACGAGGGCCGCACCGCCGCCGAGCCCGGCATCGTCTTCGGCCACGAGAACATGGGAGTCATCGAGGAGGCCGGCCAGGGCGTCACCTCGCTCAAGGAGGGCGACCGCGTGGTCATGCCCTTCAACGTCGCCTGCGGCTTCTGCACCAACTGCGTCGAGGGGTTCACCGGCTACTGTCTGACCGTCAACCCGGGCTTCCCCGGCGGCGCGTACGGCTACGTCGCCATGGGGCCCTGGAAGGGCGGCCAGGCCGAGTACCTGCGCGTTCCCTACGCCGACTTCAACTGCCTGAAGCTGCCGGCGGGACAGGAGCACGAGACCGACTTCATCCTGCTCGCGGACATCTTCCCCACCGGCTACCACGGCTGTGAACTCGCCCAGGTCCGCCCCGGTGAGAGCGTCGCGGTCTACGGCGCGGGACCGGTCGGCCTGATGGCCGCCTACTCGGCCCTGCTGCGCGGCGCGAGGAAGGTGTTCTCCGTGGACCGGGTCCCCGAGCGGCTGCAGAAGGCCGAGGAGATCGGCGCGATTCCGATCAACTTCGCCGAGGGCGACCCAGTGGAGCAGATCAAGGACCAGACCGAGGGCATCGGCACGGACAAGGGCGTCGACGCGGTCGGCTACCAGGCGTCGGCGCACGGCGCGGACCACGAGGAACCGGCGACCGTCCTGAACTCGCTCGTCGGTACGGTCCGGGCCACCGGAGCGCTCGGCGTGCCCGGCCTCTACGTCCCGTCCGACCCCGGAGGCCCGGACGAACAGGCCAAGCAGGGCATGCTCCTCGTCGCGATCGGCAAGCTCTTCGAGAAGGGCCTGCGGATGGGCACGGGGCAGTGCAACGTGAAGCGCTACAACCGACAGCTGCGCGACATGATCATCGAGGGCAGGGCGAAGCCCAGCTTCGTCGTCTCCCACGAACTTCCCCTGGACCAGGCGGCGTCGGCCTACGACAAGTTCGACAAGCGCATCGAGGGCTACACCAAGGTGGTGCTGCACCCGTAACACCACGACGCTCCGGCCCGAAAAGCGAAGAGCGTGAGCACCGAACCACTCGAGTGCTCACGCTCTTCCCTGCCGCTACGTGGTGATCAAGGCGGGGGTGCGCGCGGGCGTGTGCCCGGGGGTGTGCAACCGGCGGTGGTGGATGCTCCCTGTTCAAAGGGACTGTCATCGCGCAACTCTCGCTGGCGAACAGCGAATTCGCCCCCGGGAGGCGCACGGTGAAAAGGTTCTTCGGGAAGGTCCGACCGGCCGAGCCGGAGGTGTCCGACGCAGAGCGCGAACTGTTCGGCGGCCCGCTGCGCTACGACATGGGGTGGTCCCAACACGAGAACGCGCGGCTGGACCTGACCCTGGCGTCCGCACTCCGATCGATGCCGGCTCTGGTCGGCGCGACCCTGCGCATGGCGTGGAAGGCGGACCGCCGGGCGCTCATCGCCGTCGGGATCAGCGAGGTCGGGCAAGGCGTCGCCGCTGCCGTCGGACTGCTCGCCGTCAACGCCGTCATGCACGCCCTCCTCGGCTCCGGCAGCGCCGTGGAACGGCTGCACGCCCTGTTGCCCGGTCTGCTCGCCATCGCCACGATCGCCGTCGTCAACTCGGTTCTCGCCGGATGGTCCACGTCCCGGGCGGGCCGTCTGGAACCGCTCGTCGAGCGGATCGCCACCACCCAGTACCTGGCTGCCGCCGTCTCCGTCGAGCTGGAGGCCATCGACGACCCGGACTTCCGCCGCCTGATCGACATCGCCCAGTACGGCCCGGCTTCCGCCCGCCGCATGATCGGCGCCTGTGTCGCCGCGCTGAACAGCACCATCTCCCTGGTGGCCACAGCCGGCGTGCTCACCGTCCTGCACCCGGCGCTGCTGCCCATGCTGATCCTCATCGCCGCGCCGCGCGGCTGGGGCGCCATGCGGGTGGCCCAGGAGCGCTACGTGTCGGTGATGAGCTGGATCGAACACCTGCGGGCCAGCCGCCTCATCGGCAATCTCCTGACCGAGCGCACCGCCGCCCAGGAAGTACGCATCCACGGCGTCGGTCCTTTCCTGCTCGGCCGGTACAAGCACATGGCCCGAAGCGCCGAGGCCGAGCAGGAGCGGCTGGCCTCCAGCAAGGCGGTCACCGAGTGGGTGGCCGCCGCGCTGTCCGGAGTGGCGATGGCGGCCACCTACGGAACCATGATCTGGCTGGTCATGAGCGGGCACATGAACCTGGCGGTGGCCGGCACCGCGGTGATCGCCGTCCGCTCCGGCTCGGCGAGCCTGGGGGCTCTGGTGATGAACATCAACACCCTGCACGAGGAGTCCCTCTATGTCCGCGATCACGGACGCTTCCTGACCGAGGCCGCCCGACACGCCATCCCCAAGGCCGGCGATCCGGTCCCGAAACAGGTCCGGCAGGTCGCCCTCGACCGGGTCACCTACCGCTACCCCGATCGTGAGGCACCGGCGTTGGACCAGGTGACGCTCACCCTGCCCATGGGCTCGGTCACGGCCGTGGTGGGCGAGAACGGTTCCGGCAAGAGCACCCTCATGAAGATCCTCTCGGGCCTGCTGCTCCCCCAGGAAGGGATCGTGCGGTGGGGCGACTCGGACATCACCGGCCTGGAACGCTCCCAGGTCTTCGACCGCGTCGCACTGCTCACCCAGGATTTCGAACGCTGGCCCGTGACGGCCGCGATGAACATCCGCATCGGACGCCCCGGCCACGACGCCACGCCGGAGGACCTGCAGGCATCCGTCGACTACGCGGGGGCCGGCCCGGTCGTCGCCAAACTCCCCGACGGGTTGCAGAGCCTGCTGGCCCGTGTGTTCCGCGGAGCCATCGAACTGTCCGGCGGCGAATGGCAGAAGATCGGCCTGGCCCGCACCCACTGGCGTAGCTCGACCTCGTCGGCGGACAGCGTCCTCATCGTGGACGAACCCACCTCCGCCCTCGATCCGGAAGCCGAGATCGAGGCGTTCAGCCGCATCCGCCGGCTCGCCGCACCGCACCGCGCCGTCGTCCTCGTCACCCATCGCATGTCCGGCGTCCGCCACGCCGACCGCATCTACGTCCTGCACCGGGGACGCCTGGCCGAGCACGGCAGCCACGACGAACTCATGGCCGCCCGGGGGCGCTACGCCGCGATGTTCGACGCCCAGGCCGCCCAGTACGTCCCCGCAGGCACCGTCCCTCGCCCCACCGCACCCGCCTGACACCCCCGCCCGAAAGACCCGCTCACGCCGCGCAGCCCCTCCTCCCCCTCCTCCCGCCCCTCCCGGCGGCTCCGCGGCCAAGGCCCGCACCCGTCCCCGGAACCGTTCGCCGCCGGAGCCTCTACTCCCGTCCCGGAGTGGTGCCGGGACGGGTGGTGGACAGGAACGTCTCCCAGTCGGCGCGGCCGCCCGCGCCCAGTACGCCGACATCGGCCCCGAGCTCGCCGGTGGACGGCTCCCGCAGTTCGCGGCGGGCGACGCGGGCGACCACGGACGGGAAGAGCGGTCGCAGGGGCTGGCACCAGCGCAGCCACGGCGGGGCGTAGACGTGCCGGGCGCGGTGTGCGATGCCGGTGGCGAGCCAGTCGGCCACCTGGTCGGGGCTGTGCACTCGGCGTGCGAACCACGGCTGGTGCCGGCGCAGGGCCCGCAGGACCGGGTGGTCGTCGATGCCGGCGACCATGTCGGTGCCGGTCCAGTGGAGGTAGGCGATGCCGACGGTGACCCCGTCGGGCTCCACCTCACCCCGCAGGGCCTGGGCGAAGGACTCCGCGCCCGCCTTGGACGCGCAGTACGCGCTCATCATCGGCGCGGACCCGAAGGCGGCGGTCGAGGCGATCTGCAGGAAGTAGCCGTGGGTGCGGGTGAGCTGCGGCAGGAAGGCCCTGGCCGTGTTCGCCGACCCGACGAGGTTGACGTCGACGACGCGCCGCCACAGGTCGGCCGCCGTACGGCTGAAGGGGCCGCCTGCGGCGATCCCCGCGTTGGCCACGACGACGGAGGCCGGCCCGAGCCGCTCCTCGATCTGCCGTGCGGCCTCGTCGAGCGCGGCCTGGTCGGTCACGTCCGTCTCGACGCAGATGCTCGAAGAGGTCAGGGCGGCCGCCGCCCGGGCGAGGGTCTTCTCCTCACGGCCCAGCAGGGCGATGCGCATGCCGTCCGCGGACAGGCGCCGGGCGAGAGCCTCGCCGACACCGCGGGCCGCCCCGGTCACCACGGCGACGCGCCCGCGCAAGGGGCTGTCGTGAGCCGCGGCATGTACACGTGTACCGGTGAAGGTGCGCATGCGTTCCTCTCCTCTCCCCCGCCCGTCACGGGCGTCACGACACCCTGCTCCCGTCGGTCTCGCCGACGGGAATCGAGCGTCGTACGGGCGTCAGGAGTCCTGACGGCCGGGCAGCACGCAGCCGCTCCCACCCGTCACTCCAGCACACATCTCCAGGTGAGGCGAGCCCGATCGGCTCGACCCGCTGGATGTCGTGAAACAGGTCGAAACCACCAGCGCTACCACCGAACCGCAGGTCAGCCGCTCTTTCCCGCAGGCTCCAGGATCGCCACGCACTCCACGTGGTGCGGCATCGGAAAGACGTCCGATGACGAGGGAGCTCCGGTCGCCATCGGCTCGGTACGCGTCGGATTCCGTGCTCACCACACATGGGGGACGCACCTCAACGGGACCCTGGCCCGAGGTCCGCGAGCAGGTCGTCCAGCACCGCTTCCTCCTCGATCCGGACACCGTGCTCGACGAGAGCGGCGGCCAGGGCAGGGTCCCAGGGAGTCGCGACGGGCGGGCCCGTCAGCTCCGGGGCTTCGGCCACCGCGGCCACCGCGGCCACTGCCGCCCGGTAGTGGACGGCCTCGTAGCGCCACGGCCGCCAAGGAACGCTGTGCGCCAGTGTCGCGGCGATGCGTACGCCGCCCCAGTCGAAATCGCCGTGGTAGAGAAGGTCGGCTCCCCGTGCGGAGAGGTCGCGCAACAAGGTGAGAGCGGCGGCCGACGGTTGCCCCTGGAGGCACACCATGGGCGGGCATGCCGGCCCCAGGGTGTCGGCGGCGGCGGACAGCACGGCCGGGTTCTCGCAGAGATAGACGGTTCCCGTCACCGGCACGGCGGCAACCGGTGCGCGACGGGTGAGGGAGCGGAGCGTCAGCACCGCCGGCTCCCCCGCGTCGGCCATCCAGTCGAGGGGTGGGGTACCGCGCAGGTTGAGGGTGAGGACGGTCGAGGACAGGTCGTCCTTGAGCAGCCCCGCCGAGGCCCATGCCTCCCGCAGCCACTGCGCACCGGAGCCGTCGGGGAAGCCGGTGAGGGAACGGATGCCGGACAGGACGAGAGTGGCGAGCGGCGTCCCCTCGTCCAGGGCATGGGCGCCCGAAAGGTTCCGTGCCGCGAAGGTCGCCCGCGAGATCGGGGGTGACGCGGGCAGCGCACGCAACGCGCGCACGGCAGCCTGCACCAGGGGGCCCGCGGCCTCCGGTGTGCGGGCGAGGCGCCGTACGAGGCCGTCCCCGCGGACCCGCTCGGCCCAGGGCGCCAGTCCGGCACCGAGGGCGCCGAGCGGGGCGTACGCCTCCGCCCAGGCCCGTTCCTCCTCGGCCCGTACTTCCGCACGGAATGCGACGGGGCCGGTGAGGGCCACCACGGCGGCCGCCAGTCCGTCGGGGCTGACACCGGAGCGGCGCAGGACCGCGTCCACGGTGTCGAGGCGGATGCTCAGGGAACCGCCTGCTCGCGGCGCCCGCCCCAACAGGCGCTCTACGGCGAGGCGTTGGGACGCGTCGGGGGCGGACAGGGTGACGGAGCCGGTGAGCGGCCTCCCGCGTGTCATCCGCTGCCGGACGCGGTCCACGAGCCAGGCGAGGCCGGGGTCCCCGAGCAGACGGCCGAGACGCCCGGTGTCGATGCCGGCCCGGTCCCCGGCTTCCGGCGGCACGGCCGGCACCGTGTCCGCGACGGCGCCGTCCACCGGTGCCTCCCGCCCGGCCGCCGCGTGGGCCGGGAGAACACGACCGTCGCGGGCGGACGGATCCGTCGCAGGGTTCACGTCCACCGGGACTCCTGGCTTCCGGCACCTCCGGCACCTCCGATGACGGTTCGCCCCGGCTCACCGGGGGAACCCACCGGTCCCTCGGCCGCCTCGCCGAGCCCGTCGGCGAGGGGAGCCGGCCTCGACGCGTCCGCCTGTGCGCCGGGCTCCGGGCCGCGCCGCCGTTCGGTGCCGTCCCACTCCCACCGCGTCACCAGCACGGCGTCGACGTCGTCGACGCGGGAGAGCTGGGCGATGGCGATGCCCGGTACCTGGGGGTAGCAGGCCCATTCGCGTTCGCTGGTCATGACGACGTCGAGGTCGAAGGCGCGCAGCAGGCCGAGGCACTTGGCGCGCGAGTCGTCGTCGACGCCGGCGAACGCCTCGTCCAGGGTGACCAGACGCGGGGCGTACGCGCCGCCCGCGCTCGCGTAGTGGGAGGACGCGGCGGCGAACAGGGGCACGGACGCGGCCAGGACCCGCTCCCCGCCCGAGGCGGGCCCGGTGGCCGGCACCCACTTGCCGTGCTGGTGGCGTTCGACGCCGAACTCGTGCCAGGCCCGGTAGTCGAGGGCGGCGGTGAGGTCCTCCAGCCAGCTGCCGGCGCTGTCGTCGGCCTGCCGGCGGGCGATCTGCTCCTGAAGGAACGCGCCGACCGCGGCCCGGTCCTCGATCGACCAGGCGTCGGCGGACTGGCGCAGCCGTTCCCGGGCCTGGGCCAGCCCCTGCGGGGCCCGGCGGGACGCCCGCCACACCAGCCGCAGCTTCATCCCCGTGGAGGTCGGGCGTTCCTCCAACTCCCTGTTCATGGCGGCCACCTGCCGTTCGGCCGCCCCGATCAGCTCCTGGAGCGTCCCGGCGACCTCGGTGATCAGATGGGTCTGGAGGATCTCGCGCTCGTGTGCGGACAGGATGCGGGTCAGTTCCGCGACCTCGACGGCGAGTGCCTCGGTGAGGTCGGGCACGGCCCGTTCCCGGCCCTGGTAGACGATGTCGACCCGCATGCCGTCCTCGCTCGGGCGGGCGGTGGCGGTGTGGCCGTGCCGTGACAGCGCGTCCTGCAGTCTGCCGAACTCCTCGCTCAGCCGTTTCTGCACGCGCTCCCAGGCCGCGTCGGTGTCGTCGACCGAGGAGAGCCGGGACTCCACGGCCCGTGCGAGGGCGATGGCGGGGGTCGCCGCCCACGTGCTGCCGTCGTCCGGTACGGCGAGGTCGGGCAGGGCGACGGCGAGCAGCCCCGTCGCGGCGAACCGCTGGAGCGCCGCGACGGCTTCCTCCCGTGCGGCGGTCGCCTCGGTGACGTCCTCGGCGAGCCGCTCGATGCGCCCCTCGGCGCGGCTGGCGCGCCGGTCGGCGTCACCGTGCTCCGCCCGGGTCTGCTCCTGTTCGTGCGCGCAGATCCGGACGGCCTCGGCCGTCTCCTCCAGTTGCCGCTGGAGTTCGGCGACGGCCGCTCCGACGGTGGAGCGGAGCGTCGTGAGGTGCTCGTCCGCCGCGGCGGCCGTCCGGGCCGACTCCGCCGTACGCTTCGCGAGTTCGGAGACGAGGAGTTCGGCCCGGTGGGTCTCCTCCTGCTCGCCGGTCACAGCGCGCTCGGCTTCCGCCCGTTCGCGCAGTGCGGGCCACAGGGCCGCCAGGAGGGCGGTGTGGTCGGCGAGCGCCTGGCGCACGGCACCCAGTGCCGTGGGGTCGGTGGGGAGGTTCAGGGCGGCTGCGGTGTCGGCGAGTTCGGCCGCCGCGCGTTCGGCCCGTCGCGCCGCCGGGGCCAGTTCCGCGGCCCGTTCGTCCCGCCGGGCGCGGGCACGGCGGACCGCCTCGGCCGCGGCGGTGACGCGTGCGTGGGCGTGCCGCAGGTCGTCGTCGCCCGGCAGTGCGGCGAGTTCGGCGTCCAGTACGGCGCGGCGCCCGGCCACGGCGCGGGCTTCCTCGGTCAGTCGTTCGCGCTCTGCCGTCAAGTCGTCGATCTCGGCGCGCAGTTCTACGATCCGGACGCGACGCGCCTGCTCCCGGGCGCCCTCCCCCACGTACTGGGCATGGTCCTTGGCCCAGCTTCCGGTGAGCGCTCCGACGCGGAAGCGCCCGTCCGCGCAGACCCAGGTGTCGTGGCCGCCGGCATCCCAGGATGCCTCCCCGGGCCCGTCGCCGCCCGCGGCCAGCCCGATCGATGCGAGCAGGCGCGCGACCGTCTCCTCCCCGACGGCGGCGGCTCCCGCGTCCGCGGGGTCGACCTCCGGGTACAGCGCGCGGTCGAGACCGGACCCGCCGAGCAGTCCGACCGGGTCGAGCAGCACGTCGTGGCCGTCCGCCGCAACCGTGGAGCCGTCCGGCCGCACCCAGGCATCGAGGAGTCCCGAGGCTTCCAACGCGGCTTCCAGTCCCGCGCGTTCGGTCTCGGTGACGTGCGGACGGAAGTCGACCAGCCGCCACAGCGGAGCGCCGGGACCCCGGTCTCGTACGCCGGGGGTGCGGGTGTGAGGAGCCGACGGGCCTCGCTCCCCGCCCCTTTCGAGGGCGGTCAGTTCCTCGGTCGCCAGCCGCTGCCGCTCCGCCGCCGTCTCCTCGCGGTGGGCCAGCAGGGCCGCCCGGTCGGCCAGGCGGGAGGCGGCGGTGCGATGCGCCTCGATCGCCGCCGTACGGGCCGGCAGCGGGCCGTCCAGGGAGCTCACCCAGTCCTGTACCGCGTCCAGGACCCCCGGCAGCCCGGGCACCCGCAGCTCCCCGCACCCGGAGAGGTGCTCCCGCACTGCCGTGACCAGCGTCCGCCCCTCCCGGGCTACACCCTCCTCCGCCTCGGCCAGCCGCTCCTCGGCGTGCACGGCCTCCTCGTCGGCCTCGTCGGCACGCAGCCGGGCGGCCCGGTGCTGTTCCTCGGCCCGCTCAGCCCGCACGGCGAGTTCCGCCACGTGCTCGACGGCGCGCCGCCTGCTCGCCGTCGCCCCGTCCGCCTCCCGGCGCAGGACCGCCTCGGGGGCTCCCTCCGTCCTGGGGACGTCGAGCCGGGCGGCCGCGGCGCTCTCGGCCACCCGGCCCAGGATGTCGTCCAGAACCTCCCGGGCTGCCGTGAGCCGGTTGTCCGCGGTGGCGAGCCGGCCCAGGGCCCGGGTGTGCGCCTCGGCCGCCGTACGCCGGTCCGCCTCGGCCCGCTTCAACTCCCCGGCCGTGCGGGAGGCGTCGTCCGCCGCCCGGTCGAGCGCGCGGGCGTCTCGCATCTCGGGCCGGGAGCGGAGCGTGGCGTCCTGGGCGGCCAGCCGCGCGGCCCGCTCGTCGAGGGCGGCGCCCCTCGCCCGGGCCTCCTCGCGGTCCGCCACGGCCCGGTCCCGGTCCGTCTGTGCCTTGGAGAGTTCCCGCTGGAGGTTCTCGTACCGGGCGTGTTCACGGCGGGGCAGGCGGGCGCGGCGCCGGGAGGCGAGGCGGGCGTAGCGCCGGTAGTGGTCGAGGAATGTCGAGGACGCCTGTTCGGCCTCGCGGGCCGCCCGCAGTTCCTCCTTCTCCTCGTCCAGCGACCGGAACGCCTCCGCCGCGTCGGCGACGACCGCCTGGTCCATCGGCGGCAGCGCCTCGGTCAGCGCCCGGGACAGGGCGGTTTCGCTGGGCCGCTTGGAGAGCTGGGGCTGGCGCAGCTGGATCAGGAGGTCGACGAGGGCACCGTAGCGCCGTTCCCCGAGCCCGAAGAGCGCCTCGTCGACCGCCCTGCGGTAGGCCTTCGCCGTGTCGTACACCATGCCGCGGTCGCCGACGGCCTCGGCGAGCCGGTCCCGGGACAGGGCGGTCCGGGTCGCGTCCAGCAGGTCGAGGCCGGCGCCGATCCGCTGGTCCGTCACCGCGAACCAGTGGCGGGCGATGCCGCGTCCGGCGACCGCCTTCAGCCCGCACAGCAGGGTGCGGAAGTGCGCCTCGCCCGTGGTGTCGTCGAGCCGTCCGAACTCGATCCAGGTGTAGCCGAGCCGTTCGGGATGCGGGTGCGCTCCGCCCAGGAGCAGGTTCCACTCCATGCGCTTGCCCGGGTCGCCGTCGGGTTCGACACGGCGGGCGGAGAGGTCGCCGTCCAGGAGGAACGGCAGAGTGAGGGCGAGCACCTTCGACTTGCCGGTGCCGTTGTTGCCGCGCAGCAGCAGCCGGCCGTCGCGGAACCAGAACTCCTCGACGTCGTAGTGGAACAGGTCGACGAGCCCGATGCGCAGCGGCCGCCACCGGCCGGGCGCGGGGCCGGGGAGTCCGGGGCCGGGGAGTCCGGGGCCGGGGAGCGCGGTCACGGGGTGGTTCACCTTTCGTCCTGCGTGTTCTGTACGGCCTGTGCGGCCTTCGCAGCTTTTGCGGTCTGCGCGGTCGTGGCGGTCTTTGCGGTCGTGGCGGGCCGGCGGGCTCGTCCGGGTTCCGGTTCTCGGACGACGGGCTCGCCGACCGCGTACCGCGCGAGGGCCGGCCGCGGGACGACGCCCCGTTCCGTGCGTTCGGCGAGTCCCAGCGCCACCAGCTTGGTCAGCGCCTTCTCGACGAGTTCGGGCTCCGCTCCCGGCTCCCGCGCCGACTTGGACCAGAACCCGCCGTGCTCCGCGGCCAGTTCCCTTACGCGGACCGCCAGTTCCTCCGGCTCGACGGGCCCGGTCGCCCGTGCCAGGTGCCCGGCCAGCAGCAGGGTGATGTGACCGTGGGTGCCCTGTTCCGGCATGCGCACGTCCGTGAGGTCGTCCAGCGGGTCGACCATGGCGACGCCCTCGGCCCGGACCTCCGGGACGAGTCCGGTCAGTTCGTTGATGCGCGCGGTGATGAAGCCGCGCTGCCGGGTGAGGTAGGCCAGTTCGTCGTCGGTGAGGTCGTCGTAGTAGAGCACCGGGTCGTCCAGGAGGACGCGGGTCAGTTTCCAGCGGATCGCCCGGAACCTGAGTTCGTCGCTGTCGAGCGCGGTCCGCGCGGTCATCTCCGTCAGGCGTTCCTCGAAGCCCTCGGCCTCGACCATGGAGGGGCCCCGCAAGGAGGCCGGCATCCCGGCCAGCACGCGCCGCCGCACGTCGTACAGCACGTCGCCCGCTCCGCTGACGTAGGCGTCCTCGTCGCCGGCCACCCGCCGCAGCACCCCGAGCCGCAGCAGCAGGCGGACGACGGCCGCGAGGTCGAGGCGCTCGTCGCGCCGCTCCAGGGTGAACGTGATGCCGGCGGCGACGAGTTCGGGATCGGCGGCAGCCAGCACGACCTGTTCGGCGAGGCGTCCGAGCGCCACCTGCGACTCGCCCCGTTCCAGCGCGGCCAGGGCCAGGCAGAGCAGGACGTAGCGGCGGCGGGTGAAGGGCAGGGCGCTGCGGGCGGCCTCGCGCGCCGGGTGCGTGGCGTCGGTGAGGGTGCCCGGCGTCTTGCGCAGCCGTGCGGCGTCGGCGTCCGTACGCAGCGCCCAGCCGACGTTGCGCTCGAACCACTCCCGCAGCTCGGCGGCGTGCCGGCGCACCAGCCGGAACTCGTCGGCGTACGGCCCGTCGGCGGTGAGCAGCGGCTCCTTCAGCAGGGCGCGTGCGGCCTTCTGAAGGTCGGCCTGGCGCTGACCGTCCAGGACCTCGGCGAGGGGGCCGCTCATCGGTCCTCCGTGAGCCGGGGGGAGGTGTCCTCCCGTGGGGCGGGTATGGGAACGGGGGCGGGTGCGGCGCGGTCGCCGTGCCCCGCCGTGAGGTCGACGATGTCGATCAGGTGGTCGGGGCCCCTGAACACACCGTCGGGGGTGCGCACTTCGGCCGTCGCCCCGTCGTCGAGCGCGGTCAGCCGTACCTCCATCGAACCGTCCCCGCTGGTGGCCGTGGTGGTGGTCGTGTCCGGCCGCCAGGTGGCGAGCGCGTCGCCGAGCAGCCGCAGGAACAACTGGAAGGCGAGCGGGTCGAGTTCGCCGATCCGGGACAGCCGCACCGGCCCGCCCGTCACGAGCCGGTCCCGGGCCCGCCGGGTCTCCTCCGTCTGCCGGGCGGCGAGCGCGGCGAGCCGGCGCTTCGCCTCGCCCCGGTCCGCCACCTTGCGCGGCTTGCCGCGCCGCTCGTAACTGCCCGTACGGCGCAACTGCGGGCTGATCCGCAGCGGTCGCGCCTCGCCCCACGGGGTGGAAGCCGGCTCAGGGGAGGCCGTCCGTTCGGCGAGGGTGTCGGCGTCGACGGTGAGGTGGCGCGAGGAGTGCAGCCCGAACGCCACCCGCCACAGCCGGTGCCGCGCCGCGTCGTCCGGCGCCTGCGCGAACCAGCGCGCCAGGGTGCGGAAGTCGGCCGAGCGGTCCGAACGCCCGGCCCGCCGCTCGTTGAGCTGCCGTACGACGGCCAGGAGCTGCGGGATCGCACCGAGCGCCCGCCCGCGCAGCAGCCGGGCCTGCGACTCCCGCCCCTCCCCCGACACGAACCACTCGGCGAGCCCGGACCACCGGGCGGCCCACTTCTCGTACGCCGCGGCCTCCGCCTGCTCTGCGTCTTCGGGAGCGGCGTCGGCGGCCTCCCGGGCGGCGGCGAGTGAGAGCAGCGGCTTCACGCTCCCCCGCTCCTCCAGCTCCCCGATCAGCAGGGCGATCCGCCCGCCGAGGGTGATGAGGTCCTGGATGAACCGCTCCAGGTACTGGATCAGCCGGTCCTTGTACGCGAGGAACGCCTCGACCTCGATGTCGTGCAGGTCGATGGTGCGCTGGAGCGAGCCCATGAAGGCGCGGGCGTTGTCCGCGAGGTCGGTGAACCGCGCCGTCAGCACGGACAGGGCGACGTACGTCTTGGCCGGGTCGGGCTCGTCCTCCGCGGCGATCACCAGCAGCGCCCGCAACTGCGTGACGATGTCGTGCAGCGCGACCGCCTGGAGCTCGCCGCGCCGCCCCAGCACCTCGTCGTACGTCCCCAGCGCCGCCTCGGCCGCCTCACCGGCCCGGGTGAGCTGGTAGATGAACCGCCTGCGGTAGAAGTCCTCCACCGCCGTCACCCGCGCGTGGTCCGGATCGGCCCGCAGGTTGCCCCACTCCACCAGCTTGTCCAGCGCCTGCGTCACCGCCTCGACGTCGGCGGGCCGGCTCCCCGCGTCCAGGGAGGCATACACGTCCTCCGGCCGCAGATGCACCGCGAACCGCTCCTTGGCGGCGAGGAAGGCCCGCATCACCTGGCGGTAGAGGGGTGCGTTGGGGGCGGTGAGGTGGGCGAAGGGGGTGTAGTCGGCGGGGGTCATCTCGGCACATTCTTCCACCCCTGTTCACGGGCTCACGTGGGAGTCACGGACACGCGCCAGGAAGCGGCTCGGCTCACCGTGCCAGGTGATGGCGAGTGCGTCACGGGCGCGGGTCGCCGCGACGAAGAGCAGCGATCGCGCCCGGTGCGGTTCTCGCCGGTGGCTGCTCGGCGGACTAGCGCGAGCCGCTCCACGGGGCGGGGACGAAGGTCCAGAGCACCTCGGCGACCGAGTCGCCGCTGTTGCGCCAGTTGTGGGGTTCGCGGCCGGAGAAGGTGAGGGTGTCACCGGTCGTCAGAGTCTCGGTGCGGCCCGTGAAGAGCACGGTGACCTCTCCCTCGATGACGTGGATGACCTCCACGTCGCAGTTGATCGTGTAGAGGTCGTCTCCGCCGTTCGCGCCGGCGTCGAGGCGCGAACGCAGCACCTGGACCTTCGACTGGCCGCGCGGGGTGACCATGCGGTCGAGGACCCCGCGGCCACCCATGTTGATCTGGGGCGCGTCGCCCAGGCGTATCACCTCGGTGTCGGCGTCCTCGAAGAGTGTCCCCACCGGCAGCGACAGGACCTGGCAGAGCGTGACCAGGGTGGCCACGCTCGGTGAGGTCTCGTCCCGCTCGACGCGGCTGATGAATCCCCTGGTCAGGCCGGTGGCCGCCGCGACCTGTTCGATGGTGAGACCCTGCGCCTTGCGGCAGGCCCGCAGGCGCGCGCCGACGCGGACCGGGAGCGCGGACGGCTTCGGATGCAGCGCCTTCATGGAGTCCTCGCAGTGAACGATCGACCTGTCGGCGAACCTTGACAGTGGGGTGGGTGCAGGTCAGACTACCGGGACTTACAGGTTGCCTCATATGCATCATCTGTTTCGTATAGGTGACTTTTTGAGTGGAGAACCGGAAGGTTCCGATGACCCCCGTCGAAGCCCCCTTGGGCCCTCCCGACGCCGGCATCAGCCCCGCATCCCGCTTGCCCTGAGAGGATCGCCATGTCTTCACCCGAGACCGCGACCCGTCGCGAAGGTGTGATCGAGCAGCACTCGATCGACTACGTCCCCGCATCCGAGCGCCACGGCAAGGTGTGGCATCAGGGGCCGTTCTGGTTCACCGGCAACTTCGTGCTGCCGACCATGGTCACCGGCTTCGTCGGACCCGCCATGGGGCTGAGTCTCGGATTCAGCGTGCTCGCCGTGGTGCTCGGCGTCGGTTTCGGCACCTTCTTCATGGCGTTCCACGCCAACCAGGGGCCCCGGATGGGCCTGCCGCAGATGATCCAGTCGCGTGCCCAGTTCGGCAGCCGCGGTGCCGTCGTGCCCTTCGCGGCGACCGTCTTCGTCTACGTCGGCTTCCTCGTCTTCGACACGATCCTGGCGGCGCAGGGCATCGGACTCGTCCTGCCCGAGGCCAAGCTGTTCTGGTACCCCGTGCTCATCGCCGCGTCGATCATCATCGCGGTGGTCGGACACGATCTGCTGCACTTCGTGCAGCGGTGGCTGACGTATCTGCTCATCGTCGTGTTCGCGATCATCACGGTCGTGGCCATCGTGCACTTCTCCTCGACGCCGCTCGCGGTGGACGCGCCGGCGGCCACGGCGGGCTGGGACACCACGGCCTTCCTGGTGCAGATCTCGCTCGCCGCCGGGTACAACATCAGCTACTCGGTGTACGTCTCCGACTACACCCGCTACCTTCCGGCGAACGCGCCCGCGAAGAAGCTGATCGGCTCGGTCTACGCCGGCGCCACGTGCTCCGCCGTATGGCTGATGTCGCTCGGCGCGATCCTGGCCAGCTATCTGCCGGACCCCGACCCGATCCTGGCGGTGCGGCAGGTCGGTGACCTGGTCTTCCCCGGGTTCGGCACCATAGCCGTGATCGTTTCGGTGCTCGCGCTGATCTCCATCATGGGCGTCAACGCCTACGGAGCCATGCTGACCGGAACCAGTGCCGTCGACGGCTTCAGGAAGGTCCGCCCGACGGTCCGGCTGCGCGTCGTCGGACTCACCGCGGTCGGCCTCGGCTCGCTCCTCGTCGCCCTGCTGATCCCCGACAACTACATCGACAGCTTCACCACCTTCGTCCTGCTGATGCTCTACTTCCTGGTGCCGTGGACCTCGGTCAACCTCGTCGACTTCTACTTCGTGCGCCGCGGCCGGTACGCGATCGGGGAAATCCTGAAGCCGAACGGCATCTACGGGCGCTGGGCATGGCGGGGTGTGCTCGCGTACCTCATCGGGTTCCTCTCGATGGTCCCGTTCTTCTCGACCAGCTTCTACGTGGGACCGGTCGCGGAGCTGCTCGGCGGGGCCGACTTCTCGTTCGTCGTCGGGCTCTTCGTCTCCGGCATCCTCTACCTGGTCTTCTCGCGCAACCTCGACCACGGTGCCGACGCCCACGTGGAGGGCGAAGCCGAACTGGAGGGATCGAACCGATGACCCCGACCCCGTCACAGCCGTCACCGGCCAGGACCGAGGCGTCCGCCGTCACGGTCGCCTGCTGCCAGCTCGCGCCGCAGGTCGGCCGCGTACCGGAGAACCGGAAACAGATCCGCGAGGCGGTCCTGTCCGCGGCGGGCCGGGGCGCGAACGTCGTGGTCCTGCCGGAGCTGGCCAACTCGGGGTACGTCTTCGACGACCTCGAGGAGCTGCGGTCGGCAGCCGAGCCGGTCGACGGCGAGACGATCAGGGAGTGGGAGGCCCTGGCGTCCCGCCTGCGGCTGGTGATCGTGAGCGGCTTCGCGGAACTCGGCACCGACGGCCAGGTACACAACGCGAGTGTCCTGATCGACGAGACCGGGCTCCGTGCCGTGTACCGCAAGGCACATCTGTGGAACGCCGAGAAGACCCGGGGCTTCACGCCGGGTGCGGCGCCGCCGCCGGTGGTCGACACCCCGTACGGCCGTATCGGGATGATGATCTGCTACGACCTCGAATTCCCCGAGTGGGTGCGCAGGGCGGCGCTCGAGGGGGCCGAACTGCTGTGCGGACCGGTGAACTGGCCGCTGTACCCGCGACCGGAGGGCGAGCGCCCCGGCGAGATCGTCCGGGTACAGGCGGACGCCTCGGTCAACCGCATGTTCGTCGCGGTCGCCGACCGCACCGGTGTCGAACGAGGACAGGACTGGCTCGGCGGCAGTGTGATCGTCGACGCCGACGGGTACCCGGTGACGGCGTTGTGCCTGGGCGAGGCGACGATCGTCACCGCGACGCTCGACCTCGCCGAAGCGCGCGACAAGTCCATCAGCGAACTCAACGACGTGCACGCGGACCGGCGTCCCGGACTGTACGCGGGTGTCGGACCGGAGCAGCCGTAACCCGGCCGCGGGTGGCTGTCGTCCAGCAGCCGCCCGCGCCGGCTCGCAGCGCGGGCGGGCGGTGGTGCGGCACGCGGACCCGGAGCGCACCGGGCGCGGGCCGCCTCCGCTGATGCCCACGGTGCCCGTCCCTGCACGGCCGGTGTCGCCGGCGCGGCGCAGACGGGTGCTGACCACCGTGCTCGCCGCCCTCGTCGTGGGGGTCACGGCCGGCGCCGTCGCCTCGATGTGGCCGGAGGGGTCCAACCCCGTGAAGGACGCCACGGGGACCGGCACCGGCTCCGGCTCCCCGTCGACCACCCAGCCACGTTCACCGAAGAACGACGACAACGACAAGGGCGACAGGGCGACAAGGACCGCCCCGTACCGCACGCCCCACCGGGCTACCGGCTGCTCTTCGCCAACAAGCCCTTCGCCTTCACCCCGCCCCCGAGCGACGGCCAGGCCAACCACCTGGAACGCGCGGCTCTCCCGGGACCGGCGGAACTCGTCTACAACTCCGACGGCCGGCTGGGCAGCATCCTCGTGGTCGTCGGGGAACGAGAGACCGTCTGTACCGAGGAACAGCAGACCGCCGTGCTGTCC
The DNA here is from genome assembly GCF_029760955.1 of Streptomyces cathayae. GTDB lineage: Bacteria > Actinomycetota > Actinomycetes > Streptomycetales > Streptomycetaceae > Streptomyces > Streptomyces cathayae. The sequence continues at coordinate 2,019,673 of NZ_CP121682.1, forward strand.
CATCCGCTGCCCGCCGCCGGACTGAGCCCCCCTCGCCTCGCCGTTCCCACCCGGGTCCGCACCGTGGTCACGCCGTGGGGGGCCGTCACAGCCGGGATCCGCCCGAGGCGTCGATGCACTGGCCCGTGATCCACCGCGACGACTCGGACGCCAGGAAGGCGACGATGTCGGCCACATCGGACGGCTGCCCCAGCCGTCCGAAGACGGACAGGGACGCCAGCTCCGCCGCCGCTTCCCTCGTACGCCGCTTCTCCGCGTTCATGTCCGTCTCGACGAATCCGGGCCGGACACAGTTCACCGTGATGGCGCGCGCCCCGACCTCCTTGGCCAGCGCCAGGGTGAAGGTGTCGACCGCCCCCTTGCTCATGGAGTACACGAGGGACTCCGGATAGGCGACGCGGGTCACCGCCGACGAGATGTTGATGACGCGGCCCCCGTCCGGCATGCGTTTCAGGGCCTGCTGCGTCGTGAACACCAGGGATTTGGTGTTCACCGCGAAGATCCGGTCGAAGAGTTCGGGCGTCACCTCGCCGATGCGGGCGGACCCGCTGACGCCGGCGTTGTTGACGAGTACGTCCAGGCCCGGACCCGTGCCGTGCCGTGCCACCCCGGCGTCGAACCGGTCGTACAGACTCTCCACTCCCCCCGGCTCGCCGAGGTCCGCCTGTACCGCGAAAGCGCGTCCGCCGCTGTCCCGGATCGCCTCGAGGGTTTCCTCGGCCGCGCTCTCGTTCTCGCGGAAGTGCACCGCCACCAGGGCGCCGTCCTGCGCCAGCCGCTGCGCGATACCCCGCCCCACCCCTCTGCTCGCACCCGTCACCAGTGCCGTCTTGCCTGCTGACACGCCTGTGTACCTTCCCCTTCGAGACTGCTCGGACCGCAGCCGGGGCACGTAGGAGCACACGCCCGTGACGTGAGGTGTACCGTTGCCGAGACCGTAGCCAGGTCTCGGCCTTCCGGGCATTTCGGCCCGGAAGGTCCGTCTCGTCACCAGAGCGTCAGGGGCTCGGCTTGAGTACGGTCTCTCGCTTCCGTCTGCCGCTGCTGCGGCAGGGTTGCGCCACCTGCCCGCCCCGTCACCGTCTCGCGACGGGTGCGGGTGGCGCGGGTCTTCTGGTCGGCTCCACGAGGCTTCGACACCGCCGGGGCGGTGTCCTGGTCTCCGGCCACTCCGGTACCAGTCACGCAGGCCGTCGCGAGGGCGGCGAGGTTGAGTGCGGCGTTGTCGTCCCGGTCGATGACCAGGCCGCAGGCGTCGCACTCATAGCTCCGCACGTGCAGCGGCAGCTTGGCTTTCACCGCGCCGCACCCGGAACAGGTCTTGGAGGAGGGGTACCAGCGGTCGGCCACCACGAGGCGGGTGGCGTGGCGCCGGCGGGTCTTGTACGTGAGCTGTCGGCGGATCTCGCCGAATCCGGCGTCGGCGATCCTACGGGCCAGACGCCGGTTGCGGAGCATCCCGGCGACGTTCAGGTCCTCCACCACCACGGTGCCGTACTCGGCGGCCACGCTGGTGGTGAGCTTGTGCAGGGCGTCCGCGCGGAGGTTCGCCACGCGGTGGTGGACCTTGTTGCGCTGGGCGTTGGCCTTCTCCCACCGCTTCGACGGCTGCCGTCCGGTGCGCCGGTCGGGGCCCTGGCGTCGGGACACGATCCGAGACGCACGGCGCAGCTGCCTGCGTGCGGTGTCGTAGTGCCCGAGGTTGGGGACCTGCCGGATCTCGCCCGTCGAGTCGGCCATGACCGCGAGGGTCTTCACCCCGAGGTCGATGCCGACGGCCACGTCCGGGCGTGCCACGCGTTCGAGGTCGCGCTTGACCTCGGCCTGGAAGGACACGAACCAGCGTCCCCGCTCGTGCCGCACCGTCGCGGACAGGATCCGGGCCGTTGCGGCCTGGACGCGGTCGAGGAGCTTCACTGTGCATTCGTGGGTGCGGACCGTGCCCAGGCGGGGCAGCGTGACGTGCCGGCCGTCGGTGTCCACGCGGATCGTGCCGGTGGTGAACCGGCAGGACAGACGTGCCTTCCGCTTCGACCTGAACCGCGGCATACCCATCGCACGGCCACGGCGCTTGCCCCGCTTCGACTTGGCGTAGTTGTCGAACGCGGCCGACGCGTTCGCGAGGCCGGTGGAGTACGCCTCCTTCGAGTTCTCCTCCCACCAGGCCGCGAACCGTGGGTCGGTGTGCTTGGTCTCGTTGAACGCCTTCCGCAGGACGGGCAGCGACCACGGCCGCCATTTTGTCAGCTGCTCCTCGGCGACGCCGTAGGACTCCTCCGCGCGGCGCTGCCACCACGACGCCTCGACCCAGCCGACGGCCCAGTTGTACGCGGCACGCGCCGCGCCGCAGTGCGAACGCAGCGCATGCTCCTGGGTGACGTTCGGGTCCAGGGCGAACCGGAACGCCTGCACCACAAAACCGGGCTGCGCCTGGAACTTCTTCACTCGGCGGCCTCGCCGGTCGCCACGGCCACCGCGCGGGCGGCGCGGTTCTTCGCCGCGCGCCGCCCGTACAGGCGATCGCACATCGACGTGAGCACCTCGGTGATGTCCCGCACCAGGTCGTCAGTGGTCTCGGTGGGGTCGAGGACGACCAGACACCGCCCGGACGCCGACAGAACGGCTTCGAGATGCTCGACGCCGAACCGGGCCAGCCGGTCCCGGTGCTCGACCACGATCACCGCCGTCTGCGGGTCGGACAGCAGCCGGTGCAGCTTGCGGCGCCGCCCGTCCAGCCCCGAGCCGACCTCGGTGACGACCTCGGCGACGGCCAGGCCGAGCCCGTTCGCGCCGGCCACGACCCGGGCCGCCTGCCGCTCGAGGTCGATCTTCTGGTCGGCGGACGACACACGGCAGTACGCCACCACCCGCCCCGAGGTCGCCGAGACGGCCGGAGCGGGCTCAGTGACCAACCACGTTCCGGACGGCGCCTGGCGGACCGGAACGGGCATCTTCCCGTCCTTCACCCATCGCCAGGCGGTCTGGTAGCTCACGCCCTGCTGCCGTGCCCACTCCGAAAGCTTCACAAGGCCAAAATATTCGACATCCGCGACTAGAGATGACTAGGAACGACTAGAAAATCTGTAGCAGCTTTCACCCCCGGAGCAACGGGGGTGAGTCGCCAGGAGCCGGCGCTGAGAAGAGGGAAGTGACGGTCGCGAGGAAGTGGTCGCCGTCTCCGGTCCCACGGCTGCACACCGGCGGGACAGGGTGCCGCAGCGGCCCGGCCAGGCGTCTTCAGGAATCCTCGTCATCTCCTCGGTCTTCGGGGGACCGCTCGTCGAGGACCGTGACGAAGGCCGAGGCGACGAGGGCGACGGCGGGGTCGTCGTCGCGGGCCAGTTGACGCAGGACCTCCCGCACGGCGGTCCCCGGCAGCTCGACCAGCGCCTGGGCCAGACGTATACGCGTCGCGGAGTCCGCGGTGGGCGCGGCGAGTTCGTCGACCAGTGCGGTCATGATCCGGTCCGCGCGCCCGGGGTCCCGGGACAGCGTTCCCAGGACCTCCGCCGCGTCGACGTCGTGGGACCCCTCGACCACCATGCCGACGAGTGTCGGCACGGTCGCGGTCACCCCCCGCCTGCCCAGAGCCAGAGCGGCGTGCCGGCGCACCGTCGTGTCCGGGTCCCCGAGGGCGTCCGTGAGCACCGCGTCCGCCCCCGGCGCCTCGGCCATCTCGGCGATCGCCAGCACCGCGCGCCGCCGGACGTCCGCGTCCTGCGCGTGCACGCCGTCGGCCAGTGCCGCCACGCCGTCGCCGCCCGATCGGGCGAGCGCCCAGCGCAGGGCTCCGGCGACGTGGGGGTCGGCTTCGGCCAGGACCGCCCCGGCCAGCAGCTCGGCGGGGACCGGCGTGCTCCCCGGCCGGGCCAGCACGGCCTGCTGTCTGCGCGCGGCGCTGGTCGAGTCGAGCCCCTGCATGAGTTCGACGATGCGCAGGACGTCCTGCCAGCCGGTGGGCGCCGACGCGTCGACGGCGCGGAGCCGCTCCAGCAGCTCCTGCTCCCGCTCCAGGCGGTCCTCCGTCCACCGGATGAGGTCGCTGACCAGGGCGGACGGTGTGAAGGCGGGGTCCTCCAGCGCGCGCCCGATCTGCTTGAGCGAGAGCCCGAGGGACCGCAGGCTCTCCACGTGGAAGATCCTGCGGACGTCCTCGGCGGAGTACTCGCGGTAGCCGCCGACGGTGCGACCGGTGGGCCGCACCAGCCCGAGGGCGTCGTAGTGCCGGAGCATCCGGGTACTCACCCCCGAGCGGCGGGCCACCTCGCCGATCAGCATTCCGCGGTCTCCGCGGCAACCTTCGCGGCCTCGGCACCCTCCATCGGCCTGATCGTTTTCTCAGGCTCGGTGATCTCCGTGGCGTCGGCGGTCTCCGCGACTCCCGGCGCAGCCGCGGCGGCAGCGGCTGCGGCTCGTTCCGGGCCGAGTGCGACGACCCGCTTCGCCTCCTCGACGGCCGCGTCGAAACCGGTCTCCGGGTTCTGCCGGAGCAGCCCGGTGGCACGGGCGTGCGTGGCCACCTCCGGATCCGGGCTCGCCGCGGCCTTCTCCAGGGCGGGCCCGGTCACGTCGCCGAGCTCGACGAGGGCCCGGCTCAGGCTCAGCCGCACATCGCGGTCGCCGCGGCCGAGCTGCCTGACCAGTTCGTCGGCCAGGTTCCCCTTCTCGTCCCCGGGCACGAGGGCGACCGCGACCCGCCACGCGGTCCGCGCGACCTCCTCGTCGGCGTCGCGCAGCAGGTCGCGCGTGATCCAGGCCCACGCGCTCCTGTCGCCGATCTTGGAGAGCGTGTGCAACGCCTGGCTGCGGGCCTGAGCCCGCTCGGAGGCGAGTTCCCGGCGGATCCGGGGCAGGGTGGTCTCCGGCGGGAGGCGGGTCAGCGCCCAGGACAGCATGTCCCGCACGAAGAAGTCCGGCTCGACCGCGCACCGCCCGACGAGCGCCTCCAGGAAGCCGGCGTCGGGGGTCGAGCCGGCCGCCAGGGCCGCCTGCAGCCGGACCGACGCGTCCTCGGCGCTCAGGGCGCCGACCACACGGGTGTTCTGCGGGGTTCCGTTACTCGGGTTGATCGAAACCACCTCCTGCACCCAGGGGACACCTTGCCACCGTGTCAAGGTCAACCCCGTGACCGGCGTACCAGAAGAACCCGCAGGCCAGGCGCCCTTGGCGGGCGGTTCCAGAATCGCCACGCACTCCACGTGGTACGTCATCGAAAAAGTGTCAGCCTGAGCAGATCCCGGAAGAGACCAACCAAAAGCGCATGGTGCCTGAAGCCACTGGCCGCTTCCCACGTGCCGGCTCAAAGCTCCTGCACCTCGTCGGCCACGGCACACCAAGTACTGTCCGGCAGGTCATGCGGCTATCGCATCGAAGCTTCGGGTCAACCGATCCCGTAGAGAGTCGCCAGGTCGACCAGGAGCAGATCGTCACGGCCGGCCGCGGCCTCGATCAGGTCCGGGTAGAAGCCGTGCAGGGAGAACAGGGCCAGCATCGTGCCTGCGGTGTCGTGGCCCTGATCGGTGAGCAGGGTGCGGATGTGCTCCAGGCGCTGCAGGTCGCCGGTGCCGCGGCGGGCGGCGGTGGCCTCGCCGAGGAGGGCGATCCGGGTGCGGGGGGCCTGCGGGCGCTCGCCCAGGGCCAGGGCGATGACGTCGACCTCGTGTCTGGTGCGGGCCGCCGGGTCGGCCACCTCGGTGGTGCCGACCGGGCCCGGCAGACCGCCGGGGAGCAGGGTGTGGGCGTAGCGGCGGGTGAAGGCGCGGGCGAGGTCCTCGAAGTGCGGGCCGAGGATCTTGGAGTTGAAGGTCGGCGCGGCGGCCTGCCACGCCTCTTCGGCGAAGCCCTGCTCGACGGTGGCCGCCTGCGGCAGGGTGATCAGCTGGTTGAAGCGGATGACGGGGTCGGTCAGCGTGATGACGGGGTGGCGGGGGCGCAGGATGTCCTGCTCGCGCTGGATGTAGCCGGTGGACTCCAGGACGTCGAGCGGGTGGGTGACGGCGTTGCGCTGCCGTTCCAGGGCCGCACCGATCTTGGTGGGGGTGGTGGCGCCCCGGGCGATCGCGGTGAGGATGTCGTAGTAGAGGGTGTGCTGGGTGATCCGCGGATCCTCGCGCAGCAGATACTCCGTCTCGGTGCGCGAGTACACCGCCCGGCCCGGGTCCAGGAGCGTCCGCGTCAGCCAGGCGGCGAAGCCGTCGCTCGGGTGCGGGCGGGCCGCCACCGGCCGGTAACCGGGAGCGCCGCCGAGGACGGCGTGCACCTGCAGGGCGGTCAGCGGGTCGTCGATCTGCCAGAACTCGCGTGCCGCCCGGTAGTCGAAGGCCCCCAGCCGCAGATCGATCACCGCACCGCCGCGCAACGGCTTGGTTCCCGACAGCAGTTCGTGCATGACGCTCATCGCGGACCCGCACAGGATCAGCCGGGCCCCGGGCCCACCCGAACCGGTGCCGCGCTGGCGCTCGTCGTAGAGCTGCTGGAGCAGACCCGGGATCTCGGGCGAATGCTGCAGGAGACACGGCAACTCGTCGATCACCAGCAGCGGAGTCCGGGAACGCGCGGTGACGTCGAGGGCGTTGGACAGGATCTCACGCCAGTCGGCCAATCGCAGTGTGCCGGGCTGCAGGCCGGCGTGGGCCGCGATGGCGTCACTGAACCGCCGGAGCGCCGGAAGCCGCCCCTCCTCCCGCACCGCGGTGACGTACAGACCCCCGACCCGTTCGGAGAGCGCCTGCAGCAGATACGACTTCCCGTGCCGCCTGCGCCCCGACACGATCCCCAGACGCATCGCTGGATCGGGGTCCGTGACGAACTCGGTGAGCAGACCCCACTCACGATCACGATCGACCACGTCCCCGGGCTTGGCCAGCATGCCCTCGTCCACCGGAACTCCCCACCAGCCTGGATCGACCAACGACCTGTCTAAGTGCACTCAGACGGAATCCGTCCATCCCGACTTTCCTGACGCCGGGCAGCAGACGTCGCTGACAGCGATCGTCGCAGACCCGTGTCAGCTGCTCCCGACAAGGCCGTCATGGGGCCGCGGCACCTGGCTCCGGTCGGTCGCGCCAACGGAAGTCGAGCGCCACCGTCTCATGGCGATGCATGCGGGGCTGCGCGGGACAAGAACGCGGCGAGCAGAGTCCGCACAGACAGCAGGATCCACATGTGGCACTCGTCACCGTAGGCCAGGGGTGACCCCCAGCATTCACCGGTCAGGTCCTGGCAGGCCGGCACGGCCCGGCCGGCGAGGGGGGCGACCGGTACGCAGATCTCGGCCGGGTCTTCGCCGAGGAGGGCTTCTCCTCACCGTCCGGTACGGGGAGCCGGGCCGGGTAGGAATCGTGGGCGAGCGCGAGGTCGGCGCCCCCGGAGACGAGGTCCGTACACCGCTCGCCCGTGGCGCACCGCATACAGCAGGCGGCCCCTCCTCCGGACAGGAAGGGCCGCCTGGTCATGGCTGTTTCCGCATACGCCGGCGGCTACGCGGGGTCCAGCACGGGCCGCTCGGGGAGCCCGCCGTTCTTCTCGCAGCGCAGCTCCTTGGCCATGGCCAACGAGACGGAGTGGGCCACGGTCGCATAGGCGTCCTTCAACGCCTCGACGGCACCCTCGGGCTCCCTCCACACATCCCAATGCTCCACGCCGATGACGATGTGGGCCAATCCCAACGAGTCGGGCAACCGCGTGCCCCGGCACGCGAAAAAGACGTACGCCTTGTCCGCCGCCGCCACGGCCCGCTCCCCCATCTTCAGCCTGGTGAAATTCGGGGCCGAGGGGCCCGTCGGGGCGCTGTACCTCAGATCCCAGGTGATTCTGAGGTCGAAATCCGGCATGCCGATGGGCGTATAGACACGGCAGACGTCCTCTCTACCGACGGTGGTGTCCGGGTACGCCTCGACAATGTCCGCCGCGGCCTGCGCGATGGTGTACTCCTCCCCCGACGCCTCGAACCGCGACATCCCCGTAATCACCTTCAGCGCCCGGGACGCCTCGGCGGACACCGCCCTGCCACCGCACAGTTCCGTCCCCGCAACGATCTTGTAGTCCTTCGGAGTCTTCGGAGTTCCATCCACCTCTCCGCCCCCTCCACACCCCGTGGCCCCGAAAAACAACGAGCCGGCCACGGCCGCGGCGAGGAATCCCCCACGCACCGACCTACGACTGATCACTGTCCGCATCCTCACGTGCCCTCGGCCGCCCACCGGCCTCAACCGGTCTCCGGACCGTTGCCCTGCTGCCTCTGCCGGTCGTTGCCGACCCCGTAACCGAGCAGCATCGACTCGCAGCCCCGGCATCCGGACCGCCCCCGCCCCGCGCGTACTGCGGCCCCCTAGATCCTGCCCGGACTCGGTTTTCGAGGAGGGCTTCTCCACTTTGTCCGGTACGGGGAGCCAGGCCGGGTCGGGATCGCAGGCAAGTGCGAGGGCGGCGGCCCCTCCTCCGGACAGGCAGGGCCGCCTGATCATGGTCGTTCCCGCGTATATCGACGGTCACGCGGGATCCAGCACGGGCCGGGCGGGAAGTCCGCCGTCCTTCTCGCAACGCAGCTCCCTTGCCATCGCCAGTGAGACGGAGTGCGCCACGGTCGCGTAGGCATCCTTCAACACCTCGACGTCGCCCTCGGGCTCCGTCCACACATCCCAATGCTCCACGCCGATGACGATATGCCCCACTCTCGACGACTTGAGCAACCTCTCGCTCCGGCAGGCGAACTGGACGTACGCCTTATCCACCGCCGTCACGGTGTCCTCTCCCATCTTCAGCTCGGTGAAGTCCAGGGCCGGGGGGTCCGTCGGGGCGCCGTCGACCAGGTTCCAGGTGATTCTGATGTCGAAATCCGGCGTCCCGATAGGCGTGTAGACACGGCAGACGTCCTTGGTCACGGTGGTGACCGGGAACGCCTCAACCACAGCATCCGCAGCCTGCGTAATAGTGTCCTCTTCCCCCGACGCCTCGAACCGCGACGTCCCCGTAATCACCTTCAACGCTTTGGAAGCCTCGGCGGACATCGCCTTGCCACCGCAGAGTTGTGTCCCCGCGACAACTTTGTAGTCCTTCGGAGTTTTCGGAGTCCCCTCCACCTCTCCATCCCCCCCGCAACCAGTAGCTCCGAGGAACAACGAGCCGGCCACGGCTGCGGCAAAGAGCCCACGTACCGACCTACGACTGTTCACTGTCCGCATCCTCACGTGTCCTCGGCTGCCCACCGGCCTCAGCCGGTCTCCGGGGCATTACCTTGCTGCTTCGCCCGGTCATTACCGACTCCGTAACCGATCAGCATCGATTCGTGCAGGTCCTCCCTGAACGCACTGCGCTTGTCCACGCCGTTGCTATGCAGGAACTCCTCCTTCGGAGCCTCGGCCAGACGCTCACCAGCGAAGTAGATCTTCTCCTTCTCCTTGTCCGAGAGCTCCTCCACCTTCTCCTTGTGCTCATCCACCGAGTTGTCGGAGATATCACCGATCACCTGGCCGATGACCTGTTCGGCAGCGCCGCTGGCGGTGTCGGTCGCCAGTGGGACGAGTACCGCGGCCGCGCCCACGGCCGCGGTGGCGGGTAGGAAGGCGACGCCCGCCGCGATGCCCGCCGTGGCCCCGAACTCGATCCAGCCCGCCCTCTTGGCGACCGCCTTCTCGTAGTCCTCGTGGATCTTGAGGTTCGTCGCCTCCACCTGGTCGGCCCGGGCCTGGTCGAGCATGCCCTGCACCTCGGCGCCCACGCGTACGGCCGCTCTGGCAGGGCCCTCCTTGATCGTTCCATCCGGGCCCACCGCCTTCTCCTCCAGGACACTGCGGGTGTAGACCTGCTCCGCGGTCGAGAGCGTCGCGTAGGCGTCCGGGTGCTGGCCCAGGGTGCTGAGGAAGCCCCGGACGACGCTCCGCCCGTCCCCGTCCACGGTGTCCGCGAAGTCGATGCGCCCCTCCGGGTTCCTGCCCGGCGCGAACACGCTGCCCTGTTCGTTCTTGGCCAGCGCCCAGTTGATGTCGTCGATGTAGCCGGCGCCCATGACGCCCAGGCTGTCGGCCATCACCTTGTGTTTCTTGAGCAGTCCCGGCTCGTCGCCGTACTTCTCCATGACCTTCTGCATGACCGCGGCATTGTCCGCGTCCCGCACCACGCCGGGGTCCGGCTGTCCGGCCGGGTAGCCGAGGGTCGCTGCCTCCAGGGCGTGCCCGAGGGCGTCGGGCATGTGACCGACCGACGCCTCGACACCCTCCAGGTCGTTCAACTCGGCGTCACAGAACGGTTCCCACTTCTCGTTGCCGAAGAAGTCGAGGTAGTTGTCGATCGCCTCGCCGTTCTCGTCCTTGCCCAGGCCGGCCGTGGCACCACGGTTGACCGTGCCGTCCTCGTTGTACGCGGTCGGGGGGTCGGCGAAGAACCTCTTCGCCGCTTCCGGGCTGTTGCCGAGCGCCTCCAGCATGGCGGTGACCGGGTCGTAGCCGGCGCCGTTCACTCCGGAGGGGTTGAACGGGTTCCTGGCCGTACTCCCCATCCCTCTGTTGGTGGTGAACAGGTCCGGGTCCTTCTGGTGCAGCTGCGCCACGTGTTCGGCGATCGGGTTGAGGAACTTTGCGTCGTAGTTCCCGTACCGCATGATCCCGCCGAGCAGTTGGTATCCGAACGGCCCGCTGTGGTCGTACCTGCTCAGCGGGATCTGCTCCGTACCCAACTTACGGAGCTCCGGACCCCACTTGTCGGTGAACTCCTTGTCGTGGGAAGCGGTGGCCAGGTTGAGGCCCAGGTACTTCTGGAGCTCCTGGACGTCCTTGAGGCGCTCCGGATCGACCTTGCCGTACTCGTACGTGTCGGTGGAGAGCTGGCCGAAGAACGCCAGGGACTTCTCGGGGCCGAGCTTCTCGTAGAAGCCCCTGGCGAACTCCACCGACGAACTGTTGTCCTTCAGCAGCTCGTTGAGCTGCTGAAGTTCGGCGTGCGTGATGTCCTGGCCCTTGGCCGCCAGGGCGGCGGCGCGGGCAGCCTCTTCCTGGTCCAGCTTCGTGTATGTCGGAGCGCTGAAGTCCTTGCGGTCGGTGACGTTGGCCTCGAGGGTGTTCTTGAGGGCGAGGTCGGTGTCGTTGCAGTTGTCGACGATGAGGTCGATCTTCTTCTGCCACGCCGCGGCGTTCCGCTTCTCCTGCCGCAGGAGCTCGCTGTAGTCGGGGTCGTGCCGCACCGTCTCGTTCTCGGACAACGGGTGCTGCACAGTGACCTTGCCGTTGCCGTCCACGCGGATGCCGGCCGCGGGTCCCTCGTGGTCCCGGATGTCGACCAGGTCGTCCTTGGCCTTCTTGACGGCCGCGTACCCCTCTTCCAGGATCCGCTTCACACCCCTGGCCTCGGCTGCGGCGTCCGTGAACTCCTTGGCCGTCTTACCGATGAACGCCTTGGTGACCCCTGCGTTGACGCCCTCCCAGGCCGCCCTGTCCGCCTTCGTCTTCATCCCGTCGGCGGCGGCGGTGGCGAGCTTGTCCAGCTTCCCCGCCATCTCCGACCAGTCGTCGACGGCGGCCTTCAGCTTCGCCACCGGGGCGTCGACGATGTCCTCGTACTTCAGCATGCTGAGCGCTCTCCCGAGCCCTAGTTCATGTATTCCGTGAGCACGGAGATCCGCGTCAGCTCTCCCTCGATCTTCGCCTCGTCCTTGGCGTGCTGGGCCTTGCTGTAATCGAGGTGATTCGAGATCCGCGCGCAGGCGTCCAGCAGCGTCTTCAGGTGGGTCTGCCATAAGTCATGCACTTTCAGCACGGCCGAACCACTCACGAAGTTCCCGTTGGTCAGCGCCGTCGCCGCCTCGAACGTGGAGGCACGGGCGATGTCGCCCTCCTTCGCCAGCCGACCCAGCAGGTCGTACGCGTCATTGCCGATGGCGCCGAGGTCGTCCCGATTGACCACCAGGTCGGCCCCGCCACCACCGCCTCGGCCGCCGTCTGCCGGAATGCTGTTGGTCTGCATGGCAGTCCGCTTGGCCGCCGCCGCACGCAGTTCGGCCCATTCCTGCTCGAACGTCATGCATTTCCTCCAAGTCCATCCGGGCAGGCCACTCTCCCGTACTCACACGGCCACCGACCTGATCACCTGTCACTTGCATCATCGCCCGTCCACGGGGCGGCCGGCAGTTGATTCCCCCGAAACCCGGCCGACAACGATCAAATCCCGCCAGGGTCATGCCCCGTGGAACCGTCCCCTTCCCGCCTACCCGAAGAGGGCAGATGCGGCTCCAGATGGTGTCCCGCCGGATGGTGCAGGGGGATCTGCCCGGTGCCGACTCTGCAGGGCCGGGGCCGGGGACGGGGACGGATGCGGTGCGGTGCGGTGCGGAAAAGCGTGAGCAGTCGGCGGGCAAGTGTCATCAGAGCGCTCACATGAGCCCCATCAGGACAGTGGCGGCCAAAGTGCTCACACTTTCGGGACGGTGTGTCACGCCCCGGGCCCGGGTGCCTGTCCGGCATCGCACACGTACGAGGCCGCGACCGCCCCGGGCAGTCGCGGAAAGCGCCCGCCCGATCAGTAGGCCGACACGCCGCCACTTGTCACGCACCCGGAAGGCCCTGACGTCGACGGGAACCCGCGGATTCCCGCCCTGTGCCCCTGCACCACTCGGCGGGGCGCCATCCCGATCACTGTGTGGAAGTGCTGGTTGTCGAACCGCTCGGCCCTCCCCGGCCTTCGGCCGAGGACGCCCCCACCGCGGTGGCGAGTTCGCCACGGCTGCGGGGCCCGCCACGAGGGCGGAGCCCGCAGCCGGTTGTTCGCCGGACAGAGGTCAGCCGCTGACCGTGATGTTCGAGCTTCCGCTGCTCTGGTAACCCTCGGTGGCCATGATCATGTAGTACCTGAACTGGCCCATGTTCATGCCCGCGCGCGCCCAGGCGTCGAAGTGGTTGCCGGTGGTGATGGTGCCGGAGCCGCTGGTCACCTTCGACTGCCGGACGCTCCAGTACTGGTCGAAGGTGCGGGTGCCCTCGACGGAGGGGGCGTTGTACCGCGTCGTCTTGTAGATGTCGTACGTGCCGCCGTCGCTGTGGACGGTGCCCCTGTACTCACCGGTGGGCCGGTAGCTGCCCCAGTTGTCGACGATGTAGTACTCCACCAGCGGGTTCGACGTCCAGCCGTAGAGGCAGCCGTAGCCGTTGCCCGACGGGTTGAAGTAGCCGGTGTAGCGGACCGTCCTGCGTCCGCCGGTGTTCCAGCCCTTGCCGGCGACGAAGTTGCCGCAGTTGGTCCACCGGGTGTTGTAACTGCCGCCGCCGTTGAGCGTCATGGAGACGGAGCCGCCGCCGTCGGTCCAGAACGAGTAGTACATGCCGTCGTAGCCGGTCTGGTTGGTGGTGATGGTGGTGGCGGCGTGGGCGGTGCCGGGCAGCAGCAGTCCGGACGCGGTGGCGAGCGCGACGGTGCCGGCGCCGCCGAGGAAGCCTCGTCGGCTCAAGCTGCTGAAGGGAGCGGGGTTCTGCTGGATCTGGTCCTGCTGAGTGCCGTCCTGCTGCATGCGTCCTCCCGATGAAGGCTGGTGGGGGGCGGGCGGCTTCTGCTGCCCGCGGCCTTGCGTGGAACACGGCTGGGTCGCCCGTCGTCGTGCCGCAACGACCGACCGCCACCCTCGGTCACATGACGCGAGGGGAACGAGGGTCTCCTGCCGTTCGGTGGCCACAGTTTTCGTAGAGCACCATGACCCTGTCAACGCTTTCGACATTCTTTCGGAAATACTTCTTCAACCAGAAGAGATCCAGGTGAGCACGTTTCCGCTGTTCAAGCCACCTTTTATGCGAACCTCTGCGAGGGGAGGAACGAGACAAGGAAGGAACGTAACGCAAGCATGTTCACGCTACTCGAAACTTTCGAACCGGCGTGGACGCGACTGCGGCGGCCTCCACCGGGAACAACTGCGCGCGAACGGCCTGGCCCGGGTCACCGCGTACGACGCGGCGAAATCCGCCACCACCGGACACACCCCCTTCTCCCCGCCGCAGGTTCGACCTCTTTTCACCGCGTCCGGGCGGCCTCCCACCAGCCTTCGCCGTACCGCCGCCGGTCTCCGCGATGGTCACTTCTGCGGTGGCCTGGTCGGTGCCGAAGATGCTGTTCGGACATGGCCTCGTCGATCCTGACGATCACCGAGTTCGACTTCGGTGCCATGGCCAAGCGCACGGTAGCCTGGGCCAGGTGCCCGACGACATCGCCCGCTGGCTGACCGAGCACGCCCACCCCCTGGGCACACTGACACCCGGCACGCCTGCGGAGGACCTGAAACCGCTGGGCGCGGCCCTGCGCGGGACGCGGATCGTCGGCCTGGGCGAATCCACCCACGGCACAGCCGAGTTCTTCCGGCTGAAGCACCGCATCGTGGAGTTCCTGGTGCGCGAGGAGGGGTTCACCACCCTCGCCATGGAGGCCAGCCAGTCCGCCGGCCACGCGCTCGACGCGTACGTACGGCACGGTACCGGCGACCCCGAACGGCTCGTGGCCCAGCTGGGCTTCTGGACCTGGCGCACCCGGGAGGTGGTCGATCTCGTCGAGTGGCTGCGCGCCCACAACCGCCATCTGCCCGAGGAGAGCCGGGTCCGCTTCGTCGGCACGGATCCCCAGCGCTGCGCCGACTCCGTCGAGGCCGTCGCCGCCTTCCTGCGCCGGACGGCGCCCGAACGGGCCGGGGACGTCCATGCCCTCGAGGTGCTCGCCCGGGCCCGCCCCGCCTCACTTCCCGATCCGGAGCGGGCCCTGATGCGGCACGCGGAGGAGGTCGCCCGCCTCGTCGCGGACCGTCGCGAGCAGTCCGGTCCCGGCGACGGCGCGGACGCGGCCCTGGAACACGCGCGGGTCCTCATCCGCGCCGCCGACCTGGTGACGCGCCCCTTCGACCCCTCGGCCGGTGAGGAGAGCGTGTTCGCCGCGCGTGACCGCTACATGGCCGAGGCCGTCACCCGGCTCGTGGACGACGCCCCGAAGGCGCGCGTCATGGTCTGGGCGCACAACGGCCACATCGCGAAAGGCACATACGGGGAGCAGGTCCCCGCCCTCGGCAGCAGGCTCCGCGAACGGTACGGCGACGCCTACTACGCCCTGGCCCTCTTCTTCGGCAAGGGGTCCTTCCTCGCCCGGCGCGGCGACGGCCTCCAGGGCCCGCCGATACCGCACCGCATCGGCACCGGCATCCGTTCCCTGGAGGCGCGGCTCGCGGACGCCGTACGCGGCGACTACTACGCCGACCTGCGGACCGGAACCGCGCCTTGGCTGCACACCCCGCAGATGCAGCGCAGTTTCGGCGCCAACGTCCCCCGGTTCGCCTACCGCTTCCACACGGCCCCGCTCGTCCCGGCACAGGACTACGACGGCCTCGCGTTCGTCGCACGCTCGACCTGCTCCCGCCTGCTGCCCGGGACTGAGACCTGAGGCCCTCGTCTCAGGGCCACAGATCGAGCACGGCGTTCAGAGTGAACTTCCACATCGGCTCGGCGCCGGTCCCGAAAACGGGCGGTGCGGGCGTACGTACCCCCCGGAGGCGTCGTAGGGCTCCAGGACGCGCCCTGAGTCGCTCTCGGCTCCCCCGTTATCTTCTTCGCGGTCCTGCAAGAGGGTCGCTGGCCTCCGGGCCCGGCATGACTGTTCCCCCCTGTCGAAGGCATGACCTGGGGGGTGGTGTCACCGGGCCCGAGGGGTGCCGTTGGAGACGCTGATGAGAGGTCCGACTACCGCCCGGCCTGGCGCAATACCCGGCCGATTGCGGGCGGCAGGTCTGCATAACGTGGATGCGCGCATACGGTGCCATCGCCCCGGCCAGCACCGCACAAACCTCGTTCGGGAGGACGGGTTGTACGACATCGACGACGTAGGCGTCTTCTTCGGCCTGGACGTCGGCAAGAGCGCCCATCACGGGCGCGGGCTCACTCCGGCCGGCAAGAAGATCTTCGACAAGCAGCTGCCCAACAGCGAGCCGAAGCTGCGGGCTGTGTTCGACAAGCTCGCGGCGAAGTTCGGCACCGTGCTGGTGATCGTGGACCAGCCCGCCTCGATCGGCGCCCTGCCGCTGACCGTTGCCCGGGACGCGGGCTGCAAGGTCGCCTACCTGCCGGGCCTGGCCATGCGGCGGATCGCCGACCTGTATCCGGGCGAGGCGAAGACCGACGCGAAGGACGCCGCGGTGATCGCGGACGCCGCCCGGACGATGCCGCACACCCTGCGCTCTTTGGAGCTGACCGACGAGATCACCGCCGAGCTGACCGTTCTGGTGGGCTTCGACCAGGACCTCGCGGCCGAGGCGACCCGCACCTCCAACCGGATCCGCGGCCTGCTGACCCAGTTCCACCCCTCGCTGGAACGCGTCCTCGGCCCTCGTCTGGACCACCAGGCCGTCACCTGGCTGCTGGAACGCTACGGCTCCCCGGCCGCGCTGCGGAAAGCCGGTCGTCGCAGGCTGGTTGAGGCGATCCGGCCCAAGGCCCCGCGCATGGCCCAGCGGCTGATCGACGAGGTCTTCGACGCGCTCGACGAGCAGACCGTCGTGGTCCCGGGCACCGGCACGCTCGACATCGTGATTCCGTCCCTGGCCCGCTCGCTCGCCGCCGTTCACGAGCAGCGCCGGGCCTTGGAAGCCCGGATCGAGGCCCTGCTGGAGGAGCACCCTCTTTCGAAGGTCCTGACCTCGATTCCGGGGGTCGTGGTCAGGACCGCCGCCACGTTGCTGGTCACCGTCGGCGACGGCACCGGCTTCCCCACCGCCGCCCACCTGGCCTCCTATGCCGGCCTCGCCCCGACCACCAGGCAGTCGGGGACCTCGATCCACGGCGAACACGCGCCCAGAGGCGGCAACCGACAACTCAAACGCGCGATGTTCCTGTCCGCGTTCGCCGCCCTGCACGATCCCGCCTCCCGCACCTACTACGACAAATGCCGGGCCCGCGGAAAGACCCACACGCAGGCTCTCCTCCGCCTGGCCCGCCACCGCATCAGCGTGCTGTTCGCGATGCTCCGCGACGGCACCTTCTACGAACCCAGAACCCCACGCCTCGCTTGACGAAAGACATAAAGGCACCCCCCCGGGTGCGCGGGGAGCGGGAGGCGGTCCCGGCCGACGGCGCGGCCCTGCCCTCCCCGGGACGACGGGGTGGACGGGGGGCCTGGTGTGCCCGGCCGGCCGGGTGGCCCCCACCACGCTCAGCGGCGTAGCAGGAGGGACGTCACGCGGAGGCGGCCGCTGTGGATCCAGACGTCGGAGTACTCGACGGGCCGGTCGTCGGCGAGGTAGGTGACCTGCTGGAGGTACTGGACGGGGGCGCCCTCGGCGAGATCGAGGGAGGCGGCGACGTCGGCGCCGGCTGCTTCGGCGCCGAAGGTACGGCGGGCCGTGGCGATCTTCAGGCCGTAGGTGCCCTCCAGGACGCCGAAGAGGCTGGCCGAGGTGAAGTCGACCTCCTCGATGCCGGGCGCGAGGTCGGTGCGTACGAAGTTGAAGAGGAGGGCGACCGGGCCCTGATCGGTGCACCGTACCCGTACCAGGCGCAGGACCTTGGTGCCCGGGGTCACGTCCAGGAGGGCCGCGACCGGCTTGGGCGGTGCGATCAGGGCGCACTCGCGCACCGTGGTCGTAGTCACCACGCCCTGGTCGGCGAAGTCCTCGGAGAGGGTGCTCAGTTTCTGTGCAATGGCGGGCTCGATCGTCGTCGAGGTCACGAACGTGCCCCGGCCCCGGACCTGGCGGAGCAGGCCCTCCTCGATCAGTGTGGCCAGCGCCCTGCGCAGGGTGCCGCGGCTGACGCCGAACTCCTGGGCCAGCTCCGGCTCGCTCTTGAGACGGTAGTGCGGCGGCCACTCGCCGCCGGCGATCCGCAGCCGGATGTGCTCCGAGATCTGGACGTGGATCGCCGTGGGGACGTCCCGTTTGATGCCTGGGACTCCGCCTTTGTCGGCCGTCACAGTGGTCGCATCTCCTTCTCCGCTCTCGCCGGACGCGGGTCTCGCCCCGGCGTGGAAGCCGTTCCCCGGCCGCTGTGCGCGGCCGGGGGACGGCGGTGGTGTCCGGTCAGTAGCTGACGGTGGACTCGTCACCGGTGTCGGTGACGATCGCCAGGCCGGCACTGGTCCCGAGCAGGGAGGCGCCCGCCCGCAGGAGCTCCAGGCCCTGGCGGTAGCTCTTGATCGAGCCGGACGCCTTCACGCGGACCCCTTCCCGCGCACGGTCAACAAGGTAACGAACGCTGGCGGGATTCGCAGTCTCGATCTGACCGCTGCTGGCGTTCTTCAGGAAGGACGCGCCCGCCTCCATGGCGAGTTCGACCGCGGCCTCCTTCTCCGCGTCGGTCAGCAGCGGCAGTTCGAGCATGACCTTGACGGGCAGGCCCGAGGCGCGCACGACGCCCGCGATGTCCTCGCGGAAGTCGTCGTAGCGGCCGCTCTTGAGCCAGCCGACCTGCACGCCGATGTCGAGCTGGTCGGCGCCGAGGCGGGCGATCTCGGCGGCCTCGGCGGCCTTCCCGGCGCTGGTCATGACGCCGACGCTCGGGAAGTCCAGGGCGGAGGCCACCTCGACGCCGGTGCCCTTGAGCTCGGCGACGACCAGCGGCAGCCAGGAGGCGGGGACCATCGCCGCGTTGAAGCCGTGGGTGACGGCCTCCTGGGCGTGGGCGATCATCTCGTCGCGCGTCGCGTCCGGGTCGATCTTGGTGTGCTGGATGAAGGGCGCCAACTCGGCTGGGGTGAGCTTGAGTTCGGCGGGATTGACGATGGTTTCGGACACGGGGTGATCTCCCTTGGGTGGGTGGCGGCAGGAACCCGGCGGATCGGCCGCCGGGGCTTCTCGGTCTGCTGCCGCCGCGAGTCGACGGTGCCGTCAGCGCCCGCGTGCGGGCCTGCGCGGCTCAGACCTTGGAGGCGTACTGCTCCGGTACGACGACGCCCTCGCCGCCGAACCAGCGGGGCGCGTCGACGCCGCAGTAGAGGCCGATGTTGCCCCAGGGCTCGAAGGCTCCGGTGCGCACCACGGCCTTGGCCTCGCGGGCGAGGTCGCCGAGGACCTCGGCGTGCGGGCGGGTGGTGAACTCGGCGCCGGCGAAACGCTCGTGCAGCCAGGAGTCGAGGCGGGGGTTGTGGCTCGGGACGTCCTCGGCGCGGACCACGCCCTCGACGACCAGTTCGTCGGCGATCAGGCCGAGGACGGTGCGCAGGTCGGGCAGGTTCTCGGCGAGGGCCAGGTCGATGCGGTGCGCGTCGCGCGGCACGGGGAAGCCCGCGTCGACGACGAGCAGCAGGTCGGTGTGGCCCAGGGTGGCGAGGACTCCGCTGAGTTCGGCGTTGAGGATGCCGGAGCGCTTCATGGTGGGTTCCTTTCGGATGGGGCCGGCGGGGATGCGGGGCGGACGGGGATGCGGGGCGGACGGGGTCTGCGGGGTCAGGCCGCAACCGGTGCCGCTCCGGTGGCGAGGGTCATCACGGATTCCTCGGTGGCGTCGGCGGAGTCGACGACGGCCACCAGACGGCCTTCGCTCATCACCGCGATGCGGTCGGTCAGGGTGAGCAGTTCGGGCAGGTCGGAGGAGGAGCAGAGGATGGCCAGGCCCTTGTCGGCGAGCGCGGTGAGCTGGGCGTAGATCTCGGCCTTGGCGCCGATGTCCACGCCGCGGGTGGGCTCGTCGAGGATGAGCACGCCCGGGTCGATGGCGAGCCAGCGGCCGAGGACGGCCTTCTGCTGGTTGCCGCCGGACAGGCTGGTGATGGGCTGGGTCATCGTGGCGGTCTTCACCCGCAGCCGCTGGGCCTGTTCGGTGGCGGCCGCGTCGAAGGCCCGGCGGCGGATCAGGCCGAGCCTGCTGAACGCCTTGGTGGTGAGGGCACCGACGTTCTCGCCGACGCTCATCGTGGTCAGCAGGCCCTGGGCGCGGCGCTCGCCGGGGACGAAGGCCAGGCGGCGTTCGACGCTGGCGATCGGGTTGCGCCGTTCGTAGGGCTCGCCGAGCAGTTCCACGGTGCCGCCGGTGCCGGGGTCTGCTCCGAAAAGATTGTGGAGCAGTTCGACGCGGCCGGAGTCGGGGAGTCCGGCGACGCCGAGGATCTCTCCGGGGCGCAGCTCGAAGGAGACGCCCTGGTGGCGCTTGCCGCTCAACTCCCGGACCTTGAGGGCCGGTTCGGCGGTGGGCTCGGCGACGGCGCCGACACGGCGGGTGAACTGCCCCAGTTCGCGGCCGACCATGGCGGCGACGGCCTGGTCGGGGGTGGTGTCCTCGCTGCGCCAGGAGGCGACGTGGCCGCCGTCGCGCAGGACCTGGATGTGGTCGGCCAGGCGGAAGACCTCCGGCATGCGGTGGGAGACGTAGAGCATGGTCGTCCCGTTGGCCTTGAGCTTGTCCATGAGGGCGAACAGGCGGTCGGCCTCGGCGGGGGTGAGCATCGCCGTGGGTTCGTCCAGGATCAGGACGCGGCAGCCCCGGGCGATGGAGCGGGCCACCACGATGAGCTGCTGGGTGGCCAGGTCCAGGGTGCGGACGGAGGCGTTCGGGTCCAGGTGGAGGTCGAGTTCGGCGAGGAGTTCGGTGGTGCGCTCCAGCATGCGGCGCCGGGAGGGGAACCAGCGGTTGCCCGGTTCGACGCCGCTGAGCACGTTCTCGGCGACGGTGCGGTCGGGCAGCAGCGACAGTTCCTGGGGGACGATCGCCACGCCGTGCCGGCTGAGCATGGCAGCCGGTTCGTAGGAGGTGACCTCCTCGCCGAACACGGCGACGCTGCCCTCGCTGGGCGGCTGGAGGCCGGCCAGGATCTTGAGCAGGGTCGACTTGCCGGCGCCGTTCTCGCCGAGGAGGGCGGTGATGTCGCCGGCGGGGACGTCGAAGGAGACGTCGCGCAGGGCGCGGACCGGCCCGAAGTTGCGGGTGAGGCCGCGGACTTGGACGGCCGGCCCGCCGGTGCGGTCCGGGCTCCCGGGGGAGGCGTCGTGCGGTGCGGGGGTCATCAGTCCTCCACGGTCGC
Source organism: Streptomyces cathayae (assembly GCF_029760955.1). GTDB lineage: Bacteria > Actinomycetota > Actinomycetes > Streptomycetales > Streptomycetaceae > Streptomyces > Streptomyces cathayae. The sequence goes on from NZ_CP121682.1 coordinate 2,040,628, forward strand.
GTCGGCGAGGTTGTCGCGGGTGATGAACTGGGCGCCGGTGTCCACGCCCTTGATCTCGGTGCCGTCGGCGAGGAAGTCGTGCAGCACCTTGACGGCCTGGTAGCCCTGCTCGGCCGGGTTCTGGCTGATGCTGAAGTTCAGGACGCCGCGCTCGATGTACTCGGCGGTCTGGGTGAGCAGGTCGAAGCCGCCCATGGTGACGTCGTCGGCCTTGCCGGACTGGGCCACCCACTTGGCGGCGGCCGTGGTGGAGCAGCAGTCGAGGCCGGCGACGGCGACCACGTTGGACTGGCCGGACATGGTGGACTCGACGGTGTTGTAGGCGCTGTTGGGCTCGTTGCCGACGTTGACCGGGCCGACGATCTTCAGTCCGCTGCCGTCCAGGCCCTCCTTGAAGCCGTTGAAGCGGTCGTGCGACCAGCCGGCGCCGGTGTCGACGGAGAAGACCACGACGGACTTGCCGTTGACGTCTCCCTTGAGGTCCTTGCGGAGCTGTTCGGCCTGGGCCTTGCCGGAGCCCTTGAGGTCCTGGCCGACGAAGCCCATCTGATCGGAGTCGGGGTTGTCGGTGTTGAAGGAGATGATCGGGATGCCCGCCTTGTACGCCTGGCTGATGACGGGCTTGAGGGCGTCGCTGGAGGCGGAGGAGACGGCGAGGCCGTCCACGGCCTTCTGCTGGATGAGCGTCTGGATCTCGGAGACCTGCTTGGCCGCGTCGCCACCGGTGGGGCCGATGAGGGAGACGTCGGCGCCCAGCTCCTTCCCGGCCTTCTTCATGCCGGCGCCGATCGGCGTGGCGAAGGCGAGGGACGGGTCGTGGTAGCTGAGCTTGATGCGCATCGGCTTGTCGTCGTCGATCCGCTGCTGGATGTAGGAGGCCAGCTTGAAGGAGCCGTCGCCGGAGCCGCCGGAGCCGCCGTCGGCGGAGGTGACGGCGCCACAGGCGGTGAGGGAGAGGGCCGCGGCGGCGGCGGTGACGGCGGTGAGGCTTCTGAGGAGGGTGCGCGGGGACATGGAGGCTCCTTCGTCGGGTCCGTGGATCGGCGGTCGGGCGGGGGAGAGGAAGGGCCGGTGGGGCGGCGGGGGCGGGGGGTGGTGGCGGGGTGGTCGTACCTCGGGGGTACGGGTTGTACGGGGGTCGTACGCGGGTGCGGGTGCCGGGCAGAATGGCTCAGGCGCGGGTCGGACGGGGGACGGACGGGGGACCGACGTCGCTCAGGCGCGGGTCTTGCGCTTGCGCTGCCAGGTGTCGGCCGCGACGGCGGCGACGATGACGAGGCCGGTGACGACGGTCTGCCAGAAGGACGAGATGCCCTTGATGTTGAGGATGTTCTGAAGGAGACCGATGAAGGCGACGCCGATGACGGTGCCCCACATCGTTCCGGAGCCGCCGAAGAGGGCGGCGCCGCCGATGATGACGGCCGAGATGACGGTGAGTTCCAGGCCCTGTCCGGTCACGCCCTGCACGTAGGAGAGGAAGGACAGGCCGAGGACGCCGGCGAGGCCCGCGGTGAAGCCGGAGAGGACGAAGGCGGTCAGCTTGACCCGCTTGACGTTGACGCCGACGAGCCGGGCGGCCTCCTGGTTGCCGCCGACCGCGTAGGTGTTGAAGCCGAAGCGGGAGCGGGCCAGCAGGACGACGCCGAGGGCGGCGACGGCTGCGAAGAAGACGAACTGCATGGGCACGAGGCCGAACAGCCGTCCCTGGCCGAGCAGGTTGAACTCGGCGACGCCCGGCTGGGAGGAGCTCAGCGAGATCGGAGCGCCGTCGGAGATGAGCAGGGCGATGCCGCGGAAGACGCTGAGCGTGCCGAGGGTGACGATGAAGGACGGGACGCCGAGGACCACCACGGCCAGGCCGTTGAAGAGTCCGGCGAGGACGCCGACCGCGAGGCCGACGAACATGGCCGCGGGCCAGCTCCAGCCGTCCGATATGAGCATGCCGGTGGAGATCGCGGAGAGGGCGTAGGTGGAGCCGACCGAGAGGTCGATCTCACCGTTGAGGATGACGAAGGTCGCCCCGACGGCCATGATGCCGATCTGCGCGATCTGCTGGCCCACCGAGAGGAGGTTGTCGGACTGGGCGAAGGTCGGCGAGAGCACGGTGCCCAGGAGGAAGAGCAGGACGAGCGCGGCGAAGACGCCGGCCTCCCGCGCGTGTAGCAGTCTGCGCAGCGCGAACGGGAACTGCCGGGTGCTCGCGTCGGACGCCGGGGCCGCGGTGGCGGGCGGCTTGGTGGTGGTCGAGGTCACGAGGCACTTCCAATCAGGGCGTTCAGCTGGGCTCTGGTGGGCAGGGCAGGGATGACGCCCGCGATCGACACGGTGTGCGAGCCCGCGGCGGCGGCGAACTCCACGGCCCGGTCGACGGGCCGGCCCTCGGCCAGCGCGACGGCGAAGGCGGCGGTGAAGGAGTCCCCGGCGCCCGTGGTGTCCACGACCGTCCGGGCCGGATGCGGGGGCACCGTGGTGACGCCGGTGTCCTGGGCGACCAGCGCGCCCTCGCCGCCTCGGGTGATGACGACGGTGCCGCCGGTGCGCTCGTGCAGCGCGCGGGCCAGGTCCTCGTCGCCGAGCCCGTGCCCCTCGTCGAGGCCGAGGAGGACGGGGGCCTCCGTCTGGTTGGGCGTGAGCACGTCGATGAGGGGCCAGCACGCGTCGGGCAGCGGCCGGGCGGGGGCCGGGTTCAGCAGGGTGCGGGTGCCGTTCTCGCGTCCGGCGCGGAGGGCGGCGACGACGGCTTCCTCGGGGATTTCCATGGAAACGACGAGGATGTCGGCGGAGGCGATCTCGGCACGGAAGGCGTCGACGGCGGCGGCGTCCAGTTCGTCCAGGGCGCCGGGGGCGATGGCGATGCGGTTCTCCCCGGACGGCTCGACCAGGATGAACCCGACCATCGTGGGCGCCTCTGCGGTGACCACGTGCTCGGCGCTCACCCCCTCGCGCTGCCACAACTCCCGCGCCGAGCGGCCGAACTCGTCGTCGCCGACGGCCGTGAGCAGCGTGACCTCGGCACCCAGCCGAGCGGCGGCAACAGCCTGGTTGCTGCCCTTCCCGCCGGCGCCCGAGTCGAAGACGCCGCCCGAGACGGTCTCACCGGCCGCAGGCGCCTTGGGCACGCGCATGGTGAGGCCGGCTCCATAACTTCCGACAACCGCGATCTTCATCGACACACCACTTTGTGTATGGACAACCATGTACAAGCGAGAGCGTAGGTACAGGGATGTCCATAGTCAATGGCCTGGAACGCAACGAACACGTGACGCACCCGCCCCCACCCCGACCCCGCCCCCACCCCCGTCACACGCGCGAGGACATACCGGCGTGCTCCGCTGACCCACCGAGGCAGAGGAACCCGGCAGACCAGGGAGCCGTTGGCCACCGAGGGCCCACGCACCGCCAACGCCCCAAAGACTCCCGGCCCCTCGCGTCACGGCTGCGCACAGCGGCTCTCCCTCACCGGTCACCGGGCAACGGGCAACGGGCAACGGGCAACGAGGCCGTACGACTGGCCGAACGCCGGAAACCAGCCGCATCCCGTACGCGCCATGGACGACCGGCGCATTCTCTCGCTACGCTCACCGAGCGATTGACAACGATGTCCAAGTCCGGGCGCAGCAGCTACGGAAAGCGGAGATCATCGATGGTCACACGGAGAGATCTGCTGCGGACGGGCAGCGCGACTGTCGCGGCGGGCGGGCTGGGACTCGTACGGCCACCACGGGCCGGGGCCGCCCCGGCGCCCCGCCTCCTTCCGTCCTTCGGTCGCCCCACCCGCCTCGACGTGGCCGACGTCAGCGCCCTCGACGGCCACGACCAACTGCTTCTCACGACCCTCCAGGGCGTCGTCAACCGCCGCGAACCACGCCTCTACTTCCGTTACGACACCGGGGACGCCGACCTGCGCTGGCTGGCCGGCACCGGCGCGGGCATCACCCCTCACGACCACGCCCTGGACCTGGTGAACCGGTACCGCCGCGAGGTGCACGGCGCCGTGCTGATCGACCCGGACGTGCCCGACTCGGTCAATGTCGCCACCACCCTGGCCGGTCTGACCGACGCGGTGGCGGCCACCGCGGAACAGGCCGACCGTCACGGCCTCAGAACGGTCACCGACCTGCGCGGCCGCTTCGACCCCGACGACGTGCCCGCCACCTACCGCTGGCAGCTCCGCCACCTCTTCCCACGCTGCGCCCACACCCTGGTGGCCGGACTGCCGCCGGTCCGCACCGTGCCCGTCACGGGGGTGCGGTGGCGGGAGATCGCGAGGGAGACGGAGCGTGTGCGCGACAGCTCCAACCGCCGTACCCGCACGCTGGACCTGAGCCCGGAGCTGAGCGACGGCGGCAACGGCGGCGCCGTGTATCTGCGGTTCCAGGACTCCTTCGGCGACGACGGCTGGGGGGCGTCCGTGGGCTCCGTCGCCCTGTACGCCGACGGGGTGCAGACCGTCGGCTTCACCCCGGGCACCGAAGCCGAGAGGCCCTACCTCTTCGACGGCCTCAACTCCTCCATCGGCGGCGACGCCAACCGGTTCGGCGACGGCGACGGCGGCTACTTCGTCTACCGTTTCACCGTCCCGGGCGGCACGGAGCGGCTGGTCGCCGAGGTCGACCTGTGGAACCAGTTCCTCGTCACCGCCACCACCACGGCCCCGACCCGACGCGAACCGTTCCCCCACTTCCGTGACTACGCGGTCGCGAGCAGGGCCATGGTCCTGTGGCTGCCGCCCGCCGGCGAGACCGGTGACCTGCTCGACGACGCGCTGAGCCGACTCGCGCCGACCACGCCCTACACCGGCTGGTTCCCCAACGACGTGGCCGGTGAATGGAGCGGCGTCGACCGCGCCTCGCGGCACGGCGTCGAGGTCGTCGCCACGGACTTCTACATGAACGGGACGGTCCACGCGGGTGTGCCCGCGCGCGTCTCCAGCCGTGTCCGCACACGGCCGAAAGCGAGGCTCCGCAACCGCGTCTACGTCACTTTCACCGTCGGCGAGGGCGACAACGTGCAGTACTGCCAGCATCGTATGCGGGACATCTGGGACGACCCGGCACGCGGCACCGTCCCCGTCAACTGGACCGTCAGCCCTCTGCTCGCCGACCTCGGCCCCGCGCTGCTCGCCCACTACCAGCGCACCGCCACCGACAACGACCTCCTCGTCTGCGGCCCGTCCGGCGCCGGTTACACCTACCCCGCCTCCTGGCCCGAGGAGCACCTGGCCGCCTACACCGAACTGACCGGCCGCTATCTGCGCCGCACGGGCATGGATCTCGTGTATGCGTACAACCCGCGCAACGCGGCGGGCGACGGCTGGACCCCCTTCGACGAACGCGTCGTCTCCTCGTACGCCCGCCACACACCCCTGCGCGGCATCATCCAGTCCTGGGAGACCGGCGACCTCCAGACCCGCGCCGGCGGCATCCCGGTGATCGGCAACTTCTTTCCGCAGGGCAAGGGCCCGGAATTCCGGGACGCACTGCTGAAGCACATCGAGCACCGGGACCCGTCCCGCCCCCTGTTCATCGCCGCGGCCATCAACGCCTGGACCTGGGCACCGAACGACATCGCAGCCCTCGCGGCACTCCTGGACGACCCGTTCGAGGTGGTGCGCGGTGACGTCTTCTTCGAGTTGCTGAACAGGACCCACAACCGCAACTGACGCCCCCCGGCCCACACTCCGGAGATGCCTCGGAACGGCCAACGCCGAGTACGCGTGCGACGAGCGCTTGTGCCATGCGACCCGCCGACCGGGCAGACACCGCCCACATCGAAGCGGATGCCCGATTTCACCTCTGCCTCGTGGAGGAGGATCCGCCGCGGCTACGACGGGAGGTCGAACAGTTCCTCGCCACCCTCGTCGACTTCGATGCACAGGCGGCACGTGTAACCCGCGTCAGCCGTCCGCCGCCGGCATCGACACAGGGCGGGCCGGTTACGGACCTGATCAACCTGGCGTTCGGCGTCGGCTCCCGGTTGCCGCCGGAATCCAGATCTGGGACTGGCCAGTGCGCCGGTGGAAGAACTTGCTGAAGTGGGTGGGCCGGGGAAGTCGAGCCGGTCGGCGATACGGGCGACGAGCTCGGCCTCAGCGTCTCGGCCACCCGCTTCACCGCACCCGTTCCCTCCCTGACAGCCGCCCGTGTCCGCGCACCACCCACCTGAAAGTCCGTCAGAACGAGCGTCATTTCAGCGTCAGGACTTCCAGGACGCCCCGTCCGCGGACCGGGCAACAATCAGCCACCACACCGGAAAAGCCCAGGCCAAAGTCCACAGGGCCAAGCCATCACGCCTCGAACTGTTTCCACCGGGGAAAGACGTCGAATTCATCCCCCGCTTTCACAGAACCGCAGGTCAACGCCCCTTCTCAGCAGGCTCCAGAATCGCCACGCACTCCACGTGGTGCGTCATCGGGAACAGGTCGAACACGCGCAGCATCCGTACCCGGTACCCGCCGTCCCGGAAGTACGCCAGGTCGCGGGCGAGGGCGGCCGGGTCGCAGGCGACGTAGGCGATGCGGCGGGCGCCCAGGGAGGTCAGGTGGGCCACGGTCGTGCGGCCGGCGCCCGCGCGGGGCGGGTCGAGGACGACGAGGTCGACCTCGGTGATTCCGGTGCGGGGCAGGACCGAGTCGACCTTGCCCTGCTCGATGCGGACGCGGGGGAAGTCGGCGAGGTTGTGCCGGGCGTCCTCCACCGCGCGCTTGCCGGACTCGATGCCGAGGACCGCGCCCTGCTCGCCGACCCGGTCGGCCAGCGCGCCCGCGAACAGGCCGGCGCCGCAGTACAGGTCGAGGGCCGTGTCGCCCTTGCGGGGCAGCAGACCCTGCATGACCGCGGTGATCAGGGTGTCCGCCGACTTCGGGTGGACCTGCCAGAAGCCTCCGCCTGCGACCCGGTGGGTGCGGCCGTCGGCGCGTTCACGGACGAAGGGGCGGCCGTGGACACGGTGGACCTGACCGTTGCGTTCGTCGATGCGCAGGACGGAGACGGGGCGGTCCAGTTCGACCAGGGGCAGGCGCGCACCCGGTTTCGGGGTCAGGACTACCTGGCGGTCCTGCGAGCCCGTCGCGGCGATCGCCTCGACGGAGTCCATGCCCGTCCAGTCCCGCTTCTCGATGCCCAGCTCGCTGACGCCCTCCGCGGCGATCATGCAGTGGTCGATGGGCTCGACCTCGTGCGAGCGGTGCCGGCGCAGTCCCGCGCGGCCGTCGGCGGTCACCGCGTACTGCACGCGCGTGCGCCACGCCGGGACCTGGCCGGCGGGGAGTTTGTCGCCCTCGGCGGGAACCACCGTGCCGTCCCAGCCGACCTCCTCGGGCGTGAGCCCGGCGAGCCGCCGCAGCTGCTCGGCGACGACCTCGCCCTTCAGCCGCCGCTGTGCTCCCGGCTTGGCGTGCTGCCAGTCGCAGCCGCCGCAACGGCCGGGCCCGGCGTACGGGCAGGGGGCGTCGATCCGGTCCTTGGAGGCGTCGAGCACCGTCACCGCGTCCGCGCGCAGGAAGCGGGCCCCCTCCTCGCCCTCGGTCACCCGCGCGACGACCCGCTCGCCGGGCAGCGTGTGCCGGACGAACAACACCTGTCCCTCGGCCGTACGGGCGATGCAGTGGCCTCCGTGGGCGACGGGGCCGACCTCGACCTCGTACTCCTCCCCCACCAGTGATTTCCTCGGTTCTGCCTGCATGGCGGGGTGACTCCACAACATCGGGGGCGAAGATGCGGGCAGTGGCCCGCGACGACAGCCGTCCAGTCTACGTGTCCTTGGAGGAGCCCTTGGACCGCTGCTCCGAACCCCGCTCGACCGGACCGCGCCGCACCGCACCCGGCGCCGACCAGTCCGCCCGCTTGCGGGCGCGCCGCCTGGCCACCTCGGAGGACTGCAGCTGGTACGGCACCGAGGTCACCATCACGCCCGGTGTGAACAGCAGCCGGGCCTTCAGCCGCAGCGCGCTCTGGTTGTGCAGCAGCTGCTCGTACCAGCGGCCGACCACGTACTCGGGGATGAACACGGACACCACGTCCCGCGGCGACTCCCTGCGCAGGCTCTTGACGTACTCGATGACCGGCCGGGTGACCTCGCGGTAGGGGGAGTCCAGCACCTTCAGGGGCACCTCGATGCCGCGTCGCTCCCACTCCTCGTGCAGCGCCCGGGTCTCCGCCGCGTCGACGTTGACGCTGAGCGCCTCGAGGCTGTCGGAGCGCATCAGCTTGGCGTAGGCGAGGGCGCGCAGGGTGGGGCGGTGGATCCTGGAGACCAGGACGACCGAGTGGACCCGGGACGGGCGCACCATGTCGTCGCTCGGCTCCTCCGGTGCGGCGACCTCCTCGGCGACGCGGTCGTAGTGCCGGCGGATCATCGTCATCGTCACGTAGAAGACGCACATGCCGAGCAGCGCGACCCAGGCGCCGTGGGTGAACTTGGAGACGAGCACGACGACCAGGACCAGGCCGGTGAAGAAGGCGCCGAAGGCGTTGATGGCCCGGGAGCGGATCATGTGACGGCGCTTGGCCTGCTCCTTCTCGACGGCCAGCAGGCGGTTCCAGTGCCGGACCATGCCGATCTGGCTGAGGGTGAAGGACACGAACACGCCGACGATGTAGAGCTGGATCAGGCGTGTCGTGCTGGCGCCGTACACCCACACCAGCACGATGGCGGCGCCGGCCAGCAGCACGATGCCGTTGGAGAAGGCGAGCCGGTCGCCGCGGGTGTGCAGCTGACGCGGGAGGTAGCGGTCCTGGGCGAGGATCGAGCCGAGCAGCGGGAAGCCGTTGTAGGCGGTGTTCGCGGCGAGGAACAGCACCAGCGCGGTGGCGCCGGCCAGGAGGAGGAACAGCAGGCTGCCCTGGCCGAACACGGCTTCGGCCACCTGTGAGATCACCGGGTGCTGTACGTAGTCCGGACCCAGCGGTACGCCGTGGTGGAAGAGGTCCGTGGCCGGGTTCTCCGCCATGCGCACCCGGGTCGCGCCGGCCAGGGCGATGATGCCGCAGAACATGGTGACGGCGAGCAGGCCCATCAGCGCGAGCGTGGTCGCCGCGTTCTTGGACTTGGGCCTGCGGAAGGCCGGGACGCCGTTGGAGATCGCCTCGACGCCGGTGAGCGCGGCGCAGCCGGAGGAGAAGGCGCGCAGCAGCAGGAAGAACAGGGCGAAGCCCGCCAGGCCGGGGTGTTCGGGTTTGATCTCGAAGTCCGCCGTCGCCGCCCGCATCTCGTCGCCGAGCACCACGCCGCGGAACGCGCCCCACGCGATCATGGTGAAGACGCCCGCGACGAAGACGTACGTCGGGATGGCGAAGAGGGTGCCCGACTCCCGGACGCCGCGCAGGTTCATCAGCGTCAGCAGCACGATCACGGCGATGGCGCAGGCCACCTTGTTCTCGACGACGAACGGGATCGCCGACCCCAGGTTCTCGACGCCGGCGGAGATCGACACGGCGACGGTGAGGACGTAGTCGACCAGCAGGGCGCTCGCGACGGTCCGGCCGGCCCTGGGGCCCAGGTTGGTGGTCACCACCTCGTAGCCGCCGCCACCGCTGGGGTAGGCGTGCACGTTCTGCCGGTAGGAGGCGACCACGGTGACCATCAGGGCGACGATCGCGAGCGCGATCCAGGGGCTGAAGTGGTACGCCGACAGACCGGCGACGGAGAGGACGAGCAGGACCTCACCGGGTGCGTACGCCACGGACGACAGCGGGTCGGAGGCGAAGACGGGGAGTGCGACGCGCTTGGGCAGAAGCGTTTCGCCCAAGCGGTCGCTGCGCAACGCGCGCCCGATGAGAATGCGTTTGGGCACGTCGGTCAGTTTGGACACAACTGAGGATCGTATGCCTTCGAACACAGGGACTCCCGTCCGCCGCTCACATCCATACGGCTTCCGTACGGGTTCCGAACGGGTTCCGAACGGGGCTCGTGTCGCGGGGCGCGGCGGGGGCGGGCGCCTCTGCTCTCCGGGTGAAAACACGGGGTGGTGGCGCTGCGGGTTCCGCGGGAGGCGTCGGTTCCATGCCTATATGACTGGGCTATGACCGGGCCCCGTCCGCCGCCCCTCCGTGGAGGTTCCATGCACGCGTCCGCCGAACTGATCGGTGCCGTGGCCGCGCTTCTCTGTCTCGGGATCCTGGCCCTGGCCAGCATGCGCAGCATCACCCGCCGCTGATCGTCCCGCCGTGCCGATACGTTGGACCCGGGCGCCCGGACGCGGCAGCCGCACGCGGCCCCCACACGCTGCGACCGGAGCCCCGGAGGACATCGGAGGCGCTCCGCCCCGGCATGATGTTGCCCGGCGGTCCGCACTCAGGCCGCCACGGGGTGCCCGGCGAGCCGAAAGAGAGACATGAGCACGATGGCCATGAAGATCGACGGGCCTGCAGGAAGCGCGGTGTGAGGCCATGCATATTGTCATCATGGGTTGCGGAAGAGTGGGTTCCGCCCTGGCTCGGACCCTGGAGGAGCAGGGGCACACGATCGCCGTGATCGACCGGGACCCGACCGCCTTCCGCCGTCTGGGCTCCGCGTTCAACGGCCGCCGGGTCACCGGGGTCGGCTTCGACCAGGACACCCTGCGCGAGGCGGGCATCGAGGAGGCCGGCGCCTTCGCCGCCGTCTCCAGCGGGGACAACTCCAACATCATCGCCGCGCGGGTGGCCCGTGAGATGTTCGGCGTCGAGAACGTCGCCGCCCGCATCTACGACCCCCGCCGCGCGGAGGTCTACCAGCGCCTGGGCATCCCCACGGTCGCGACGGTCCGCTGGACCGCCGACCAGATGCTGCGCCGGCTGCTCCCCTCGGGCGCGGAGCCGCTGTGGCGCGACCCCACCGGCGGGGTCCAGCTCGCCGAGGTGCACACCTCCCCGGCCTGGGTGGGGCACAGGATCAGCAAGCTGCAGGACCGGACCGGCGTCCGCGTGGCCTTCCTCACCCGGCTCGGCGAGGCGATTCTGCCCAGCTCCCAGACGGTGTTGCAGGAGGGGGACCTGGTGCACGTGATGATGCGCACCGACGAGATCGACCGGGTCGAGGCGGCGTTCGCCAAGGGCCCCGAAGAGGAGGGCGGTCACTGATGAGGGTCGCCATTGCCGGAGCCGGCGCCGTCGGCCGCTCGATCGCGGGCGAGCTGCTGGAGAACGGCCACGAGGTCCTGCTCATCGACAAGGCGCCGACCGCCATCTCGGTCGAGCGCGTTCCGCAGGCCGAGTGGCTGCTCGCCGACGCCTGCGAGATCACCTCCCTGGACGAGGCGGCGATCCAGCGCTGCAACGTCGTCATCGCCGCGACCGGCGACGACAAGGTCAACCTGGTCGTGTCCCTGCTGGCGAAGACGGAGTACGGCGTCCCGCGCGTCGTCTCCCGGGTGAACAACCCCAAGAACGAGTGGCTGTTCAACGAGTCCTGGGGCGTGGACGTCGCCGTCTCCACCCCGCGCCTGATGTCGGCCCTGGTGGAGGAGGCGGTCAGCGTCGGCGACCTGGTCCGGCTGCTGCGCTTCAGCCACGGTGACGCCAACCTGGTCGAGCTGACCCTGCCCGAGGAGTCGGCGCTGGCGGGCACCCAGGTCGGCGCCGTCCAGTGGCCCCAGGACACCTCGCTGGTCACGATCATCCGTGGGACGCGCGTTCTCACGCCGACCCGGGAGGACTCCCTGGAGGCGGGCGACGAACTGCTCTTCGTGGCCGCCCAGTCCCGCGAGGAGCAACTGGAGGACCTGCTGTCGGTACGCCGGAACGACGCGGCACGCTAGCGCCGGTCCGGCGGGGCTGTACGTGAGTGGGGGCGCCCGGTGTTCTCCGGGCGCCCCCACTCACGTACGCGGCTGCGGAAGGAACTCAGGGGCGGCGGTGCCGGCCGGTCGTCGTCGCCCCGCCGTTCTCCGCCGGCTTCGCCGTCTCCGCCTCGCGGGCGGCCTTGCGCTCCTCCTCGGCCCGCTCCTCCGCCTCCATCTCCGCGAACACGTCGATCGGCGGCGGCGCCTTCGCCAGGAACACCCACGTCAGGTACACGGCGAGCAGGAACGGCGGGATCTTCAGGGCGACCAGGACCCAGCCCAGCTGCGTCGTGTCCGCCCACCAGTACAGCGGGAACAGGATCGCGCACTTGCCGAGCAGGATCAGACCCCAGGCCCAACTGGCCTTGGTGTACGCCTTCTTGCGGCCCGGGTTACGGGTGCGCCAGGAGAGGTTCTCCCGGAAGACGGGGCCCAGCATCAGGCCGATCAGCGGGACCCCGGCCATCGCGGTGATGATGTACGCGAGGGCCAGGCCCAGGGTGTAGAGCATGCCCGGCAGGTAGAAGTCCTTGGCGTTGCCGGTCATCATCGCGAAGACCACACCGAAGCCGACGCCGAAGACGCCGCTGAAGGCGTGCTTGACGGTGTCCTTCCTCGCCAGCCGGACCACGACCATCACCAGCGACACGGCGAGCGCCGCGATCGCCGACATGTGCAGGTCCTTGTTGATCGTGTAGATGCTGACGAAGAGAAGTCCGGGCAGCACCGTCTCGACCATGCCCCGCACTCCGCCGAACGCCTCGAACAGGGCGGCCTCGGTCACCGCCTTGGCGTCGTCGGCAGATGTGTCTTCGGTTGTCGGCTTGTCGAGCGACGTCACCGGCTACTCCCGTCCGAGGGGTCTCAGTTCGTATTTCGGATTGAACAGCACCCGGCGACCCCTGCTCATGGCGATGCGGCCCGATGCGATCAGTTTGCGCCCCGGTTCGATCCCGACGATGGAGCGCCGGCCGAGCCACACCACGTCCAGCGCGGCGGAGCCGTCGAACAGTTCGGCCTCCAGTGCCGGGACCCCCGCGCGCGGCCGGAGCGTGACCGTGCGCAAGGTACCAGTAACCGTGACGATCTGCCGGTCCTGGCAGTCGTCTATCCGCGTGCAGCCCGTGGTCTCCGTGTCCTCGCGCAGCTCCTCGGACTCCAGGTCCTCCTGCGACGAGGAGAGCCGATCGAGCATACGCCGGAACCGGCCCGCCGGTTTGTCCGAGCGAGGAACAGCACTCATGTCTGAAAGCGTACCGGGGTGCTCCGACGGTTACGTACCCCCTGGTGAACCGGCTCGAACCGCCGGGGCGCGCGTTCACCTGGACGTGCGGTCACCTGGACGTGCGGTCACCGGGGTGTGCGCTCACCGCTCGAAGCGGTAGCCCATGCCCGGCTCGGTGATGAAGTGCTTCGGGTGGGACGGGTCGGCCTCCAGCTTGCGGCGCAGCTGCGCCATGTACACGCGCAGGTAGTTGGTCTCCGTCCCGTACGAGGGCCCCCAGACCTCCTTCAGCAGCTGCTTCTGCGCGACCAGCCGGCCGCCGTTGCGCACCAGCACCTCCAGCAGGTGCCATTCGGTGGGGGTCAGCCGTACGTCCTTGCCGTCCCGGTGCACCTTCTTCGCGGCCAGGTCGACGGTGAACCCGTCGGTCTCCACCCTCAGGTCGTCCTCGCCGGAGGGCTCGGCCCGGCGCACGGCGGCGCGGAGCCTGGCCAGCAGCTCGTCCATGCCGAAGGGCTTGGTGACGTAGTCGTCGGCTCCCGCGTCGAGCGCCTGCACCTTCTCGTCGGAGGCCTGCCGGGCGGAGAGCACCAGGATCGGCACCCGGGTCCAGCCGCGCAGCCCCCTGATCACCTCGACGCCGTCCATGTCGGGCAGGCCCAGGTCGAGGACGACCACGTCGGGGTGGCGGGCGGCGGCCAGGCGGAGGGCCTCGGCACCGTCCTGGGCGGCGTCGACCTCGTACGAGCGGGCCTTGAGGTTGATCACGAGGGCGCGCACGATCGCCGGCTCGTCGTCGACCACCAGCACACGGGTCATGAGGACTGCCTTTCAGGTTCTGCGGTACGGGCCGGCTCCGCGGGGCGGCCGGGTTCCGGCGCGGCGGGGCGGCCGGGTTCCGGCGCGGCGCCCGCCGCGCGGAGGGTCAGCGTCATGGTGAGGCCGCCCCCGGGGGTGTCGTCCGCGTTCAGCGAGCCGCCCATGGCCTCCACGAAGCCGCGTGCCACCGCCAGGCCGAGGCCGACACCGGCACCGCGCGGGGCGTCACCATAACGCTGGAAGGGCTCGAAGATGCGGTCCTTCGCGTCATCGGGGACGCCGGGGCCGCGGTCGACCACCCGCACCTCGACCCGGTCCGCGAGCGCGCTCGCGGCGACCAGGACGATGGTGCCGGACGGAGCGTACTTGACGGCGTTCTCGACCAGGTTGGCCACCGCCCGCTCCAGCAGCCCGGGGTCGACGGCGACCATGGGCAGCGTCTCCGGGATGTCCAGGGCGACGCTGCCCTCGGGGACCCCGCCGAGGGCCATGGGCACCACCTCGTCGAGGTCGAGTTCGCGGATCAGCGGGGTGACCGTGCCGGTGTTCAGCCGGGACATGTCGAGCAGGTTGCCCACCAGGTGGTCCAGCCGGTCGGCGCCGCCCTCGATGCCCTCCAGCAGCTCGGCCCGGTCCTCGGGCGACCAGTCGACGTCCTCGGAGCGCAGCGAGGAGACCGCCGCCTTGATCCCGGCGAGCGGGGTGCGCAGGTCGTGGCTGACGGCGGCCAGCAGGGCGGTGCGGATGCGGTTGCCCTCGGCCAGGGTGCGCGCCCGGTCGGCCTCGGCGCGCAGTCGCCGGCGGTCCAGGGCGGCGGCTGCCTGGGCCGCGAAGGCGCCCAGCACCCTGCGGTCCTCGGCGGGCAGGACCCGGCCGGTCAGGACGAGCGCCATGTGGTCCCCGACCGGAACGTCCACGTCCGCGTCGTCGGGCCGCTCGAGGACCGGTCCCGTGCCGGCCCGCCCGGCGCAGGTCCAGGGCTCGACGTCGCCGGCGCGTTCCAGCAGCGCCGCCGACTCCATGCCGAAGGTCTCGCGGACCCGTTCCAGCAGCGCCTCCAGACCGGTCTCGCCGCGCAGCACGTTGCCGGCCAGGAAGGAGAGGATCTCCGACTCGGCACGCAGCCGGGCCGCCTGATGGGTGCGGCGGGCGGCCAGGTCGACCACGGACGCCACCGCCGCACCGACGGCGACGAAGATCACGATGGCGACGATGTTCTTCGGGTCGGAGATCGTCCAGCGGTGCAGGGGCGGGGTGTAGAAGTAGTTCAGCAGCAGCGAGCCGAAGGCCGCCGAGGCCAGGGCCGGCCGCAGGCCGCCGAGCAGGGCCGCCGCCACGGTCAGCGCCAGGAACAGCAGCATGTCGTTGGCCAGGCCCGGGTCGAAGGCGTTGAGCAGCAGGGCCAGCACCGCGGGACCCGCCACCCCGACCGCCCAGCCCCACGCCACCCGGGACCGTCCGAGCCGGGCGCCCCGGGCCACCGGCAGTCCGCGCCCCTTGGCGATCGCCTCGTGGGTGACGATGTGCACGTCCAGGTCGGGACCGGAGTCCCGTGCGACGGTCGCGCCGACGCCGGGACCGAAGACGTACTGCCACGCCTTGCGGCGTGAGGAGCCCAGCACGATCTGGGTGGCGTTCGCCGCGCGCGCGAAGGCGAGCAGGGCGGCCGGGATGTCGTCCCCGACGACGTGGTGGAAGGTGCCGCCCAGGTTCTCCACCAGGGTCCGCTGTTCGGCCAGCTCCCCCGGCGAGGCGGCGGTGAGCCCGTCGCCGCGGGCGATGTAGACCGCGAGCACCTCGCCCCCGGCGCCCTTCTCCGCGAGCCGCGCGGCACGGCGGATCAGGGTGCGGCCCTCGGGTCCGCCGGTCAGGCCGACCATGATCCGTTCGCGTGAGCCCCAGATGGCCGAGACGTCGTGCTCGCTGCGGTACCGCTGCAGGTACTCGTCGACCCGGTCGGCCACCCACAGCAGCGCGAGCTCCCTCAGCGCGGTGAGGTTGCCGGGGCGGAAGTAGTTCGACAGGGCCGCGTCGACCTTGTCCGGCTGGTACACGTTGCCGTGCGCCATCCGGCGGCGCAGCGCCTCGGGCGTCATGTCGACCAGCTCTATCTGTTCGGCCCGCCGGACCACCTCGTCCGGTACGGTCTCCCGCGGCCGTACGCCGGTGATCGACTCCACGACGTCACCGAGGGACTCCAGGTGCTGGATGTTGAGGGTCGACAGCACGTCGATCCCGGCGGCCAGCAGCTCCTCCACGTCCTGCCAGCGCTTGGCGTTGCGCACGCCGGGCACGTTGGTGTGGGCGAGTTCGTCGACGAGGACCACCTGGGGGCGGCGGGCGAGGACGGCGTCGAGGTCCATCTCGGGAAGGAGGGCGCCGCGGTGCTCCAGTTCCTTGCGCGGTACCTGTTCGAGGCCGTCCAGCAGCGCCCTGGTGCGCGGCCGGTCGTAGTGCTCGACGAACCCCACCACGCAGTCGGTGCCCCGCTCGACACGGCGCTGCGCCTCGGAGAGCATCGCGTACGTCTTGCCGACGCCCGGTGCCGCGCCGAGGTGGATCCGAAGTCTGCCGCGTCCCATCGGACCCCTTTCGAGGGAACCACCGGCTTCAGCCGGCGGGGGGATCGAATCTCTGATGTACGTCTCTGGTGTCCCGCGAGGGATCGGTTCGGGCTGGACCGCAACCTTCGGGTGGGAAGCCCCCTTCCTTCGGGAGGGGAGCGGAGTCACGGCCTCATTGTCTTCCGGTCTGAGGGCAGTGCTGTCCGGGTGGCCCTTACTGCCCGTGCAGAGTCGACCCTACGGTCGTCCGGTGCGGCGAAAGATGCTGCTCGGGGTGGTGAGCGCGTCCTTGACGGAACCCTGACGAAGGCCGTCGAACCCCGACGGGCACCGACGAGCCCCGAAGGACTCGGCTGGACGCCGCCGGTCGGCCGTCAGGGTTCGACGATCTCGCCGTCGCCGAGTTCCAGGACGCGGTCGGCGAGGCCGAGCAGGGTCGCGTCGTGCGTGGCGACGACCGCGGTGACCTGCTCGCTGCGCACCACCGCGCGCAGCAGTTCCATCACGGAGTGCCCGGTCTCCGCGTCGAGCTGGCCGGTCGGCTCGTCGGCGATGAGCAGGGCCGGGTCGTTGGCGAGGGCGCGGGCGATGGCGACCCGCTGCTGCTGGCCGCCGGACAGCTCGCCCGGCCGCTGTGCCGCGTGGTCGGCGAGGCCCACCAGGGACAGCAGCAGGTCCACGCGTTCCTCGCGCTCGCGCGGGTCGGCGCGGCGCAGCCGGAGCGGGACCCCCACGTTCTCGGCGGCGGTGAGGATGGGGATGAGCCCGAAGGACTGGAAGACGAAGCCGATCCGGTCCCGGCGCAGCGCGAGCAGCCCGTTCTCGTCCAGGCCGGCGAGGTCGAGCCCGTCGACGGTGACCCGTCCCTCGTCCGGGGTGTCGAGGCCGCCGACGATGTTGAGCAGGGTGGTCTTGCCGGATCCCGAGCGCCCCTTGAGAGCGATCAGCTCACCGCGCGGTACGTCGAAGGAGACACCGCGCAGGGCGTGGACCGCGGTGGCTCCGGTGCCGTAGGACTTGTGCACGTTCTCGACGCGCACCATGGTCTCGGTGCCCACCTGACCGACCGCCTGGCTCATTCGCCCGCCCTCCCCCGGGTACCGGTCGCGCACGTCGCCGCCGGACCGGGCCGCCAGTATCGCTGCCGGACGCCCTGTCGATCAACGGGCCGGAGCGGTCGAGCGGGGCAGGGGCCGCACCCGGCCGGGTGCGGCCCCTGCCCCGCTCGACCGACTCGACGGGCTCAGCGGACCTCGGTGATCTCCGGGCCGCGCGCCAGCTGCCCCATGCCGCCCGCGAAGCGGGAGCCCTCGGAGCCCTCGTCCTGCTGCACGCCCTCGGGGACCATCTGGGCGTCGTCCGGCAGCTTCAGGACGATCGGGTCGCGCGGCGCCATCGGGCCGTCCCCGCGCACCACGACCGTGTCCCGGAAGATCTGCTCCAGCAGCCCGGCGGCCTGCGGCTGCACCGCGCCCTGACCCGAGATCACCCCGCGCAGGAACCAGCGCGGGCCGTCCACGCCGACGAACCGTACGACCTGGAAACCGCCCGTGCCGTCGGGCAGTTGCACCGGTACCTGGGCACGCAGCTCCCAGCCCAGCGGGCCCTCGACCTCGTCGATGATGCCGCCCTGCTGGGTGATGCCGGACGCGATCTCCTCGCGGACCTCGCTCCAGATGCCCTCGCGCTTGGGGGCCGCGAAGCCCTGCAGCTGGATGGCGCTGTCGTGCACCACGACGGTGGCCGCGACGATCGCGTCGCCCGCGACCTCGACCCGCAGCTCCATGCCGTCCACGCCGGGCACGAACAGACCGCCCAGATCGACCCGGCCCTCGCCGGGCGCGCTCACCTCGGAACTGTCCCAGGGCCCGTCGGGCCGCGGTGCGGGCTCGAGCCTCAGCCGCTCGCGCTCGCCTCCGGCCTCCGTGTCGACACCGTCGACGACCTGCTCGGCCTCGCCGGCCGCGCCCTCGGCGGCATCCCTCTTCTTGCGACGTCCGAACACGTCACTGTCCTTCCCGGTCGGATACGACCGAAGCGTATCGATTCCCACCCGCTGTACCGCCTTCGGCGGCCTGAACGCTTGTGCCGTTCTTACCTTCCACCGCGGCATGGCCGCCGGTGGACCCGAAGCCCCCCTCGGCCCGTACCGAGCGGGGCAGCTCCGCGACCGGCACGAAACGGACCCGCTCGACCTGCTGGACGACCAGTTGGGCAATCCGGTCGAAGCGCTCGAACCGCACGGCCTCGCGCGGGTCGAGATTCACCACGATCACCTTGATCTCCCCACGGTACCCGGCATCAACCGTCCCCGGGGCATTCACCAGGGCGACGCCGCAGCGCGCGGCCAGACCGGATCGCGGGTGCACGAAGGCCGCGTACCCCTCGGGCAGCGCCACAGACACCCCGGTGGGCAGAACGGCCCGCTCCCCGGGCGCCAGTTCGCACGCCTCGGTGGTGCGCAGATCGGCTCCCGCGTCACCGGGGTGCTCGTACGCCGGAAGCGGTACGTCCGGGTCGACGCGCCGGAGCAGGACCCGGAGTGCGCCGCGGCGGGGCTCGCTCACGGGTTCACCTCGAAGGCACGGGCGCGGCGGACCTGGTCCGGGTCCTCCATGGCGGCCCGGATCTCCTCGGGGCGGCCGTGGTCGATGAAGTGGTCGACCTTGACCTCGATGAAGAGCGCGTCGGCGCGGACGGCGACCGGGCCGTCGGGGCCGCCGATGCGTCCGGTGGCGGTGGAGTAGATCTTCCGGCCCGCCACCGCGGTGACCTCCGCCTCCAGATGGAGCGTGGTGTCGACCGGCACCGGCCGGACGAAGTCGGTCTCGAGCCTGCCGGTCACGGCGATCGTCCGCAGCAGCCAGTTCAGCGAGCCGAGCGTCTCGTCCAGGGCGCTGGTGAGCACCCCGCCGTGCGCCAGGCCGGGGGCTCCCTGGTGGGCGGGCCGCACGGTGAACGCGGCGGTGACCGACACCCCTTCGCCGGCCCGCGCCTCGAGGTGCAGTCCGTGGGGCTGTTCGCCGCCACAGCCGAAGCACTGGCCGTAGTGCGCGCCCAGGAGCTCACCGGGCGCGGGCGCGTCCGGGTGGCGCACCGGTTCCACGGCATCGGCGGGGGGCTGGAGAACTGAGGAAGTACCACTCACAGGCGCAGACCTTACCCGCGCGTCGGCCGTCCCCCGACACCTGCCAAGCTGGATCCATGCAGCTCTCCGCCGCCCCGTACGAAGAACGCCTGACCGCGCCCCGCTCCTGGTGGCTGATCTCCCTGCTCGCGGGTGTCTCGCTGGCCCTGATCGTGCTGCCGCTCGGCACCCTGCCGATGCTCGGCGGCCTGGCCGTCGGCAGCGCCGCGGCGGCGGTCGTGGTCAGCGCGTACGGCTCGGCGCGCATCCGGGTCGTGGGCGGCCTGCTGATCGCCGGTGAGGCGAGGATCCCGGTGACGGCACTGGGCGAGGTGGAGGTCCTGGACGCCGAGGAGGCCCGTGCCTGGCGCACCCACCGGGCGGACCCGCGCTGCTTCATGCTGCTGCGGGCCTACGTCCCGGGGGCGGTGCGGGTGGAGATCACCGACCCGGAGGACCCGACGCCGTACGCCTTCCTGTCGACGCGTGAGCCGGAGCGGCTGGCGGAGGCACTGCGGGCGGCGAAGACCGCCGCCTAGCACGCGCCGGGCGGGGCCCGGCGGGCCCTGCGGCCGGGCAGAACGGCGGCACGGGGACGGAGCCGGGTTCAGGGGGCTCCGTGTCCACCCTCCTCGCCGGTGAACGGGGCCAGGTCCAGGGCGTCGGCCGGGGTCTCGAGGGCCGGGAGCGCGGGCAGGACGTCCCAGGGGACCTGGGTCCTGCGCAGGTCGGCCTGGATGCGGGCGGCGAGCTTTCTGGTGTCCCTGCGGTTCATGACCGCGCCGACGGCGGCTCCCACCAGGAACGGCATGAGGTTCGGCAGGTTGCGCACGGTGCGCTTCGTGATCCGCTGGCGCAGTTCGCGCTTCATCCGGCTGTTCATCGCCGCGTTCACGGTGGAGGGCTTGGTCGCCTCGATCCCGCGCTCCTGCGACCAGGCGTTCAGGTACGCGGTGCTGCGCTGGGCGAGGCTGCCCGCGGGCCGTACGCCGTAGACCTCGTGGAGTTCGGCGATCAGTTTCAGTTCGATCGCGGCGACGCCGGTGATCTCGGCGGCCAGCTCCGTGGGCATCGCGGGCGGCACGGGCATCATCGCCGCCGCGCCGACTCCGGCCCCGACCGTCGCCGTGGCCCTCGCCGCGCCCGCCACGAGCTTGTCCGCGAGCTCCTCGGGACCGAGCCCGGGGAACTGCCCCCGCAGCGTCTGCTGGTCCCTCACGGGCACCCGCGGGGCCATGTCGATGATCCGGTCCGTGAGGTACGCCAGGCCGGCCCGCGCGCGGGCACCGCCCTTGCGGGCGCCTTCCCTGGCCTTGTCCCGGAACTCCGCGGCCCGTCGGCGAGCCACCGGTGCGGTGGTGGTGACCTCCGCGGATACCGGGAGGTCACCCCGGTCGACCGCGAGTTCGAGCGAGGCCGCCCCGGTGTCGGTTGAGCCTCGCTCGTGGTCACGCGTGTCGCGCTGAGGGCCGTCCTGCGGCCCCGAGTCCGCTCCCCTCGCGGGGAAACGGCGCTTCCGAGGAGGGGTCGAGCCAGTCACGGCCGACCCGCCCTCAGTCGCAGTCGCGGCAGATCGGCTGACCGTTCTTCTCCCGGGCCAGCTGGCTGCGGTGGTGCACGAGGAAACAGCTCATGCACGTGAACTCGTCCTGCTGCTTGGGCAGGACCCGGACGGCCAGCTCCTCGTTCGAGAGGTCCGCCCCGGGCAGTTCGAGGCCTTCGGCCGCCTCGAACTCGTCGACATCCACGGCCGAGGCCGACTTGTCGTTACGGCGGGCCTTCAGCTCTTCAAGACTGTCCGAGTCGACGTCGTCGTCGGTCTTACGTGGAGTGTCGTAATCGGTTGCCATGGTCGCTCTCCCCCTCTGGGTGTATGCGGTGTCTCCAGCGCACTAACGCGTGAGAGGCCGGACTTGTGCCCGACCTGAGGCGGAGATTTTGCCTCACATCAAGGTCTGTTACTCAATCGACACCCAACCGAACTCCTCACGAGTGATCGGCGTGGATGCGATGGGGACCGTACACGGTCCGAACGCGGCACTTCAAAGCCGCCTCACCGTGTACTTCCCGTGACCAGGGCTCCCGAAAACCAGGACCTTCCCGGCCTTTCGGCGAGTTCATGATCACGGAGCGTGGAGAAAGCGGGAAACGCTCCTGTGAGCGATCCCACACGGGGGCGGCGGGGGCACTCTTCGAAAATTCTGCCGAAAGCGAACGCCCTCGTGTGTCGGCGACATGATGTCAGATCGGCAGGGTGACCCGCATCACGAGCCCACCCCCCTCGCGCGGCTGGGCGTAGATGTGCCCACCGTGCGCCCGCGCCACCGACCGGACGATGGAAAGCCCCAGCCCGACCCCCTTGTCGCTGCCCGTCCGCTCGGTGCGCAACCTCCGGAACGGCTCGAACAGATTGTCGACCTCGTACGCCGGGACCACCGGACCGGTGTTGGTCACCACCAGGACCGCCTGCCCGTGCTGGACCTGGGTGGTGACCTCCACCCATCCCTGCTCGGCCACGTTGTAGCGCACGGCGTTCTGCACCAGGTTCAGCGCGATCCGCTCCAGCAGTACTCCGTTGCCCTGGACGACCGCGGGCTTGTGGTCGCCGCGGATCTCCACGCCCTTGGCCTGCGCCTCGGCGTGCACCTGGTCGATGGCCTGGGAAGCCACCTCGGCGAGATCCACCGGCTTGCGCTCGACGATCTGGTTGTCGCTGCGGGCGAGCAGCAGCAGACCCTCGACGAGCTGTTCGCTGCGCTCGTTGGTGGCCAGCAGCGTCTTGCCGAGCTGCTGGAGCTCCACCGGCGCGTCCGGGTCGGAGAGGTGCACCTCGAGGAGTGTGCGATTGATCGCCAACGGGGTGCGCAGTTCGTGCGAGGCGTTGCCGACGAAGCGCTGCTGGGCGGTGAAGGCCCGCTGCAGCCGCTCCAGCATGTCGTCGAAGGTGTCGGCCAGCTCCTTGAGCTCGTCGTCCGGGCCGTCCAGCTCGATCCGGCGGGACAGGTCGGAGCCCGCCACCGCGCGTGCGGTGCGGGTGATCCGGCCCAGCGGCGACAGCACGCGGCCGGCCATCGCGTACCCGAAGGCGAAGGCGATGACCGCGAGGCCGAGCAGGGCGAGGAGGGAGCGGCTGAGCAGGTTGTCCAGGGCGTGCTGGCGCTGCTCGTTGACGCACTCGTTCAGCGCCCTGTTCAGCTCGTCCGCGGGCAGCTGCGCGCTGCGCAGCTGGCAGGTGTCGCTGGACACCTGTCCGGAGAGGATCCGGAAGGGCAGGTCACTGCCCACCTTGAGCGCGTTCGCGGCGAACAGGTAGATGATCGACAGCAGCAGGATGCCCGCGATCAGGAACATGCCGCCGTAGAGCAGGGTGAGCCGTATCCGGATGGTGGGGCGCAGCCAGGGGAAGGGCGGCACCGGCCTGCGGGGGTCCCAGGTGGGCTTCGGAGGTGTCTGCGGGGACCCCGGAGCGGGTGCGGGGGTGGTGGCCACGGGATCAGATCCGGTAGCCCGAGCCGGGCACGGTCACGATGACCGGCGGCTCGCCCAGTTTGCGGCGCAGGGTCATGACGGTCACCCGCACCACGTTGGTGAACGGGTCGGTGTTCTCGTCCCAGGCCTTCTCCAGCAGTTGCTCCGCGGAGACGACGGCGCCCTCGCTGCGCATGAGCACCTCGAGGACGGCGAACTCCTTGGGCGCGAGCTGGACCTCCTGGCCCTCGCGGAACACCTCGCGGCGGTTGGGGTCGAGCTTGATCCCGGCGCGCTCCAGGACCGGCGGGAGCGGCACGCTGGTGCGCCGCCCCAAGGCGCGCACGCGCGCGATGAGCTCGCTGAACGCGAAGGGCTTGGGCAGGTAGTCGTCGGCGCCGATCTCCAGGCCCTCGACCCGGTCGCTGACGTCACCGGAGGCCGTGAGCATCAGCACGCGCGTGGGCATCCCGAGTTCGACGATCCTGCGGCACACGTCGTCGCCGTGCACCAGGGGGAGGTCGCGGTCGAGGACGACCACGTCGTAGTCGTTGACGCCGATGCGCTCCAGGGCTGCCGCACCGTCGTACACGACGTCGACGGCCATGGCCTCCCGGCGCAGTCCGGTGGCCACCGCATCGGCGAGCAGTTGCTCGTCCTCGACGACGAGTACGCGCACGTCGCTGGTCCTTCCTCAAGTCCCGCCGGGCAGCGCTCCGGAGCGCACGCGGGCAGGGTACGGGTGGGTGTGTTGCCTCCATCCTGCCCTTTTCGGCCATAAGTCGGCTGTAAGGCGGGGGCGCGACCGGGAACGGACGGTGGCGCGGGGGCACAGGACGGGGGAACGTCCGGACGAACAGCATGGAAATACGAGATTTTCTCGTGCGGCGAGGTTTCCCCGGAAGGGAGCCTGGGGAGGACGGGTGTACATCCCGCGATCACGCTCTGCTTGCACCGTGCCACACCGTGGTGCGCATCAGTCCGTTTCCCGCAGGGCGGACCGGGTGTCCGACGCCGCAGCCCCAGGCCGAGCGGCGCCGGTCATCCACCGCAGACGTGATCGTCCCTTTCGAACGGCACGCCGCCGTGCCGTCGACCCACGACCCAGGACGAGGGGGCGCAGCATGGACGCTTTCACCGCAGGACTTCTGCAGCGCATAAGGACGACCGAGTCCGATCTGTCCCGGGCCCGCGACGAGGGTGACGACTTCCTCGTCGAGGTGGAGCAGGGCGAGCTCGACGACCTGCGCCGGCTCGCCGCCGAGCACGGTGTGCAGGTCGGCGCGTCCTGCGCCTGATCAGCCCGATCGCGTCGGTAGCGGCGCGTCGGTACCTGCGCATGAGTGCGTTCGAAGCGGGCCCCGGCGAATCCAGCGCCGGGGCCCGCTTCGTCGTCTTCGGCGGGTCTCCCCGGCCGTCCGTCCGTCAGTCGTGCCAGGCGCCGAAGTCCTCCAGCAGCCGCTGGAGGGGCTCGAAGACGCCCGGGGTGGCCGCGACCGCGAGATCCCACGAGGGGCGCTCACCGGGCCGTCCACCGGTCAGCGCGCCCGCCTCCCGGGCGATCAGGTCGCCCGCCGCCAGGTCCCAGGGGTGCAGTCCGCGCTCGTAGTAGCCGTCGAGGCGGCCGCAGGCGAGGTCGCAGAGGTCGACCGCGGCCGAGCCGCCCCGCCGGATGTCCCGCAGGAGCGGGATCAGCCGCTGCGCGACACCGGCCTGCCGGGTGCGGACCTCGGTGACGTAGTTGAAGCCGGTCGAGACCAGGGCCTGGTCGAGGGGCGGCGCGGGGCGGCAGGTCAGCGTGCGCTCGCCCTCCCAGGCACCGGTGGCACGGGCGCCGCCGCCGCGGACGGCGTGGTACGTCTCCCCGCGCATCGGGGCCTCGACCACCCCGACCACGGTCTCGCCGTCCTGCTCGGCGGCGATGGAGACGGCCCAGGTGGGCAGCCCGTACAGGTAGTTGACCGTCCCGTCGAGCGGGTCGATCACCCAGCGGACGCCACTGGTGCCTTCGGTCGTGCCGCCCTCCTCGCCGAGGACGCCGTCGTCCGGCCGGTGCTCGGCGATCAGCCCGGTGATCAGCTTCTCGGCCGCGATGTCCATCTCGGTGACGACGTCGATCGGGCTGGACTTGGTCGCGGCGACCTCCAGGTCGGCCGGCCGGCCGTCCCGCAGCAGCTCGCCCGCGCGCCGCGCCGCCTCGCGGGCCAGCTCCAGCAGTTCCGCGTGCAGGGGGTCGGTCACGGGGCTCCTCACGCGTAGGGGCTGTCGGCGCCCGCGGCGGCGGGGCGCGCGGCGCGGGCCGGGCAGCAGCCCACCGGGCAGAGGTTGTGGCTCGGGCCCAGGGCGCCCAGGGCGCAGGGGGTCACGTCCTCCTGGCCGCGCTCGGTGGCCGCGCGCTCCACGATCAGGTCGCGGATCGCGGCGGCGAACCGCGGGTCGGCGCCCACGGTCGCCGAGCGGCGCACCGGCAGTCCCAGCTCCCCCGCCTTGGCCGCGGCCTCGGTGTCGAGGTCGTAGATGACCTCCATGTGGTCGGAGACGAAGCCGATGGGGGCCATGACCACCGCCGGGGCCCCGGCCGCGTGCCGCTCCTCGAGGTGGTCGCAGATGTCGGGCTCCAGCCAGGGGATGTGCGGGGCGCCGGAGCGGGACTGGTAGACGAGCTGCCAGGGGTGGTCCACACCGGTGCGCTCCCGTACGGCGTCGGCGATCAGCCGGGCCACGTCCAGGTGCTGCCGTACGTACGCGCCGCCGTCGCCGTGCTCCTCGACGGGGCCGGAGGTGTCGGCGGAGGCGGTGGGGATCGAGTGGGTGCAGAAGGCGATGTGCGCGCCGTCACGCACCTCCTCGGGCAGCTCGGCGAGCGAGCGGACGACCCCGTCGATCATGGGGTCCAGGAAGCCGGGGTGGTTGAAGTAGTGCCGCAGCTTGTCGACCTCGGGCAGCTCCAGGCCCTCGGCCGCCAGCGTCTCCAGGGCCTCGGCGAGGTTCTCGCGGTACTGGCGGCAGCCGGAGTAGGAGGCGTAGGCGCTGGTCGCCAGGACGACGATGCGGCGGCGGCCGTCGCGGATCATCTCGCGCAGGGTGTCGGTGAGATACGGCGCCCAGTTGCGGTTGCCCCAGTAGACCGGCAGGTTCAGTCCGTGGTCGGCGAAGTCCTTGCGCAGCGCGTCCAGCAGGGCGCGGTTCTGTTCGTTGATGGGGCTGACCCCGCCGAACAGGAAGTAGTGCTCCCCGACTTCCTTCAGGCGTTCCTTGGGGATGCCGCGCCCGCGTGTCACGTTCTCCAGGAACGGGACCACGTCGTCCGGGCCTTCGGGGCCTCCGAAGGAGAGCAGCAGCAGGGCGTCGTAGGGGGTGGCATCGAGCTCGTCAGGCATGCCTTGATCCTGCCATCAGACACCGACAGCCGGACAACGGCGGGGGCCGACCGGACCACGGGCGGCGCAGGGGATACATTAGGGTCACCTAACCAGTAAGCTGTATCCACTGCGGTCGCACCTTACTGGGAGTCCGGTCTCCCGCGGTTCTCTCGCGGTCGTCCCTTGCTGAGACTTTCGGAGACCCCGTGCCCCGTCCCTACATCGCCCTGTTCGCGGCTCCCGGCAGCAAGAGCTTCTCGGCCGCGGGGTTCCTCGGCCGGATGCCGCTGTCCATGATGGGCATCGGCGTGGTCACGATGATCTCCCAGCTGACCGGGCGGTACGGCCTGGCCGGCGCCCTGGCGGCCACCATCGCCATGGCCGCCGCGGTGGCCGGCCCCCAGGTCTCCCGTCTGGTGGACCAGTACGGGCAGCGGCGGATCCTGCGCCCGGCGACGCTGGTCTCCCTCGCCGCGGCGGCGCTGCTGTTGTTCGCCGCGCACTACGGCTGGCCGGACTGGGTGCTCTTCGTCGCCTGCGTCGGCATCGGCTGCGTGCCGAGCCTCGGCGCGATGGTCCGGGCCCGCTGGGCCGAGCTGTACCGGGGCACCCCGCAGCTGCACACCGCGTACTCCTTCGAGTCCGTGGTGGACGAGCTCTGCTTCATCTTCGGGCCGATCGTCTCCATCGGGCTCTCCACCGCCTGGTTCCCGGAGGCCGGTCCGCTGCTCGCGGCCTGCTTCCTGGCGGTCGGCGTCTTCTGGCTGACGGCACAGCGGGCCACCGAGCCCGCCCCGCACCCGCGCGAACGCAAGGGCGCCGGCCGCGGGTCGGCGTCCGGCGGCACGGCGCTGCGCTCCGCGGGGCTGCGGGTCCTGGTGGCCACGTTCGCGGCGACCGGGGCGATCTTCGGTGGCGTGGACGTGGTCACCGTGGCCTTCGCGGAGGAGCGCGGGCACAAGGCCGCCGCCAGTGTGGTGCTCGCCGTGTACGCGCTGGGCTCCTGCACGGCGGCGGTCGTGTTCGGGCTGATGCGCTTCGCCGGAGCGCCCGAGCGCCGCTGGCTGCTGGGCGTGTGCGCCATGGCCGTGAGTATGATCCCCCTCCTACTGGTCGGGAACCTGCCGTTTCTGACCGTGGCGCTGTTCGTTGCGGGTCTGTCCATCGCTCCCACGATGATCACGACGATGTCCCTCATCGAAGAGCACGTACCACGCGCACAGCTCACCGAGGGCATGACCTGGGTGAGCACCGGGCTTGCGGTCGGGGTCGCGCTCGGCTCCGCCGCGTCCGGCTGGGTGATCGACGCGGCCGGGGCGCGTGCCGGGTACGGGGTTCCGGCGGTGGCCGGAGCCGTCGCGGTCGTGGTCGGTTTCCTCGGGTACCGCCGGCTCGAGCGGCCGGCTCCGGGTCGGGGAGGCTCCGTTGGGCAGCACGGCGAGCACGAGGAACGGAACATGGCGTAACTGGGGAGGCACCGTCCTCGCCCGCCCCGCGCGGGAGGTCGCGCCGGCCTCCGTCGAGGAACTGGCATCGGCCGTACGCCGTGCCGCCGAGGACGGCCTCCCGGTGAAGGCGGTCGGCACCGGGCACTCCTTCACTTCCATAGCCGCCACCGACGGCGTGCAGATCCGCCCCCACCTGCTGACGGGGATACGCGACGTCGACCGGGCGGCGGGCACCGTCACGGTGGAGGCCGGCACCCCGCTCGAGCGGCTCAACACCGCTCTCGCGCGGGAGGGGCTGTCACTCACCAACATGGGCGACATCATGGAGCAGACCGTCGCCGGGGCCACCAGCACCGGCACCCACGGCACCGGCCGTGACTCGGCCTCCGTCGCCGCGCAGATCCGGGGCCTGGAACTGGTCACCGCCGACGGCTCGGTGCTGACCTGCTCCGAGAAGGAGAATCCCGAGGTCTTCGCGGCCGCCCGGATCGGTCTCGGCGCCCTCGGCATCGTCTCCGCGATCACCTTCGCCGTCGAACCGGTCTTCCTGCTGACGGCCCGCGAGGAACCGATGCCCCTCGACCGCGTCCTCGCCGAGTTCGACGCGCTGCACGCCGAGAACGAGCACTTCGAGTTCTACTGGTTCCCCCACACCGGCAACACCAACACCAAGCGGAACAACCGCAGCGCGGGCCCGGAACGGCCGGTGCACCCCGTCAGGGGCTGGTTCGAGGACGAGTTCCTCTCCAACGGCGTCTTCCAGGCGGCCAACTGGGTCGGCCGCGCGGCACCCGCGACCGTCCCCGCCCTCGCGCGGGTCTCCAGCAGGGCCCTGTCCGCGCGGACCTACACCGACATCCCGTACAAGGTGTTCACCTCGCCGCGCCGGGTGCGCTTCGTGGAAATGGAGTACGCGGTGCCGCGCGAGGCCCTGGTGGACACGCTGCGCGAGCTGAAGGCCATGGTCGACCGTTCACCCCTCCGGGTCAGTTTCCCCGTCGAGGTGCGTACGGCCCCGGCCGACGACATCACCCTGTCCACGGCCTCCGGCCGCGACACCGCGTACATCGCGGTCCACATGTTCCGGGGCACCCCCTATCAGGGGTACTTCACGGCGGCGGAACGCATCTTCACCGCCCACGAGGGGCGGCCCCACTGGGGGAAGATCAACACGCGGGACGCCGATTACCTCTCCCGGGTGTATCCGCGTTTCGCCGAGTTCACGGCGCTGCGGGACCGCCTTGATCCTGAACGCCGCTTCCGGAACGACTATCTGCGGAGGGTCCTGGGGTCGTAGCGGACACCTCCGGTTCCGGGCTCACGGGGGCGCCGGTGTCCTGGTTCCCGGTGCCGTCCGGGGTGCCCGCCGACGCGTCGTCGCCGTCCGGTGTGCCGCTGCCGGAGCCGGTGGCGGCGCCTCCGTCCTGAGGCGTCGCGGAGGGCGCGGGCGCCGGCCCGTCCCCTCCGGATTCCTCAAAACCGTCCGAGGTGCCGGGGTCGTTCGAGGTCCCGGAGTCGTCGGGGTCACCGGAGTACGGGTCGTCCGAACCCCCGGAGTCCCCGGAATCCCCGGAATCCCCGGAGTCGGACGCGTGCTGCCCGGTGACGGCGTTGCCGATGGTGGTGCTGGGCGTACCGCTGAGGCTCTGGCCCGAAAGGAGTTCGTAGGTGGTGATTCCGGCCATCGTGATCCCGAACACCAGCGCGGCCGCGCCCAGCATCCGCTTCCCGTTCCACCGCACTCCCCTGGCCCGGCCCCGGTACACGGTGCCCTCGGTGAACTCGCCGGGCGCGGGTACGGTCCGCCGCCCGGCCGCTGCGGCGACCGGGCGGCCGGTCCCCACGGCGGCCCCGCGGAACTGCTCGCCGGTGCGCTTGAAGAAGTGCTGGAAGAACGTTCCGCCGCAGGTGGCGACGATGCTCATGACTCCGGCGCCGATGATCGTCCCGTAGACGCCGAAGGAGGAGGCGAGTTGGGCGCCCAGCACCGCGGCCACCGCGCTGCCCGCGACCTGCGGCACGCTCAGGTCGCTCCGGGGGCTCTTCGCCTCCCCCGCGGCACCGACCTCCCCGGTGACACCCGGCTCACTCGCGACCTCCGGCCTTTCACGCATCCTCGGACCTTGTCCGCCTTCCCGCACGTTCCCTCACATCAGCGATCAACTGCATGACAATGCACACCAAGTCGACGCCCGAACGAAACCATTAGTTCCGTTTCTGGCGATTCCGTGAAGTACGCCACGCCGGGACCGGGGAAGCCCGGCCGCCATGGCGCGATGACGGCCGAGCAGCACCCCTTGCCAGAAGTCGGGCGGCGCGCCGATCCACGCACTTGGCCCGAATGGAGTACTGTGGCGAACCCTGGGTCCGGACGCCCTTCAGGGTGCTCCGGCACTTGAGGACCGCCGGGAGGGGGCTAGTTGCACAGGGTGACGCGATTGGTCACTCAGCGTTGCGAATAGGTAACCGTGCCATAACGGCGATCCAGGGCCCGTGCCCGACACGCCGGGCAACTCGGCAAGGTTGTGGCAGGCTGCACCCGGGCAGGCCACACTCGACTAGCGGAAGCAGCGACGCACGTGACGTCGGCAGGCACCACCCGGGAGGTCCCCATGCCCGAACTGCGTGTCGTGGCCGTCTCGAATGACGGCACACGGCTGGTGCTGAAGGCTGCGGACAGCACGGAGTACACGCTTCCGATCGACGAACGACTCCGCGCCGCCGTACGAGGCGACCGTCCACGCCTCGGCCAGATCGAGATCGAGGTGGAGAGCCATCTCCGCCCCCGCGACATCCAGGCGCGTATACGCGCCGGCGCGACCGCGGAAGAGGTCGCGCAGATGGCCGGCATTCCCGTGGACCGCGTCCGGCGCTTCGAGGGCCCCGTGCTCGCCGAGCGCGCCTTCATGGCGGAGCGCGCCCGCAAGACCCCCGTCCGCCGGCCCGGCGAGAACTCCGGCCCGCCGCTGGGCGAGGCCGTGCAGGAGCGGCTGCTGCTGCGCGGCGCGGAGAAGGACACCGTGCAGTGGGACTCCTGGCGCCGCGACGACGGCACCTGGGAGGTACTGCTGGTCTACCGGGTCGCGGGCGAACCGCACTCGGCGAGCTGGACGTACGACCCGCCCCGGCGGCTCGTCCAGGCCGTCGACGACGAGGCGCGTTCACTGATCGGCGAGTCCGACGACCTCGCCGCGGCGCCCGAGCCGAGCTTCCCGTTCGTGCCGCGCATCGCCCGGCTGCCGCGCGAGCGGCAGGGCCTGCCACCCGGTCACGGGCCCGAGTCCGACGAGGAACCGGCGGTCGCGGCGGGCGGTGAGCGGGACTCGCTCACCAGCCTGCTGGAGGCGGTGCCGAGCTTCCGGGGCGATCTGGTGGTTCCCGAGCGGGCCCCCGAGCCCGAACCCGAGGAGCCCGACTCCGGACCCGAGGCGGAGGAGCCTCCGGCCCCGGCGGCCTCGGCGGGTTCCGCCTACGCGGACGTCCTGATGCCCCGGGCCGTCAGCAGTCACCGGGACCGTCTCGTCGGCTCCACCGACCGTCAGGCGGAGGCGGACGGCGTCCGTCCGGGCCGCCGCGCCGCGGTGCCGAGTTGGGACGAGATCGTGTTCGGAACGCGGCGCAAGAAGCAGGACTGACCGGGATCCGGCACTGAGGTGATCCGATGCCGGTCAGTGCGGAAGGGGGTGCTCGCCCGGGCGAGCACCCCCTTCCGCTTCCGTCACGCGCTTACTGCGGATCCGGTCCCACCGCGACCGGCCGCTCCGGGTCCGACGACCACTCCGACCAGGATCCGACGTACAGCGCCGCCGGGACGCCCGCCACTGCCAGCGCCAGCACCTCGTGCGCCGCCGACACGCCGGAACCGCAGTACACACCGACCGGCGTGTCCGCGGACGCGCCCAACGCCCGGAACCGCGCGCTCAGTTCACCGGCGGGCAGGAGTCGGCCGTCCGGGCCGACGTTCTCGGTGGTGGGTGCCGAGACCGCGCCCGGGATGTGCCCGCCGACCCGGTCGATCGGCTCCACCTCGCCCCGGTAACGCTCCCCCGCCCGCGCGTCCAGCAGCAGCCCGGACCGGGCCAGCGCCGCCGCGCCGTCGGCGTCGAGCAGCCCGGCCGCCGCCGGCACCGGCGTGAAGTCGCCCTCGTCCGGCTGCGGCACCGAGGTCTCGAGCGGGCCGTCCCAGGACGACAACCCGCCGTCGAGGACCCGCACGTCCGGGTGACCCGTCCAGCGCAGCAGCCACCACGCGCGGGCGGCCCCCCAGCCCAGTCCGCCGTCGTACACGACCACCGGCCGGCCCGCCGACACGCCCGCGCGGCGCATCGCGGCGCCGAACTCCTCCGGATCGGGCAGCGGATGACGTCCCCGCCCGGCCGACGGGGCGGCCAACTCCCGGTCCAGGTCGACGAAAACGGCACCGGGAAGGTGCCCGGACAGGTAGGCGGCCCGGCCGTCGAACGGCGGCCGGCCGGTCGCCGCGGGCGTGCTGAGCTGCCAGCGGACGTCGAGCAGCACCGGCGGGTCACCGCCCGCGAGCTCACCGGCGAGTTCGGATGCGGAGATGATGACGTTCATGGTCACCATCCTCGCGCACGGGGTGGCCGAGTCGTCCATGTCCGGCTAATCTGCTCCGCCGGGCAGACCCGATCACGAGGCGTATGGGATCGGGCACATGCTGTACTACCGATCGACATCATCCGGCAAGCGCGCCAAACCGGGCGGAGGCTCGCACATCGGGCATCCTCCGGAGACGGAACCGCCGTACGGGGGCGGGCCCAGGGCGCGCGGCGCCGTGGCTGACGCCTGGAGCAGTACGGCGACGATCCGCGGAGCGAACGCGACACGACCCTCGCCCGGGTCGAGAAGAGAGCGACGATGACCGACACACGGGGATCCGCCCGCCGAGACGGTGAAGCACCCGTCCGGCACGCGCCCGGCGCGCCCTGCTGGGTGAGTCTCATGGTGCACGGACCCGAGGCGGCCCGGAGGTTCTACGAAGCGCTGTTCGGCTGGGAGTTCCGGTCCGGCCCGCAGCAACTCGGCCCGTACGCACGCGCGCTGCTCGACGGCTGCGAGGTGGCCGGCATCGGTCTGCTGCCGCCGGACCGCCATCTGCCCATCGCCTGGACGCC
This sequence comes from Streptomyces cathayae, assembly GCF_029760955.1. Classification (GTDB taxonomy): domain Bacteria; phylum Actinomycetota; class Actinomycetes; order Streptomycetales; family Streptomycetaceae; genus Streptomyces; species Streptomyces cathayae. The sequence goes on from NZ_CP121682.1 coordinate 2,073,537, forward strand.
CTACTTCGCCTCCGCGGACGTGGACCGCACCGCCGAGGCCGTGCGGTCCTGCGGCGGCACGGTCGGAGTCGGCCCGCTGGACGCCTCCGACGCCGGACGGCTGGCGATCTGCTCCGACCCCTCGGGGGCCGTCTTCGGCGTCTGGCAGGCGGCCGCGCACCTCGGCACGGCCGTCACCGGGGTGCCCGGCGCGCCCGCCTGGAACGAGCTGACGACCTACGAGGCGGAACGGGCGGCCAAGTTCTACGTGTCGGTGTTCGGCCACACCGTGGAACCGGAGATCTCCACCGACGTCGACCGCGTGACCCTGAGCCTGGAGGGCCGCCCCGTGGCCGCCGTCCACGGCGTGGGCAACGGCCTCCTCCGGGACCGGGGACCGCACTGGACGACGTACTTCACCGTGGCCGACCTCGACGACGCGGTGGACCACGTCCCGCGCCTGGGCGGCCAGATCCTCGGACAGTCCCACACCGGCCCCCACGGCCGCACCGTCACGGTGACGGACCCGGAGGGCGCCCGCTTCACGCTCCTGCAGAGCCCTCGCTGACAGGCGGGTTCCGTGGTCGGCGTCGACCGCGGACGCAGGACCTCCTCCGGCAGGAAGCGGACGCGGCGTCGGTCCGGTGGTCCGGTCCGGTCGCAGCCGGTTCCGGCGCTGTGCGCGCCCCTCGTGGACGTCGGCCCGGCGCGTTACCGCCGGCCTGCACGTCCACCCGGCGCGGGCCGGGTGCTGCGGGGCTACTCCACGGCCCGGCCCGCGGTGTGCCTCAGTTCGCGGATGGTGTACCCGTAGGTCTCGGCGAGGTCCTCGCCCGCGTGGCACAGCACCTCGTCGCCGTCGTGGCCGCCTTCACAGGCGTCCAGGCCGTCAAGTACGCCGAGGGCCACGGCCTCGGCCGCGTCGGGCATGCCCCACTCCAGACGGCGACGGACATCGGCCTCGTACCGCTCGACGACCGGTTCGATCAGGCGGCTCGCGGCCTCGTGGACGTCGGTGTACCCGAGACCCGGGCGATGGCCGGTGCTCAACTGGCCCGCGTCCAGAGTGCGCAGGGCGTTTTCGACCTCGACCGCGATCCTTTCCTGAAGGTCCGTCAGTTCAGCGCGTGTCCGCGGGTCCAGCACGCGTAGGGCCAACCGGTCGGCTTCCGCGTGCAGTTCGGGTCGGGTGTCCAGCAACCGGTCCAGCACCGCGGCCTTCTCCACGGCGGTGAGTGCGCCCAGGGCCTCACCCGGGGCACGGCGAGCGTCGTCGGCAGGCGTGGCGTGCCAGGGCAGGCGCCGCTCGACGGCGTGCAGGGCGAGTGCGACGGCATGCCGGCACAGGCGTCCTGACGTCGGGGCGCACGCACCGTCGCATTCCGCCGTCAGTTCCCGCCCCACGACCTGCACCCGGACCCCGCGGGCGGTGCCCGAGCCGTCCCGCACCAGACCGCCGATGCCTCGGGACTCGCTCCCCGCCTCGATCACCGCACCGCCGTCGAGCAGGATCCGCCCCTCGATGGCCTCGGTGCCGTCGGCGAACGCGCACACCGTTTCCTCGTCCATTGCCACAGCCATTCGATCATTCAAGCGCACGGCTGAGGAGCTCCGCGAGCGGACGGCCGAAGCCACTACGTGGGCGCGGATACGGCAGCATCGCCGTGGTCATGAGGTACGACAGTTGGGCAGACGCAACCAGGAACACGGATCGCCGAGCGGTTGACCCGGGCGACCGACGGGACCACCGAGACGGCCCGTGAGGACCACGGGCCCGGACTGCTGCCGGTGCCGGCCTCCCGGGCCCGGGCGGTGGACGGCCAGGTGGACGAATGGTTCGCGGACCTGTCCCACCACCTCGGCGCGACGCACGTCCGGGATCAGGAGGGCCGGGCGCACGGCACGACCGCCGCGAACCGCGCACAACTACGCGGCCAGGGCGCCCCGCTGAGCTGGGTGCCCAGGTTCCTTCCCGCCGGTTGGAGCCGACGGCCGACGCTGCGGTGACGCAGGTGGCGGACGGTGCCCCACCGGGCGGTGCGGGGCATCTTCACGGTCCGGCGCTGCGGGGCCGGAGAGGGGTGCCCTGCGGAAAACCGTGAGCAGTCGGCAGGCATGTGTCACACAAGCGCTCAAACGAGCGAGATCAGGGCAATGGCGGCCAAAGTGCTCACGCATTCGGGAGGGGGTGTCCTCCCCCGGACGTAGCCGCACCTGTCCGTAGGTCCAACTCGATGTCCGGCGCGGCCTGCTCGCTCACGCCAGGGATTCCGGGGTGAGGCTCCTGTGAGACCTCATGCGGCGAACCCGTCGGTAGCGTCCTGTTCGTCCCCGGACACGAACTCCCTTTCGTCCGCGCACGGTACGGACACCGACCGAGAGGAACGAACGTGGGATCAGCTCGATGGCTGGCCACGGCGGCGGCCCTGACCACTGCCGCGACGTTCACCGGCACGGCGACGGCGGCCCCGGCCGGGGGCACAGCCGGTGCCGCGTCTGCCGCCCAGACGGCGGCCGTTGCTCCCACCGAACCGAAGTACTTCCTCGGCGCGGGCTACGGTCCCTGGAACATCACGGTGGAAAGCGCCTGGGGCACCGCGTACTCGGTGGCCGCGAACAAGGTCTATCCGGAAGCACGTTGCAAGAAGCCCGCAGGTCCTGTGGGTCAGGAGCTCAGCCCGGGCTACTACCAGGTGCTGGTGGAGATCTACTGCGTACCGCCGCCGTCCCCGGGTTCGGGTCAGATCGTGGGCGTGCACTCCGGCCAGTGCGTGGACGTGAAGGGCGCGGGCACCAAGGACGGCACCCCGATCCAGCTCTACCACTGCAACGGCGGCGTGGCCCAGGCGTGGAAGCTGCACTCGGACGGCACTCTGCGCGCGATGGGCAAGTGCATGGACGTCCAGTACGCCAGGACGGAGAACGGACCGCTGCTCGGTCTCAACACCTGCCACAGCGGGCTCAACCAGAAGTGGGAGAAGCCCCCCGGCGGTCTGCCGCGCAGCGTCCACTCGGGCCACTGTCTGGACGCACTGGGCTGGGGCACCGGTAACGGTACGCGCCTGGGCATCTGGGACTGCACCCCGCACCACACCGACCAGCAGGGGCAGGGACCGGGTCTGAGCACCTGATCCGTCCGGCCTCCCTGCAGCGAACGAGCCGGTGCTCCGCCCCGCCCGGGGGCGGAGCACCGGTCGACCCGCGTTGCGTGTCGGTCCCGCGCCTCCCGCTGCCTCCCACATCCGGCTGCGCCACCGTCAGGACTCGCCGCGGGGTGGTGTCCCCGGCGCCCCGGGGCCACCGGGATCACCGGGATCACCGGGATCAACCGTGATGACGAGCTTTCCCGGTGCGTTGCCCGCCGCCAGGTCGGCCACCGCGGTCGGGGCCTCCGCCAAGGAGTACGTGCGCCCGACGGCCGGTCGCACGGCCCCGGCCTCGATGAGGTCGCGCAGCGCGTCCAGGTCGGCGGTGCGGGTCAGCGCGAGCAGCGCGTCCAGGCGGTGGCGCGTGAGCGGGTTGACCAGCCGGGCGGCCAGCAGCCGGCCGAGCCCGCCGAACCACCGGCCACCGCCCTCACCACCGACGAGGACGAGCCGGCCGCGCTCGGTGAGCAGCCCGCGCAGCAGGGCCGGCGGCCGAAGGCCCGCGATGTCGATGATCAGGTCGTACGTCCCGGTGAGCGGTTCGCGCGTGTAGTCGATGACGGCCCGGGCGCCCAGTGACCGGACGAGGTCGGCCTTGGCGGTGCTGCACACGGCGGTGACGTGGGCGCCGCCGGCGACCGCGAGCTGCGTCGCGAAGCTGCCCACTCCGCCGCCGGCGCCGATGACCAGCACCTTCTCGCCGGCGGTGACCCGGCCGACGGCCCGCAGCGCGGTCACCCCCGACACGGGGACGGCCGCCGCTTCGGTGAAGCTCAGGTTGGCGGGTTTGCGGGCGAGCTTGCCCGGACGGGCGAGCGCGAACTGCGCGTACGCGCCGGTCGCCTCCCCGTACACCTCGTCGCCGGGGTGGAACGCGGTCACCTGGGCGCCGACGGACTCCACGACGCCGGCCACGTCCATGCCCGGCACGCGGTTGCGGGGCCGTCGCAGGCCGAAGCCGAGGCGGGCGACGAGCGGCAGCCCGGTCATCAGGTGCCACACACCGTAGTCGACGCCGGCCGCGTGCACCCGGATCAGCACCTGGTCGGCACCGGGCGTCGGGAGGGGGACCTCGCCGAGGCTCAGCACGTGCGGCGGGCCGTACTCGTCCTGGACGATCGCCCTCATGAGGGGTCTCCTTCGGTGCCGGGGTACTGGAAGACGTCGTCGAGTCCGACCCGGAACACCCGGGCGATGCGGAACGCCATCTCCAGCGAGGGGGAGTAACGGCCCTGTTCGATCGCGATGATGGTCTGGCGGGTGACGCCGACCCGGTCGGCCAGCTCGGCCTGGGTCATCTGGTCGTGTGCGAACCGCAGGGTCCGGATGGTGTTGGTGACCCGCGTCGGCTTCACCACGTCTGGAAGCCGCCCTTGCGGTACGCCATGATCTTGGCGAACGAGCTGAGCACCGCGGAGAGCACGAACGCCAGGTAGACGGCGTTGGCGATCCAGAAGTGGCGCAGCTCGGCGATGGCCATGAGCAGTGCGGCGAGCGCGCCGACGACGACCATCGACTGCCCGATGCGCTCACCGACCTGGTTGATCTCACGGTCGCGCTCGTCGGTGCGGTCGGCGCCGGGGCCGCCCACGACGGCCATCGCGATGTGGATCACGATCGCGGCGACGATGGCGCCGCCGATGGTCCACAGCAGGGTTCCCGTGTAGGCGACGTCGGTGAGCGGGCCGTCGCCGGCCCGGCCCAGGACGATCGCCGCGTAGAGCGTGTACGCGGCCAGGGAGACCAGGACCATCACCCAGGCGCGCTTTTCCTCGAAGGCCATGCCGGCTCCTCATGTAAAACAAAGCTGACATCGACCAATGTAAAGCGCACCGGACATCGTGTCAAAGATTATTTACACTCCCTGCCGACGACACCACGACCTCCGCCACGGTGACGGACCCGGAGGGGGCGCGGTTCGCGCTGATCCAAAGGCCGGACTGAGCCCCGTCGCCCGCTCAGGAGTTCAGGCCGATGACGTGTACGGGCTGGCCCCCTTCCACAAGAGGGCCCAGGAGGAGCTGAGTTGAGTGGCGCCAGCAGGGTTGACGGGTTTCGTCGTCACACCTCTCACGATCTCGCCGGTGGCACGACATGACCGGCGGTGGCTCAGGGGCAGGGGACGGCTGTACGCGCGCCGTCCGCAGGAGTACGAGCCGCATGCCGTGACGGCTCCCCTTGCGGGGCGTTGAGCAGAAGAGGCGGTGGTGAACATGGCGGAACGCAAGGGCGCAGGAGCAGTCGTGGGTCTCGGAGACGGCTGGGACAACGACGACGGGGCCGGACGGCGTCCGGAGGACGAGGCGGGGCGAGGGGTCGTCGTCGCGTTCGGGCAGACCATGAAGACACTGCGGGTGCGGGAGCGCCTGGAACGCGAGGAGTTCGGGAGGCGGCTCGGGTATTCGGCGTCCACGATCGCCTCGTTCGAGCAGGGTCGGAGGATTCCGTCCCCCAGGACGATCGAACAGGCCGATGAGGTGTTGGGCGCGGGCGGGTTGCTGTGCCTGTGGAAGGAACAGGTGGAGCGGGCTCAGTATCCGGTCCGATTCCAGGGGATGGCGAAGTTGGAGAAGGAGTGCATCGAACTACTCGTGTACGACGCGCTCATCGTCAACGGCCTGCTCCAGACCAAGAAGTACATGCGGGCCCTGCTTGGCATGAGGCGTCCGCCCTTGACTCAAGAAACAATCGACCAGCGGGTGACCGCGCGGTTGGTTCGGCAGGACATCTTCGACCGGCAGCCCGCGCCACTACTGGGGTTCGTCATGTCCGAGGCGGTGTTGCGGCAACGCTACGGCGGCAAGGGCGTACTGAGCGGCCGGCTGGAGCACCTCCTTCTGATCGGACAGAAGCGGAACATCGAGATCCAGGTCATGCCGTTCAACTGCGAGGACAACGCGGGCGTGAACGGGCCGTTCACCGTTGCCACTCGGAAGGACGGCAAAAAGTTCGTCTACTCCGAGGCCCACGCAATCAGCACACTCGAAGCCGACCCCGAACAGACAGCTCTCGCCGCCGCACGCTATGGGATCATCCGATCACAGGCTCTCAGTCCGCGAGAGTCCTCGCAGTTCATCGAGAAGTTGCTGGGAGAGCTATGAACACCGTCGAGTCCGAACTCACCTGGTTCAAGAGCAGCTACAGCGACACCGAGGGCGGCCAGTGCATCGAAGTCGCAGCTGCTTCAACTGCTGTGCACATCCGTGACTCGAAGGCCCCCGCCGGGTCAGTCGTCACGGTCTCGCGTGAGGCGTGGACGGGATTCGTCGAGTTGACCTCGTCGGAGTGGCACGTCTGACGTTCGTACGGTCGTGAGAGCCCTGCCGACCTGAACTTCGGTCGGCAGGGCTCTCACGTTCGGGACTGCACCCCGCACCACACCGAGCAGCAGGGACAGGGACCGGGGCTGGACTCCTGGCCCGTCCGGCCTCCCCGTGGTGAGCCCGTGCGGAAGACCGGCCACGCGGACCGGACCGAGCGGGCGGTCAGGTGACCGGCAGGACGTCCGGTGACAGAGTCGCCGCGCGGGCCGTCGTGGCTGTCATGCGGCGGCGGTGGTGGCGGCGGCACAGGACCTCGTAGCCGACCTCGTCCGTGGAGTCGGTGACGTCGCCGACCACCACCTGGGCGCCCTCCACGACCATGACTCCGCCGACGGTGCGGGCGTTGTGGGTGGCGCGGGCGCCGCACCAGCACAGGGCCTCGACCTGGAGTACCTCGACCCGGTCGGCCAGTTCGACCAGGCGCTGGGAGCCCGGGAACAGTTTGGAGCGGAAGTCGGTCGTGATGCCGAAGGCGTAGACGTCGATCTCCAGGTCGTCCACCACCCGTGCGAGCTGGTCTATCTGCTCCGGGGCCAGGAACTGTGCCTCGTCCGCGATCACGTAGTCCGCGCGCCTGCCCTGTGTGAGGTGGTCGACGAGGTGCGTGTACAGGTCCGCTCGGTCCCCGACCTCCACCGCGTCGGTGACCAGGCCGAGGCGGGAGGACAACTTGCCCTCCCCGGCACGGTCGTTACGGGTGAAGATCATGCCCACCAGGCCGCGCGCCGAGCGGTTGTGCTCGATCTGGAGAGCCAGCGTCGACTTCCCGCAGTCCATCGTTCCGGAGAAGAACACCAGCTCGGGCATGGGAGGTTGGGCACCTTTCGGTGGGGCGGGCCGGGTCGGAGGCGACGGGCGGGGGTCGGCGGGCGGGGGTCGGCGGGCGGGAGCCTCAGGAGCGTACTTCGAGCAGCGGGACCAGCTGCTCGGCCGGGGTCAGCGAACCGTGGTTGCCGACCATCGCCGACTCGTTCGGCTCCCGCTCCGAGGCGATGACCAGTACGTCGTCCCGCGCGGCGGCGACCACATCGCCGATGCGGTGGTGGACGCGGTCGTCGACGCGGGGGCCGAACCAGCCCGCCGCGATCGCCTCGTCCCGCGAGGCCACCCAGAACTGCTCACCGAGCACCTCGCGCCAGCAGGTCAGTACGTCGTTCTCGGCGCCGGGGACGGCGTAGACGTGGCGGGCGCGGCCCTCGCCGCCGAGCAGGGCGACCCCGGCGCCCAGCTCCCAGTCGTGGTCGAAGTCGATGCGGTGCTCCTCGTCGAAGGGCACGTCGACCATCCCGTGGTCGGCGGTGACGTAGAGCGCGCTGCGCGGCGGGAGCTGTTCGGCCAGGCGCTGGACCAGGCGGTCCACGTACATGAGCTGGCCTCGCCAGGTGTCGGAGTCGACGCCGTAGCGGTGTCCGGCGCCGTCGACCTCGGCGTAGTACGTGTAGACCAGGGAGCGGTCGGCGGCGGCCAGTTGTTCGGCCGCGAGGTCCATGCGCTCCTCGCCGGAGAGCCGCCCGTGGAAGGTGCCGCCGCTCAGCGCGACCTTCGTCAGCGGTGTGTGGGCGAAGGTGGGCGAGGACACCTGGGCGGCGTGCACCCCGGCGCGGTGGGCCAGTTCGAAGACGGTGGGGTACGGCTGCCAGGTGTCGGGTCGGGTCCAGGGCTGCCAGCGCAGCTGGTTCATCAGTTCGCCGGTGTCCGGGTTGCGCACGGTGTACCCGGGCAGGCCGTGCGCTCCGGGCGGCAGACCGGTGCCGACGGAGGCGAGGGAGGTGGCGGTGGTGGCCGGGTAGCCCGTGGTGATCGGCCGTCCGGTGCCGCCGCGCGAGCCGGGCAGCAGGGACGCCATGAACAGGGCTTCCTCGGGGTGCGCCGCCAGCTGCTCCCAGCCGAGGCCGTCGATCAGGAACACGCAGTTCCGGTCGGCGGGGGCCAGCTCGGGGATCGCGGCGGTGAGACCGGGGACGCCCATGCCCGCGGCGAGCGTGGGCAGCAGGTCGGCCAGTGAGCCGGTGCCGTATTCGGGCCGGGGTGCGGAGGCCGGGGCGAGGGGCTCGGGGTGGGCCCCGGGGATGAGGGGCCAGGCGGTGGTGTGGGCGGCCGGCGCGGGATTCGGGGTGTGCGGGGTCCGGGAGGTGTCTGTCATCAGTTCGTGGGATCCGCGGTCGCCTCGGAGAGGGCCTGCGCGAAGGCGAGCGCCTGGCGCACCGTCTCCGGTCCGTCCCCGGCCTCGCTGACCCGCAGGCTGAGGTCGTCGGCGGTCGAGCTGCCGGTGTAGCCGTGGTCGGCCTCGCAGTTGGGGTCGCCGCAGGCGGCCGGCTCCAGGTCGAGGCGGGAGACCGCGCCCCAGCCGATGGTGAGCACGATCTCGCGGGGCAGGGTGCCCGGCTTGTACGACTCGGGGTTGGCGACCACACGGCTGACCACGATCGACGAGATCCGGCCGAGCTTCACGGACTCCGTGGACGTGGTGGCGTAGGGCGTCGGGGAGGTGGAGTCGGCGGCCTGCTCGTCGGTGTGGCTGACGATGAAGCGGTTGCCGGTGAGGACGAGCACGGTCACATGGCGCCGCACCTCGTTCTGGTCGAACGTCGTCTCCTGGTGGACCAGGTACGACCGAACGGGCTCGCCGCCCACGGCGGCCTCCACCGCCTCGGCCACGAGGGCCGGGTAGTAGCCGCTGCGCTCGATCGCCGCTCGCAGCCCCTGGGTCGTCGTACTGGTCTTGGCCATGGCGCCCATCCTACGGGGGGTCGCTGACTGCGAAGCACCGGTCGCGGCACTCCGGCTCGCGCCGGTGCGGGCCCACCGGGGGCCGCTCGGCGAAGCCGCCCGGTCGTTCGAGCGGCGGGGCGTCACCGATCCGCTTCACCGATCCGCTTCACCGGTCCGCGTCCTCGCTCGACGGCTGCGCGTCCACCGGGGTGCCGTCGAGCGCGAGGCGGTCGGCGAGTTCGTCCCGGAACAGTTTGCGGCGGTCGAGGGCCTGGACCCGGTAGGCGGTACGGCCGACGATCTGGCTGGTGATCGGCGCGGTGAGCAACTGGAACAGGATGACGAGCAGGAGCACCGGCGCGTAGCGCAGGGGCGTCTGCGCGGCGGTCCCCGACAGGATGAGCAGCAGGCCGAGCGTCTGGGCCTTGGCGGCCGCGTGCAGGCGGCTGCCGATGTCCGGGAAGCGGAGCAGTCCCACGGAGCCGAGCAGGCAGAAGATCGCACCGGCCGGGAGCAGGACGGCGGTGGCCACGTCGGACACGGCGGTCATCGCAGGCCCGCCCGCTTCTCGACCAGGTGGGCGGCCGTCACCGATCCGGTGAAGGCGAGCAGGGCGAGGACGACAAGCACGGGCAGGGCTGTGGTGTCCTCGCGCACGGGCATGCCCACGGCGGTCCCGGCGATGATCATCGTCAGGAGGACGTCCAGCGCCACGATGCGGTTGAGCGCGTCCGGGCCGCGCACGAGGCGCAGCAGGGTGAGCAGTCCGGCCGCGGCCAGCATGGCCAGGGTGGCGGTGTACACGGCGGTCATGGGGTGCTGCCTCCTCGATCGGGGTCGGGGGAAGGCCCGGTGCCGGTGTCTCCGGGCGGTCCGGAGCCGTCGTCTCCGGGCGGTCCGGTGCGGCGGCGGGTGGTGCCGACGGCCCGCGCGACCCTGCGTTCCACGGACTGCACCGCCTCTCTGCGGCGGGCGATGTCGGCTTCGTCGTGGACCGGGATCGTGTGGACGTACAGCCGTTGCCGGCGCCGGTCGATCTCGACCACCAGCGTGCCGGGCGCGATGGTGGTGAACTCGGCCACGGCGGTGATCAGCAGGTCGCTGTCGACGCGCAGCGGGACCTCGACGATCGCGGCGGATGTTTTCCCCCCGTACCTCAGGACCTGCCAGGCGACGGCGGTCCCGGACCCGATGAGGTCGGTCAGCAGGGCGATCAGCAGGCGCCCGATCGCCAGGGGCCGGGGCACGGCCCCCGGCAGGACCGGCGGCAGGGAGAAGGTCCCGACGACGGCCAGGGCGACGAGCAGGCCGCCGACGAGGACCACCGGGCCCACGGACCCCCACAGCAGGATCCACAGCAGCCACAGCCAGCCGACCATGGGCAGGTGGTGCCGGATCCGGTGGGTCTTCTCCCGGCCGGTCAACGGTCCTCCCCGGTCATGACGGCGGAGCGGTAGGCCCGCGGATCGAGCAGTTCGCGTGCGGCCTGTTCGCCGACGTGGGCGAGCGGGCCCGCCCAGACGGCGACCGCGACGCTGGTCACCACCATGACGGCGGTGGCGGCGGTCATCAGCCCGGCCCCGTACCGGCCCGCGTGGGACTCCGGGCTGCGGACGGTGTCGGAGGCCGTGGGCTCGTCCCGCGGCGCCGGGGCCCGGCGGTCGCCCTCGCGGCGGTGCGGGTCCGGACGGTCCGCGTCGCGGCGGTCCGGGTACGGCTTCTGCCGCATGAAGGCCCTGGTCCACACCCGGGTCATGGCGTAGAGCGTCAGCAGGCTGGTGAGCAGGGCGGTCGCGGCGAGGGCGTACGCCGCGGTGCCGCCCTGTCCCGCGCCGGCCCGCAGCAGGGTCAGTTTGGCCACGAACCCGGAGAACGGCGGGATCCCGGCCAGGCTCAGGGCGGGGAGGGCGAACAGCACGGCGACCACCGGCGTCGGGGGCGGCCGCTGCGCCATGCGTTCCAGGCCCGTCGTCTCCGTGTGGCGTACGACGAGGGCGGCGGCCAGGAAGAGCGCGGCCTGGACGACGATGTGGTGGACCATGTAGAGGACCGTGCCGGTGAGCCCGATGGTGTCGAACAGCGCGAGTCCGAAGAGCATGAAGCCGATGTGGCTGACGAGGGCGAAGGACAGCAGCCGGTTGACGTCGTCCTGGGCGAGGGCGCCGAGGATGCCCACGATCATGGTGGCGATCGCCACGCAGGCCAGCAGGGTCCACACGCTGGAGCGCGGGAAGAGCAGCGTCTGGGTGCGCAGCAGGGCGTAGACGGCGACCTTGGTCAGCAGCGCGGCGAACACGGCGGTGATCGGCGCCGGCGCGGTGGGGTAGCTGTCGGGCAGCCAGAAGTGCAGGGGGACGAGTGCCGCCTTGATGCCCAGGACGGCCAGGAGCAGCAGGGCGAGCGCGCCGCGCAGGCCGTCGGGGAGTTCGGCGAGCCGCGGCCCGAGCTGGGCCAGGGTGACCGTGCCGGTGGCCGCGTACACCAGGCCGACGAGCGTGAGGAACAGCAGGGAGGACGTCAGACTGATGATCGTGTACGTCATGCCCGCCCGGGTGCGGTTTCCGTCGGCGTCCAGGGTGATCAGGACGTAGGAGGCGGCGAGCAGCACTTCGAAGGCCACGAAGAGGTTGAACAGGTCGCCGGTGAGGAAGGCCAGGCCCACCCCGGCGACGAGCAGCAGATAGGCGGGGTGGAAGACCTCCGCCGTGCTGCGGCGGTCCTCGGCGGTGCCCTGGCCGATGGCGAAGAGCAGCACGGCCAGGGTCACCAGGACGGACACCATGAGCAGGAGCGCCGACAGCCGGTCGGCGACGAGCGTGATGCCCAGCGGGGCCGGCCAGCCGCCGACGTGCACGGCCTGCGGACCGCGGGTGTCGGCGAGGACGAGCAGAGCCACCGCGTCCGCCAGGACGCCCGCCAGGACGAGGGTGCTCATCACGCGGACCACCCGGCCGGGCAGGCCGAGCAGGGACACACCGGCGGCCAGGATCGGCAGCACCACGGGCAGGACGAGCAGCAGTGCGGTCATCGGTGGTCCCCCGGGGCGGTGCCATGGTCGCGGTGGTCCGGCTCGTCGCCGCCGCCGTCGGGTCCGTCGCCGTCGGATTCGTCGCCGCCGGGTCCGTCGCCGTCGGATTCGTCGCCGCCGGGTCCGTCGCCGTCGTGGGTGCCGCTCACCTCGTCGGACCCGGCACGCTGCAGGGCGATGTCGATGCGTCGGTCCTCCACGTCGTCGCGCACCTCGTCGCTGCCGGACAACCGCCAGGAGCGGTAGGCGAGGGCCATCAGGAACGCCGTGAGACCGAACGTGATCACGATCGACGTCAGTGCCATGGCCTGGGGCAGCGGGTCGGCGGGCTCCGCCGGGTTCACCGGCTGCCCGTCCAGTACCGGGGGCCGGCCGGGGGTGCCGCCGGCGACCAGGAGCAGCAGGTTGGTGCCGTGGCCCAGGAGGATGAAGCCGAGGACGATCCGCATCAGGGACCGTTGCAGCATGAGGTGGAAGCCGATCGTGAACAGGCCGCCCACCACGACGGCCATCGTCACGTCGAGGGTGTTCACCGTGTTGTCCACCGTGCCGTTCACCGGACGGATCCCTCCCCTTCCCCGGCCGCCGTCGCACCGGCCTCGCCGAGCGAGACGCCCACCGCCGCCAGGAGCTTGAGGACGACACCGACCACGACCAGGTAGACGCCGACGTCGAGGAACAGGCTGGTCGCCCACTTCACCTCGCCCAGCAGCGGCAGGTGCCAGCTCAGCAGAGCGCTGTCCAGCGGCGCACCGCCGACGGCCAGCGGCACCAGGGCGGTGACCGCCGCGATCGCCAGGCCCGTGCCCGCGACGGCGACCGGGCGCAGGCGTACGGCGGCGCCGAGGTCGGCCTGGCCGCCGACGAGGTACCGCAGGACGAACGCCAGCCCCGCGACCAGTCCGCCGGAGAACCCTCCGCCGGGGCGGTAGTGCCCCGAGAACAGCAGGAACACCGAGAGCACCAGGATCGAGGGGAAGAGCAGCCGGATGGCCACCTCCATCAGGACCGAGCGCTCGCCGCCGGGCCGTTCGCCGGCCCCCGGCAGCCAGGTCTGCCGGGGCTCGTCCCAGTGCGTGGTGGGGAAGCGGGCGAGCGGCTCCTCGTCGGCGACCTGTACCGCGTCACGGTCGTGGAACCGGATCAGGCTGCCCACTCCGACCGCCGCCACCAGCACGACCGAGATCTCGCCCAGCGTGTCCAGGGCCCGGAAGTCGACGATGATCGCGTCGACGACGTTGAGGGCGCCCGTCTCCGCCGCCCGGCGCAGGTATCCGGGCGAGATCACCGGGGCCGTCCGCGCGGAGGCCGCCGCCAGCGCGAAGCAGGTGACGACGGCGCCGACCCCGACGGCCACCGTGCCCCGCAGCACCCGCCCCGGCACCGACCTGCGGCCGGAATCGAACCGGGCCGGCATCCGGCGCAGCACCAGCACCACGACGACCAGCGTCGTCGTCTCGACCAGGAACTGGGTGAGCGCCAGGTCCGGGGCTCCGCGGACCAGGAACAGGCCCGCCGCGCCGTACCCGACGGCCCCGGTGAGCAGGATGGCGGTGAGCCGGTGCCGGGCGGCCACCACCGCCGCGGCGGCCGCCAGCATGACCACGGCCAGCACCGGTTCGAGCGAGTACCGCCACAGGGGCGGTGACCCCAGCGACGGTGCCGCCGCCAGGAGTGCCGCGCCGGGCACCGCGACGACCGTCGTGAGCAGCACGGTCAGATAGACGGGCAGCGAGCCGACCTGGGTGTGCCGGGTCAGGGTCACGGCCAGCCGGTCCACGCCCTCGACCGCGCGGTCGTACGCGTACTGCACGTCGGTCAGGCGCGGCAGGCGGTTCACCACGGCGGCGCGGCGGCGGAGCGCGTGGATCAGGAGACCGGCGCCGAGCGACAGCACGGACAGCCCGAGAGCCGGGGTGAACCCGGGCCACAGGGCCAGTGCGTACGGCCCGCCGGCCCCCGGCGGATAGGCGTTGGCGTAGGCGGTGGTCAGGGCCGCCGTGGCGGGGTACGCCACGCCCAGCACCAGGCCCGCCCCGGACAGTACGGCCACCGGTGCGACGAATCCCGCCTCCGGTCCGCGCGCGGACCGCGCCGCCCGCTCCGCCGGCGGTCCGCCGAAGGCGCCGTGCAGGAACCGTGCCGCGAACGCCACGGTCAGCGCGGAGCCGACCACCAGCACCACCGTCAGCTGCTGGTGGCCGGCGAGTTCGGTGCCGTGCAGGAACGCCTCCAGGGCGGCTTCCTTGCCCAGGAAGCCGATGAGGGGCGGCAGACCGGCCATCGACGCGGCGGCGAGTGCCGTGACGCCGAAGAGCACGGGCAGCCGGCGGCCCAGTCCCGACAGCTCCCGGATGTCGCGGGTACCGGTGTGGTGGTCCACGATCCCGACGGACAGGAACAGCGCCGACTTGAACGCCGCGTGCGCCAGCAGCATCACCACGCCGGCCAGCGCCGCCGTCCGGGTCCCGGCGCCCAGCAGGGCGGTCAGCAGACCGAGTTCGCTGACGGTCCCGTAGGCGAGGAGCAGCTTCAGGTCGGTCTCGCGCAGCGCCCGCCACGCGGCCACCACCATCGTGGCGAGCCCCACGCCGAGCACCATCGGCCGCCACGGCGCCACGTCGGCCAGGGCGGGCGCCAGGCGGGCGATCAGGTAGACCCCGGCCTTGACCATCGCCGCCGCGTGCAGGAAGGCGCTGACCGGTGTGGGGGCCACCATCGCCGCGGGCAGCCAGCCGTGCAGCGGCATCTGCGCGGACTTGGTGAACGCGCCGGCCAGGACGAGCACCACGGCGGCGGAGACCGCGCCGCCCCGCGGGGGGTCCGCGAGGATCGCCGAGACGCGGTAGGTGCCGGCCGCCTGGCCCAGCACGATGAAACCGAGCAGCATCGCCAGGCCGCCGGCCACCGTCACCAGCAGGGCCTGACGGGCCGCCCGGCGCTGTTCGGCCCGCTTTCCGGGACCCGCGATCAGCAGGAAGGAGGCGACCGTGGTCAGCTCCCAGAAGACGTACAGCACGAAGAGGTTGTCCGCCAGGACCAGTCCGATCATCGCCCCGGCGAAGGCCAGCAGCAGGGCGGCCAGCGGGCCGGCGTCCTGTTCGACGTAGTACCGGCAGTACAGCAGCACCAGCACCCCGACACCGGCCACCACCCACAGCATCAGCAGCGACAGGGCGTCCAGGCGCAGATCGACCGTCAGACCGAGCGACGGAGCCCACCGCAGGGACTCCTGGTACGCGCCGCCGTCCAGGACGCCCGCCGCCCGCGTGCCCGCCCAGACCACCGTCGCCGACGGCACCAGGGCCGCCACGGCCCACACCGCCCGGCCGAGCCGCCGTTCCCACCAGGGGATCGACACTGCGACCGTCGCATAGGCGGCCAGCAGGACCAGCACGTCAGCACCTACTCCTTCACGGTGGCCCGACCGCTGACGCGCGAGCGGCCTCCGCTCGAGCCTTGAGAGGTATGTCCGGTTAGTCGGTATCAGTGCTCTGTGTAGCAGGGAGAGCCGCCCGAAGGGACGTCGCCGCGCCACACACGGAGCAGGGCGCACGGCTCGGCGGAGCCGCACGGCTTCCGTTCAGGGCCGGCACCCGGTGCGCGTACGGGGTCGGTGGTCCGCGTCGGGCTGCGGCAGCCGTGCGTACGGCCGGGCGGCGGATCGGCCGTACGCACGGCGGGGGTCGGCGGAGGGCTCGGCGAGGGGTCCGGCGAAGAGGTCGGCGTGCCTTCCCCGTGCGGGTGTCGTGCCGGGCGAGGGGGATCGGGTTCTGCCGGCGTCGCTGGCCCCGAGGCGCATGCCGTTCTCTCCGTTCGTCGGGCGGGCAGGTGGGCGGACGGGGTGCGGGTAACCCGCCCGACGTGCCGTCAAACACCCGGAGAGCCTGCCGGGTCGGAACCCGTGAGAGCGTGCGCCCCTCCTCGGTACGCCGGTCAGTACGCCGGGAGCGTCCGGGGGCCGAGGTCGTCGCGGGCGGGCGGCGGCGCCAGGCGTACGGAGGCACTGAGGACGCTCACGCCGTGGGTGGCGACGACCACCGGTTCCAGGTCGACGGCGACGACCTCGGGATGGTCGTCGACCAGCCGCGACACCCGCAGCAGCAGTTCCTCCAGCGCGGGGGTGTCGACCGGGGCCGAGCCGCGCCAGCCGAACAGCAGGGGCGCGGTGCGGATCGACCTCACCAGGGAGGTCGCCTCCCGGTCGGTGACCGGGACCAGCCGGTGCGCCATGTCTCCGAGCAGCTGCGAAGGGGGTCCGGCGAGCCCGAAGGACAGCACCGCACCGGCCGCGGAATCGATCACCGCGCGGACGATGGTGTCGACACCGCGCGGCGCCATCCGCTGCACGACGGGGCGCAGTTCCTCGGGCGTGCCGAGCTGCCGGGTCAGTTCGGCGTACGCCCGGCGCAGTTGCTCCTCGTCCGCCAGGTCCAGCCGTACGCCGCCCAGGTCGGCGCGGTGCCTGAGGTGCGGGGCGGTCACCTTGAGGGCGACGGGGTGCCCCAGGGTGCGGGCGGCCTCGACGGCGGCGTCGGGCGTGGGGGCCGGGAGGGCGCGGTGGACGTGGATGCCGTAGGCGCCGAGCAGTGCGCAGGTCTCCTCGACGCCGAGGGCCGGGCTCTGCCCGCGGGCGAGCTGCGCGTGGATGAGTTCGGCGGCACCCTTCTCGTCGATGTCCTCGTACTGGGGCACCTTGCCGGGGTCGGCGGCGTCCCGCCGCCACTGGGCGTAGGTGACGGAGTGGGCGAGGGCGCGGACGGCGCGTTCGGCTGCGGGGTAGGCGGGGATGAGGTGGGCGTCCTCGGGGAGGACCACGGGCGCCGGCACGGGGCTGCCGGCGGGTGCGCGCTCCCCGGCCGGCGGCGCGGGGCGGGGCGGGGCCGCCGGCGGGGTGGGGCGGGGCGGGGCGGGCGGCTCCGCCCGCGGGGCCGTGCTCGCCGCCGCCGACAGGGCCTCCGCCAGGCCGCCGAGTTCCACGTGGACCACCAGGACCGGCTTGGACGGGGTCGCGGCGGCGGCCGAGCGCAGCGCCTCGGCGAGCGCCGCGTCGCCGACGGAGCCGGGCGTCCTTCCCCCCAGCGCCGGGATCGCGGTCACGACCACCGCGTCGCAGGTGTCGTCGGCCAGCGCCCGGGACAGGGCCGCGTGGAAGTCCGCCGCCGAGGCCGCGGTGGTGAGGTCCAGCGGGTGGTGCGGGCGCAGCCCCTCGGCGAGGCACGCCTCGTAGGTGAGCAGCCCCAGGGACTCGGAGTTGCCCAGGATCGCCACCCGGGGCCCGGACGGCAGCGGCTGGCGGGCGAGCAGCAGGCCCGCGTCGACCAGTTCCGTGATGGTGTCCACCCGGGTCACCCCGGCCTGTCGCAGCAGCGCGGAGACGGTCTCGTGCGGCAGTCGCGTCGCCCGCACGGCGTGCCCGCGGGGCCCGGCGCCGTGGCGGGCTCCCTGGACCACGACGAGTGGCTTCACCGCCGCGGTCCGGCGGGCGAGGCGGGTGAACTTGCGGGGGTTGCCGATGGACTCCAGGTACATCAGGGCGACATCGGTGTCCGGGTCGTCGTACCAGTACTGCATGACGTCGTTGCCGGAGACGTCGGCGCGGTTGCCGGACGAGACGAAGGTGGACACGCCCGTGACGCCGGTGACGCCTCCGCCGCGCCGGTGCAGCCGCGACAGCAGGGCGATGCCGATGGCTCCGGACTGGGCGAACAGGCCGATGCGGCCGGGGCGCGGCATCTCGGGCGCGAGCGAGGCGTTCAGCCGCACGTCCGGGGAGGTGTTGATGACACCGAACGCGTTCGGCCCGATGATCCGCATGCCGTACGTACGCGCCTGCCGGACGAGGGCGCGCTGGCGCTCGCGGCCCTCGGGTCCCGCCTCGGCGTATCCGGCGGACGTCACGACGAGCCCCCGCACCCCGTGCTCGCCGCACTCGGCGACGACCTCGGGGACCTGCTCGGCGGGTACCGCGACGACGGCGAGGTCGACCTGCCCGTCGATGTCACGCACCGAACGGTGGGCGGGCACCCCGTCGCCCCCGTCGTCCCCGTCGCTGCCGGCGAGTTCCTTCAGCTCCGGGGGGAAGGCCTTGTTCACGGCGTACAGGCGGCCGGTGAATCCGCCGTCCCGGATGTTGTCGAGGAGGCTGCGGCCCACGCTGCCGGGCCTGCGGCCGGCGCCTATGACCGCGACCGAGCCGGGGGTGAGCAGGCGCCGCACGGAACGGGCCTCGGCACGCTGCTCGCGCGCCTGCTGCACGGCCAGCGAACGGTCGGTGGGTTCGAGGTCGAACTCCAGGCGGACGACGCCGTCCTCGAAGCTGCGCTTCTGGGTGTACCCGGCGTCCGTGAACACCTTGATCATCTTGCTGTTGGCCGGCAGCACCTCGGCGGCGAACCGGCGGATGCCGCGCTCGCGCGCGACGGCGGCGATGTGCTCGAGGAGGGCGGAGGCGATGCCCCGGCCCTGGTGGGCGTCCTGCACCAGGAAGGCGACCTCGGCCTCGTCGGAGACCGGAGGGGCGGGCTCTCCGGCGGGCGACGGGTGGGAGGAGGCGGGTGTCCCGTCGGGGCCGATCCGGTCGTAGCGTACGGTGGCGATGAACTCGCCGCCCACCGTGGCCGCGAGTCCCACCCGGTCCACGAAGTCGTGGTGTGTGAACCGGTGCACGTCCTTGGCGGACAGGCGAGGGTAGGGCGCGAAGAAGCGGTAGTACTTCGACTCGTCCGACACCTGCTCGTAGAAGCTGACCAGGCGCTCGGCGTCATCGACGGTGATGGGCCGCACGCGCGCGGTGCCGCCGTCGCGCAGCACCACGTCGGCCTCCCAGTGGGCGGGGTACTCGTGCCGGTCCGACGAGATCTGCATGGGCCCCAGAGTACGGCTCGCGTACGACGACAGCGCGAGGCAGTCTGTGGGGGCACGAGCCGGACCGAGGCCGCGGTCCGGTGTCGCCGGGAGCGGGAACGGGTTCCGCTCCCGGTGTGGTTCCCGATATGGGAAACTGGTCTAGACAACCTGAACACCGAAGGGCAGCAACACATGGCTGAGCGCCGCGTCAACGTCGGCTGGGCCGAGGGCCTCCACGCCCGTCCCGCCTCCATCTTCGTCCGAGCCGCCACGGCCGCAGGCGTCCCGGTGACGATCGCCAAGGCTGACGGCAACCCCGTCAACGCGGCCTCCATGCTGGCCGTTCTGGGCCTGGGCGCCCAGGGCGGCGAGGAGATCGTCCTCGCCTCCGACGCCGAGGGCGCAGACGCCGCCCTGGACCGTCTGGCGAAGCTGGTCTCCGAGGGTCTCGAGGAGCTCCCCGAGACCGTCTGACAGGTTCTCCGGATCTTCCGGATCCTCCGTCGGCGAGTGGAGCCGCGCCGCCCTTCCGGGCGGCGCGGCTCCGTTCTCCGTTCGGCTCAGAGGTTCACGCCGTGCGCGCGGAGGTAGGCGACCGGGTCGATGTCGGAGCCGTACTCGGCGGTCGTACGGACCTCGAAGTGCAGATGCGCGCCGGTGACGTTGCCGGTGGCGCCGGAGACGCCGATCCGCTGTCCCGGGGTGACCTGCTGTCCCACCGAGACGACGACGGCCGACAGGTGGCCGTACTGGGTGTAGGTGCCGTCGTGCATCTTGATGACGACCTGGTTGCCGTAGGCGCCGCCCCAGCCGGCCTCCACGACGGTGCCCAGGCCGACCGAGAGCACGGGGGTGCCGCTCGCGGCGTGGAAGTCGACCCCGGTGTGACTGCCGGAGGACCAGACGGCGCCGCCGGACAGGTAACCGGTCGAGACGTAGGAACCCGCGATCGGGGACACGAAGGTGTTGAGGCGCTTGCGCTCGGCCTCCCGCGCGGCACGCTCCTCGGCCTCGCGGGCCGCCTCGGCCGCCCTCTCCCGTGCGGCCTCCTCCGCGGCCTCGCGCGCGGCGGCCCGGGCCGCTTCCCGTGCGGCCTCGTGCTGAGCGGCCGCCTGGGCCTCGACCTGGGCGGCGGCTTCGTCACCCAGGGCGACGACGGGGGTCAGACCGGTCTGCTGCGCGGCGGGTCCGGCGGCGAGCGCCGAGGGTGCGAGGGAGCCGACCACGCCGGTGGTGGTGAGGGCCGCGACGCCCGCCGCCCTGGCGGTGCCGCGGTGCATGCGGCCGGGACGACGGTGCTTCCCGGTGACGCGGGTGAACGCCATGCAGGGGGTGGTCCTTTCCTTCCCTCTCGCCTACCGGGTCGGCGTGGGGGTCTCCCCAGGCCGTTCAGGCCCTGGGGGAAGGTCCGGAGCAGGAAGGTCTCCCACGGGTCCCCTCGCGCCGGGCGCGGGCGTCCGATTCACCTCAGGGACTGCGTGATCCGGTCCACGGCTCCCCTGGCTCGCGCCGTGCGGGGACTCGGCGATGGCTGTCCGGTGCCGCGGGTGCGGCGCACTGCCCGACGAACAGCCCGGACGACGCTAGGCGGGGCGTCTTTCGATTCCCAAACGGATCCCGACTTTTGTAGCGCATCCCACAGGGCAGACAGGACTACTCCACCCCAATTCGGGCACAGGCGGGCCCTGGTGACTTTCGCGCCACCAGGGCCCGTCCGCGCGTGCGCTGCGCCTGCGTGCGCCGGCTACTCGGCGGGCACGACCGTGACCGCGCCGATGCCGAGCGCCTCGACGGGCGCCTTGATCTGCGCCGCGTCGCCGACCAGGACGGTCACCAGACGGTCCACCGGGAAGGCGTTCACCACGGCCGCGGTGGCCTCCACGGTGCCGGTGGTGGCGAGCCGGCGGTACAACTCGGCCTGGTAGTCGTCGGCCAGGTGCTGCTCCACCTGGTCGGCCAGGGTGCCGGCGACGGCCGAGGCGGTCTCGTACTTGAGCGGCGCGACCCCCACCAGGTTCTGCACGGCGACGTCACGCTCGGCGTCGGTGAGGCCCTCCGCGGCGAGCGTGCGCAGCACCGTCCACAGGTCCTCGAGCGCGGGTCCGGTGTTCGGGGTGTCGACGGAGCCGCTGATGGCGAGCATGGCAGCGCCCGTGGCCCCTCCGGAGGAGGAAGGGGGCGCGGACCTCAGGACCTGGCCGAACGACCGTACGCCGTAGGTGTAGCCCTTCTCCTCGCGCAGGACGCGGTCCAGGCGGGAGGTGAGGGTGCCGCCGAGGCAGTAGGTGCCGAGCACCTGCGCGGGCCACACGCGGTCGTGCCGGTCCGCGCCGACCCGGCCGATCAGCAGCTGCGTCTGCACGGCGCCGGGGCGGTCCACGATCACGACCCGGCCGGTGTCGTCGGCGACGATCGGCGGAACGGGCCGCGCCTCGGCGGCCGATCCGGTCCAGGAGCCGAGGGTGTCACCGAGCAGTTCGTCCAGGTCGATGCCGGTGAGGTCACCGACGACCACCGCGGTGGCGGTCGCGGGGCGGACGTGCTTCTCGTGGAAGGCGCGTACGGCCGACGAGTCGATGCCGGCCACCGTCTCCTCGGTGCCCTGCCGCGGGCGGGACATCCGCGCGGTCGCCGGGAACAGCTCCTTGGAGAGTTCCTTGGCGGCGCGGCGGGAGGGGTTGGCCAGCTCGTGCGGGATCTCGTCGAGCCGGTTGCGGACGAGGCGTTCGACCTCGCTGTCCGCGAACGCGGGCGCCCTGAGGGCGTCGGCGAGCAGCCCGAGCCCCTTGGCGAGCCGGGAGGCCGGCACCTCGAGGCTCAGGCGCACGCCGGGGTGGTCGGCGTAGGCGTCCAGGGTGGCGCCGCAGCGCTCCAGTTCGGCGGCGAACTCCTCGGCGGAGTGCTTGTCGGTGCCCTCGGAGAACGCCCTCGCCATGATCGTGGCGACCCCGTCGAGACCGTCGGGCTCGGCCTCCAGGGGCGCGTCGAGCAGTACCTCGACCGCGACGATCTGCTGGCCGGGACGGTGGCAGCGCAGGACGGTCAGACCGTTGCCGAGCGTGGTGCGCTCGGGGGCCGGGAAGGCCCAGGGCTTGGCCTCGCCCGCCTGCGGCTGGGGGTGGAAGTCCATCGTGGCAAGCTCGGTCACTTCGCCGTCTCCTCGTTCTCGTCGGTGCCGGCGGCCGCGGCTTCTTCGGCGCCGGCGGCCACTGCTTCTTCGGACTCCCCGGCCTCGGGGGCGACGGGCTCGTAGACGAGCACCGCGCGGTTGTCCGGGCGCAGACGGGCCTCGGCGACCTCACGGACGTCCTCGGCGGTCACGTCGAGGATGCGCCCGACGGCGGTGAGGGCGAGCTGCGGGTCACCGAACAGGACGGCGTACCGGCACAGTTCGTCGGCCCGGCCGGCGACGGTGCTGAGCCGGTCCAGCCACTCGCGCTCCAACTGGGCCTGGGCGCGCTCCATCTCCTCGGCCGTGGGGCCCTCCTCGGCGAACCGGGTGAGTTCCTCGTCGATCGCCGCCTCGATGACCGGCACCTCCACATCGCCGGACGCCTTCACGTCCAGCCAGCCCAGGGAGGGCGCCCCGGCCAGCCGGAGCAGGCCGAATCCGGCCGCCACGGCCGTGCGGTCCCGGCGCACCAGCCGGTTGTAGAGCCGGGAGGACTCGCCGCCGCCGAGGACGGTGAGCGCCAGGTCCGCGGCGTCGCTCGCGCGCGTGCCGTCCTCGGGCAGCCGGTAGGCGGCCATCAGCGCACGCGCGGGGACCTCCTCCTCGACGAGCTCACGCAGCTCCTCGCCGATGGTCTCGGGCAGCGAGCCGTCGCGGGGCTCGGGCTTGCCGTCGTGGGAGGGGATGGAGCCGAAGTACTTCTCGATCCAGGCGAGCGTCTGCTCCGGGTCGATGTCGCCGACGACGGAGAGCACGGCGTTGTTCGGCGCGTAGTACGTGCGGAAGAAGGCGCGGGCGTCCTCCAGGGTGGCCGCGTCCAGGTCCGCCATCGAGCCGATGGGCGTGTGGTGGTACGGGTGGCCGTCGGGGAAGGCGAGGGCGGTCAGCTTCTCGAAGGCCGTGCCGTAGGGGACGTTGTCGTAGCGCTGGCGGCGTTCGTTCTTGACGACGTCCCGCTGGTTCTCCATGGACTCCTCGTCCAGGGCGGCCAGCAGGGAGCCCATGCGGTCGGCTTCCAGCCAGAGGGCGAGCTCCAGCTGGTGGGTCGGCATGGTCTCGAAGTAGTTGGTCCGCTCGAAGCTGGTGGTGCCGTTGAGCGAGCCTCCGGCGCCCTGGACCAGCTCGAAGTGGCCGTTGCCCTTCACCTGCCCGGAGCCCTGGAACATCAGGTGCTCGAAAAGGTGAGCCAGGCCGGTGCGCCCCTTGACCTCGTGGCGCGAACCGACGTCGTACCAGAGGCACACCGCCGCGACAGGGGTCAGATGGTCCTCGGAGAGCACCACGCGCAGGCCGTTGGCCAAACGGTGCTCGGTCGCTGTCAGGCCGCCGGAGCCTGCCTGGGCTGTGGCCGTGTGACCCATGGGCATGTATGTCCCTTCGATCGCGGAGGCGGTCGTCGCATCCGCCGTTTGTGCCGGTCCTGCCACTGTATGCAAGCGTTCGGGCCACCGACGGAGTTCCCGGACGGGGACCGGTTCGCCCAGAGCGAGAACCCTGGGTTCCGGGTGGGGCGGGAGGATGCGGACGTGGTCCGTGTGGTGTGTGGGATCTTCCCGGCGCCGCCCCTTCGCCGTCCCTTCGCTGCCTCCTTCACCGGCCCCTTCGTCGGCCCCTTCGTCGGCCCGCTCGCGGCGCCGACAGTGCGTGCGCGTACTCTGCTCGCGCCACCGGCCGCGGCTCCCGACGGAGGGCCGCGGCGGGGTCCTGGTCCCCGGTTGTCGGTGCGGCGGTCCACAATGGTCCGCGTCAGATACCGTCCCACGCCTCAGCAAGGAGCCGGCAGCGATGGCCCGCCGCAGCACGAAGACCCCGCCGCCCGACGACTCGTACGAGGAGCGGATCCTCGACATCGACGTCGTCGACGAGATGCAGGGCTCCTTTCTCGAGTACGCGTACTCGGTCATCTACTCCCGCGCCCTGCCGGACGCGCGCGACGGCATGAAGCCGGTGCACCGCCGCATCGTCTACCAGATGAACGAGATGGGCCTGCGCCCCGACCGCGGCTATGTGAAGTGCGCGCGCGTGGTCGGCGAGGTCATGGGCAAGCTGCACCCGCACGGTGACGCGTCGATCTACGACGCCCTGGTGCGCATGGCGCAGCCCTTCTCCATGCGGGTCCCGCTGGTCGACGGCCACGGCAACTTCGGCTCCCTGGGCAACGACGACCCGCCGGCCGCCATGCGGTACACCGAGAGCCGGATGACCGAGGCCACGAGCCTGATGACCGAGTCCATCGACGAGGACACGGTCGACTTCGCGCCCAACTACGACGGCCAGGAGCAGGAGCCGGTGACCCTGCCCGCCGCGTTCCCGAACCTCCTGGTGAACGGGGCGTCGGGCATCGCGGTCGGCATGGCCACCAACATGCCGCCGCACAACCTCCGCGAGGTGATCGCGGCCGCCCGGCACCTGATCCGGTATCCGAACGCCGATCTCGACGCCCTGATGCGCCACGTACCGGGCCCCGACCTGCCGACGGGCGGCAGGATCGTCGGCCTCCCGGGCATCCGGGACGCGTACGAGAAGGGCCGCGGCACCTTCAAGATCCGCGCGACGGTCACCGTGGAGGACGTGACGGCCCGCAGGAAGGGCCTGGTCATCACCGAGCTGCCGTTCACGGTCGGCCCGGAGAAGGTGATTTCCAAGATCAAGGACCTGGTCGGCTCGAAGAAGCTCCTGGGCATCGCCGACGTCAAGGACCTCACCGACCGGGCGCACGGTCTGCGCCTGGTCGTCGAGATCAAGAACGGCTTCGTGCCGGAGGCGGTCCTGGAGCAGCTGTACAAGCTGACGCCCATGGAGGAGTCCTTCGGCATCAACAACGTGGCCCTGGTGGACGGCCAGCCGCTCACCCTGGGCCTCAAGGAACTGCTCGAGGTCTATCTCGACCACCGTTTCGAGGTCGTACGCCGCCGCTCGGAGTTCCGCCGCGGCAAGCGGCGCGACCGTCTGCACCTGGTCGAGGGCCTGCTCACCGCCCTGGTGGACATCGACGAGGTCATCCGCCTCATCCGCTCCAGCGAGAACTCCGCGCAGGCGAAGCAGCGTCTGATGGAACGCTTCTCCCTGAGCGACGTCCAGACGCAGTACATCCTGGACACCCCCCTGCGCCGCCTCACCAAGTTCGACCGCATCGAACTGGAGGCGGAG
This sequence comes from Streptomyces cathayae, assembly GCF_029760955.1. Lineage (GTDB taxonomy): Bacteria > Actinomycetota > Actinomycetes > Streptomycetales > Streptomycetaceae > Streptomyces > Streptomyces cathayae. Next base: position 2,098,896 of record NZ_CP121682.1, read on the forward strand.
CAGGAGCGGTTGACCACGGAGATCGAGGAACTGACCCGCATCCTGGAGTCGGACGCGGAGCTGCGCAAGCTGGTCTCGTCCGAACTGGCCGCGGTGGCCAAGAAGTTCGGTAACGACCGCCGTACGGTCCTGCTGGACGGGTCCGCCATGCCGGTCGCCGCCGTGCCGCTTCAGGTGGCGGACGACCCGTGCCGGGTGCTGCTGTCCGACACGGGCCTGATCGCCCGTACCGCGGACGCGAAGCCGTTCCCCAAGGGCGCGCACGCCAAGCGGGTCAAGCACGACATGATCGTCTCGGCGGTGCCGGCCACCGCCCGGGGCGAGGTGGGCGTGGTCACCTCGACGGGGCGTCTGCTGCGGGTGAACGTCGTCGACCTCCCGCAGCTGCCGGAGGCGATGCCGACCCCGAACCTCTCGGGCGGAGTGCCGATCCCGGAGTTGGTCTCCCTGGAGGACGGTGAGCGGGTGATCTGTCTGACGACGCTCGACGAGTCGTCGCCGGGCCTCGCTCTCGGTACGGAACAGGGCGTCGTCAAGCGCGTCGTGCCCGACTACCCCTCCAACAAGGAGGAGCTGGAGGTCATCACGCTCAAGGAGGGCGACCGGATCGTCGGTGCCGTCGAACTGCGCACGGGTGAGGAGGACCTGGTCTTCATCACGGACGACGCGCAACTGCTGCGTTACCAGGCCTCGCAGGTCCGTCCGCAGGGCCGTCCCGCCGGCGGTGTCGCGGGCATCAAGCTCGCGGAGGGTGCGAAGGTCATCGTCTTCACGGCGGTCGATCCGGCGGTGGACGCGATGGTGTTCACGGTCGCGGGCTCACGCGGCACGCTGGACGACTCCGTCCAGACGACGGCCAAGCTGACCCCGTTCGACCAGTATCCGCGCAAGGGCCGGGCCACCGGCGGGGTGCGCTGCCAGCGGTTCCTCAAGGGCGAGGACTGCCTGTCCCTGGCCTGGGCCGGTCCCGTTCCGGCCCGCGCTTCACAGAAGAACGGCGCTCCGGTCGACCTGCCGGAACCCGACCCGCGCCGCGACGGCTCGGGGGTGCCCCTGCCGAAGACGGTGGCGGTGGTGGCGGGACCGTCCTGACCCCGCCGCCCCGCACCGGCGGGGTGCCCTAACCCCGCTGGTCGTCGGGCTCCTGCACATAGCGCAGAACGCCCCACATGCCCTGCTCGTCGGGGTGCGGGGCGTCGGGGTGCGGGGCGTCGGCGACGCAGGCCTCCAGCTCCTTGCGGAGCGTGGCGGCGTCGATGCCGGTCCCGATGAGCACCAGCTGCGTCAGCCGCTCCGCGCCGGCCGGCCAGGCTTCCGGGGAGAACCGCAGGAACCGGCCGACGGCATGCACGGCGTACCGGTTCCCGGTGTCGTACGGCCCGAAGTCGATGTACCCCTTGATCCGGTAGAGCCCTTCCGGCCGGCTGTCGAGGAACCGGATCAGCCGCCGGGGGTCGAGGGGTGCGGCGGAGGCGAAGGACAGGCTGTCGTACGCGGCGTGCAGGTGCCCCGTGTGCTCGTCGGCGTTGGCGCCGGCGTCGGTGGGGCCGTGCCGGGGCAGGTCGTCGAAGGAGAGCTGCCCGACGCGTTCCTCACCGGGCCGGCAGTCGAAGAGGAACTCCGGATCGACACGGCCGTGCGTGGCGGGAACGACGGCGGCGCGGTCGACGAGCGACCGCACGACGTCGAGCACGCGCTCCGCGTCCGCCGCCCGGTCGATTTTGTTCACGACGACCAGATCGGCCAGGCCGAGATGCCGGTCGATCTCGGGGTGCCCGGCGCGTGTCCGCGCGAACTCGGCGGCGTCCACGACCTCGACGAGCCCGCCGTACACGATGTCGGGGTGCTCGCTGGCGAGCACCATCCGTACGATCTCCTGCGGCTCGGCGAGACCGCTGGCCTCGATGACGATGACGTCGATCCCGGCGGACGGCCGTGCCAGCCGCTCGAGATACACGTCCAGCTCGCTGCCGTCGACGGCGCAGCACAGACACCCGTTCCCGAGCGAGAGGGTCGAGTCGCCGAGCGCGCCGGCCACGGCCATGGCGTCGATCTCGATGGCGCCGAAGTCGTTGACGACGGCCCCGATACGGCTGCCGCCGCTGTGGTGGAGGAGGTGGTTGAGCAGGGTGGTCTTTCCTGATCCGAGAAACCCGGCCAGGACGACGACCGGAATCTGCCGACCGCTGCTGCGCTCCACTCCGCGACCCCTCTCACACCCTCGCGTCCACCGGCTCACGCCTCGGCGTGTGTCCGCGAACCGACTGACCCGCCAGGATATGCGCGCCGACCGGGTCATGCTCTGCCACCGCCGGAGCGGGGTACCCGTGAGCCGGAAGACCGCCTCGGAACAACTCAGGTTAGGCTCACCTCTGTGAGTACGTGCTCAACCGTGTCCCGCGAGCTCGACGAGCCCGTCGCGGGGACCGCTGCCACCGCGAGGACCTGGCTCCTGCTGGAGCAGCCCGGCCCCTGGGGCGCCAAGGCGCTCACGTCGAGCCACCTCGACCCCGCTCTGGGCCGCGCCCTGGAGGCCGCCACGAAGGGCACCGGAGTGCGGATCGCCCTCATCCGGCGCCCGGGACGGCACGCGGACCCCCGGAGGCCCGCCACCCGCCGGGTGTACGCGGCCCACACCGTTCCGGGAAACACGTGGCTGCACACCGCCGCGACCACGGACCCCGAGCGACTGCTCGACCTCGACTTCTCCGCTCTCGGCAGGGGGCGGAGCGACACCTTCGACGGGACGCTCGGCGGACGGCCGCACGGCGGGGACCCGCTCGCCCTCGTCTGCACCAACGGCAAACGCGATCGCTGCTGCGCACTCCTCGGGCGCCCCCTGGCGGCCGAACTCACCGCCTCCGGGGTCCAGGGCGTCTGGGAGGTCACCCATCTGGGCGGGCACCGGTTCGCGCCGACGGTGCTCGTGCTGCCCCACGGCTACGCGTACGGCAGGGCCGGGACGCACACCGTCAAGGAGGCGCTGCACGGCGTGCGGGAGGGCCGGATCCTCGTGGCGGGGTGCCGCGGGAGCTCCGCCTGGGAGCGCCCCGGCCAGGCGGCCGAGCTGGCCGTGCGGACCGAGGCGGGCGAGTACGCCGCCGAGGCGCTGACCGTCGTACGGACGGACGGCGCGGCACCGCGCTGGCAGGTGCTCGTCGCACACGCCGACGGGCGTCGGTGGCGGGTGGAGGTGGCGCAGGGCGCGTCCCTGCCGCCCCGCGCGGAGAGCTGCGGGACGTCGGTGCTGGGCTCACCCGCGCGGATGGACGTGGTGGCGGTGCGCGAGGTGACCGTGAGGGCACTCGCGAGCTGACCGGCCGCACGCGATCGTCCACGGACAGCGGCCCTCCCCGCAGGCCCGGCGGCCCTCCTCCCACGGACAGCGCCCCCTCCCCGCAGGTGCGAGCCGATCCGTGCCACATCCGCCGCAGCCCCCGGTGCCCGCCCACGTACCGTCATGGACATGCGCGCCACCCCCCTCACCCGCCACCTGCGCCTCGGTCTGCCGCGGCGGGTCTTCTCGCAGGTCCTGATGATGCAGCTGTCGATCGCCGCGGGAGTCGCGGTGCTCGCGACCGGGCTGTTCCTCGCGCCGCTCGGTGCCCAGCTGGACGACCAGGCGATGCGCCGCGCGCTCGCCATCGCCCAGACCACCGCCCAGCAGTCACAGATCGCGCGGGACCTGCGGAGCACGTCGCCCACGCCGGACGGACCGGTGCAGCGGGAGGCGGAACGGATCCGGAAGGCCACCGGCGCCGAGTACGTGGTGGTGCTGGACCGCCGGGGCGTGCGCTGGTCGCACACCGACCCCCGCAGGATCGGCGATCCGGTCTCGACCGATCCCGGCGAGGCCCTGGCGGGGCACGAGGTCATGGAGATCGACGACGGCACGCTGGGGCGCTCCGCACGCGGCAAGGTCCCGCTGCGCGACGGCGACGGCGAGATCATCGGGGCGGTCTCGGTCGGCATCGCCTACGACAGTGTCCGGGCCCGGCTGATCCACGCGATCCCGGGGCTCTTCGCGTACGCGGGCGGGGCGCTGGCGGTGGGCGCGCTCGCGGCCTGGCTCGTCTCCCGGCGGGTGCAGCGGCAGACCAGGGACCTGGCCTTCTCCGACATCGCGGCGCTGCTCGCGGAGCGCGAGGCGATGCTGCACGGCATCCGGGAGGGCGTCGTCGCCCTCGACCGCACCGGCCGGGTCCGCCTCCTCAACGACGAGGCCCGGCGCCTGCTGGACCTCGGTGACGAGGCCGTGGGCCGCTTCCCCGACGAGGCGCTCGGCACGGGCCGGACGGCCGACGTGCTGGCCGGCCGGGTGACCGGCGCCGACCTGCTCACCGTCCGCGGGCAGCGCGTCCTGGTCGCCAACCGCATGCCGACCGGCGACGGCGGCGCCGTGGCCACCCTCCGCGACCGGACGGAGCTGGACCGGCTCGGTCGGGAACTGGACTCCACGCGCGGGCTGATCGACGCGCTGCGCGCCCAGGACCACGAGCACGCCAACCGCATGCACACCCTGCTCGGGCTGCTCGAACTCGAGATGTACGACGACGCCGTGGAGTTCGTCGGCGAGGTCGTCGGCGATCACCGGGTGACGGCGGAGCAGATCACCGAGAAAATCCGCGACCCGCTGCTCGCCGCCCTGCTGGTGGGCAAGGCGACGGTCGCGGCCGAGCGGGGCGTGGCCCTGTGGATCACGGACCGGACACGGCTGCCGGACCGGCTGATCGACCCCGGGGGCCTGGTCACCGTCGTCGGGAACCTGGTGGACAACGCGCTCGACGCCGTCGCGGGCACACCGCACGCGCGCGTGGAGGTCGAACTGCGCGCCGAGGGGCGTACGGCGGTGCTCGGTGTACGCGACACCGGGCCCGGAATTCCCGCGGAGCAACGCGAGTTGATCTTCACTGAGGGCTGGTCCACCAAGAAGCCGCCGGACCACCGCGACCGGGGCATCGGGCTCTCCCTCGTCCGCCGGCTCGCCGAACGCCAGGGTGGCGCCGCGACCGTGGACGAGGCGGACGGCGGGGGCGCGGAGTTCACCGTGATCCTGCCCGAGGCACTGACCGAGCCCGGTCCGCCGGCCGCCCTCACCGGGGCGTCCGGCCTCGTGTCCGTGCCCTTGTCCGTGCCCCTGTCCGTCCCGCAGGCCACCGAGGAGGAGCCCTGATGATCGAGGTCCTGGTCGTGGACGACGACGTCCGGGTCGCACACGTCCACGCCGCCTACGTCGAGAAGGTGCCCGGCTTCCACGTGGCCGGCCAGGCGCACAGTGCGGCCGCGGCGCTCACCCTGCTGGAGACGCTCCCGCGGCTGGATCTGGTGCTCCTGGACCACTGTCTGCCCGACCGGACGGGCCTCGAGGTCGTCCGGGAGATGCGCGGGCGCGGCCACCAGACCGATGTGATCATGGTGACGGCGGCGCGGGACGTCGCCACCGTGCAGGCGGCGATGCGGCAGGGCGTACTGCAGTACCTGGTCAAGCCGTTCGCCTTCACCGGACTGCGCGCCAAGCTGGAGGCCTACGCGGAACTGCGCCGCACCCTGGACGGCGGCGGCGAGGCGGAACAGGCCGAGGTGGACCGCATCTTCGGCGCCCTGTCGGCGTCGGCGGCGGAGCCCGCTCTGCCCAAGGGGCACTCCCCCACCACCGCGGAGCTGGTACGCCGGAGCCTGATGAACGCCGGCGGCCCGCTGTCGGCCCAGGAGCTCGCCGACCGCACAGGGGTCAGCCGCCAGACGGCGCAGCGCTATCTCAAGCTCCTGGAGCGCACGGGACGGGCCACGCTGACCCTCAAGTACGGCGACGCGGGCCGCCCGGAGCACCGTTACGTGTGGGCGGGCCGCGCCTGAGGACGCGGGAGGCCCCGGGGTCCGGGCGTCACACCGCCCCCGCGCCGGTCAGCGACCGCACCTCGGTCTCCGCGTGCTTGGCCTCGTCGGGGGCCTCGGCCGAGGTGACCGTGCCGAGCCAGCCCGCCAGGAAGCCCAGCGGGATGGAGATCAGGCCGGGGTTCTGGAGCGGGAAGAGCTGGAAGTCGACGCCGGGGAACAGGGAGTCGGGGCTGCCGGAGACCACCGGGGACAGCAGCACCAGCACCACGGCCGGGATCAGGCCGCCGTAGACGGCCCACACGGCGCCACTGGTGGTGAACCCCCGCCAGAACAGGGAGTAGAGCAGCACGGGCAGGTTGGCGGAGGCGGCCACGGCGAAGGCCAGCCCGACGAGGAAGGCGACGTTGAGGTCGCGGGCCAGCAGTCCGAGCGCGATCGCGAGCACGCCGATGCCGACGGCGGCCACCCGGGCCACGGTCACCTCGCTGTGCGGCTTCCCGCGGCGGCGCCCGGACGCGTACAGGTCGTGGGCGACGGACGCCGAGGAGGCGAGCGTGATCCCGGCGACGACGGCGAGGATCGTGGCGAAGGCGACCGCTGCGACGATCGCGAACAGAACTGTTCCACCGGTGGAGTCGGCGCCGCCGCCGAGGTCGAGCGCCAGCAGGGGGACTGCCGTGTTCCCGGCCGCGTTGGACCCGCGCACGGCCTCCGGTCCGACGACGGCGGCCGCGCCGAACCCGAGGACGATCGTCATCAGGTAGAACCCGCCGATGAGCCCGATCGACCAGACGACCGACCGCCGGGCCGCCCGCGCGGTCGGGACGGTGTAGAAGCGGGACAGGATGTGCGGCAGCCCCGCCGTGCCCAGCACCAGGGCGAGCCCCAGACTGACGAAGTCGAACCGGGAGGTCCAGTCCCCGCCGTAGGCGAGTCCGGGGGCCAGGAACGCCTCCCCGTGACCGCTGCGCTCGGCCGCCGTGAGCAGCAGGCGGTTGAAGTCGCCGTGGAACCGGAGCAGGACGAGGACGGTCAGCGCGATGGTGCCGCCGAGCAGCAGGACCGCCTTGACGATCTGGATCCAGGTGGTGGCCCGCATCCCTCCCAACGAGACGTAGACCACCATCAGCGCGCCGACCCCGACGACGGTCCAGGCCTGCGCCGCCTCGCTCCGGCCGCCGAGCAGCAGCGCGACCAGGCTGCCCGCGCCCACCATCTGCGCCACCAGGTACAGAACGGACACGGTGACCGACGAGGTTCCCGCGGCGATCCGCACGGGCCGTTCCCGCATCCGGGCCGCCACCACGTCGGCGAGGGTGAACCGCCCGCAGTTGCGCACCAGTTCCGCGACCAGGAACAGGACCACGAGCCAGGCCACCAGGAAGCCCACCGAGTACAGCATCCCGTCGTAGCCGAAGAGCGCGATCAGCCCGGAGATGCCGAGGAAGGAAGCGGCCGACATGTAGTCGCCCGCGATGGCAAAACCATTCTCCATCGGCGAGAAGAGCCGGCCACCGGCGTAGAACTCCTCGGCCGATCCCTGCCGTCTGCGGCTCACCCAGGTGGTGATCCCCAGCGTGACCGCGACGAACGCGCTGAACAGCAGCAGCGCCAGCGTCTGGTGATCCTCCGTCACGAGACACCGCCCCGCTCCCGCGCCAACTCCTGGGTCTCCCAGCGGAGTTCCAGCGCGGCCCGGTCCCTGCGCAGCCGTGCGTGCCGGGTGTAGGCCCAGGTGAGCAGGAAGGTGGTCAGGAACTGGCCGAGCCCGGCGAGCAGTCCCACGTTCACGGCGCCGGCCACCGGTCGGGCCATGAGGTCCGGCGCGGCCGTGGCGGCGACGACGTACGCCACGTACCAGGCGCAGAAGACGACGACCGCCGGGACCACGAACCTCCGGTAGCGGCTGCGCACTTCCTGGAACGCCGCGCTGCGCTGCACCTGGAGGTACACGTCGGCCGTGTCCGCGGCCCCCTCCGGCCGACGTGCCGCCGGTTCCGCCGCCGGCCTCACCGACGGAGGCGCCGGGTGCACCGCCGGCGGCGCTCCGGTGCCGGTCGACTCACCCCAGCCCGAGGCGAGGGCGTCGTACCAGGGATCGTCGTGACCCACGTCTGCGGGACCGCCTCCACCCGGGTGGGGACGATCATTGCTTTGCTGCATGCCCAAGGATGGACAGAACGGGAAGATCCCTGACTCTTCTTCCCGTTCCACTTCACCCCATCAGGTGACGGCGGGCCCGCTACGCGTCGATGCGCGACCGGTCGAGCGTCGCCGCCGAGTTGGAGATGAACTCCTTGCGCGGAGCGACGTCGTTGCCCATGAGCAGATCGAAGACATGCTCGGCGGAGTCCAGATCGGTGAGGTTGATCCGGCGCAGGGTGCGGTGACGCGGGTCCATGGTGGTCTCGGCCAGCTGGTCGGCGTCCATCTCGCCGAGGCCCTTGTAGCGCTGGATCGAGTCCTTGTAGCGGATGCCCTTGGTCTGGAAGTCCATCAGCTTGTCGCGCAGTTCGCGGTCCGAGTACGTGTAGACGTACTTCTCCTGCCCCTTCTTGGGCTGGACGAGTTCGATGCGGTGCAGCGGCGGCACCGCGGCGAACACCCGGCCGGACTCGACCATGGGCCGCATGTAGCGGTGGAACAGCGTCAGGAGCAGGGTGCGGATGTGGGAGCCGTCCACATCGGCGTCGGTCATCATGATGATCTTGCCGTAGCGGGCCGCGTCGATGTCGAAGGTCCGCCCCGAGCCGGCCCCTATGACCTGGATGATCGCACCGCACTCCGCGTTCTTCAGCATGTCCGTCACGGACGACTTCTGAACGTTGAGGATCTTGCCGCGGATCGGCAGCAGCGCCTGGAACTCGGAGTTCCGGGCGAGCTTGGCCGTACCGAGCGCGGAGTCCCCCTCGACGATGAACAGCTCACTGCGCTCGACGTCGTCGCTGCGGCAGTCGGCCAGCTTGGCGGGCAGGGAGGAGGTTTCCAGCGCGGTCTTGCGGCGCTGGGCGTCCTTGTGCTGGCGGGCGGCGATACGGGTACGGGCCGCCGCGACGGCCTTCTCCAGGACGACCCGGGCCTGCTGGGCGTCATCGCGCTTGGTGGAGGTCAGGAAGGCCTTGAGCTCCCGGGAGATCACCGTGTTCACGATGCGGCGGGCCGCCGAGGTGCCGAGGACCTCCTTGGTCTGGCCCTCGAACTGCGGCTCGGCCAGGCGGACGGTGACGACGGCCGTGAGGCCCTCCAGGGCGTCGTCCTTGACGATGTCGTCCTCGGCCACGCGCAGCAGCTTCTTGGTGCGCAGCACCTCGTTCACCGTCTTGGCGACGGCCTGCTCGAAACCGGCGACGTGGGTGCCCCCCTTGGGGGTGGCGATGATGTTGACGAACGACCGGAGCGTCGTGTCGTAGCCGGTCCCCCAGCGCATCGCGACGTCGACACCGAGTTCGCGGGTCATCTCGGTGGGTGTCATCTGGCCGTGCTCGTCCAGAACCGGGACCGTCTCCTTGAAGCTGCCCTGGCCCGTGAAGCGGAGGGTGTCGCAGACGGCCTTGTCGGTGGCCAGGAACTCGCAGAACTCGCTGATGCCGCCGTCGAAGCGGAAGGACTCCTCGCCTTTGCTGTCGCCGTCGCCGAGCCCGTACTCGTCGCGGACGACGATGGTCAGGCCGGGCACCAGGAAAGCGGTCTGGCGGGCACGCTGGTGCAGGGTCTCCAGGGTGAGCCTGGCGTCCTTGAGGAAGATCTGGCGGTCGGCCCAGTAGCGCACCCGGGTGCCGCTGCGGGTCTTCGGGATCTTCTTGGCCTTGCGCACCCCGCTCCCGGCCTCGAACTTCGCGTCGGGGCCCGCGGCGGCGAAGGCGCCGGGGACCCCCCGGCGGAAGCTGATCGCGTGGGTGTGCCCGCCGCGGTCCACCTCGACGTCCAGCCGCGCGGACAGCGCGTTGACGACGGACGCGCCGACGCCGTGCAGTCCGCCGGACGCGGCGTACGAGCCGCCGCCGAACTTGCCGCCGGCGTGCAGCTTGGTCATGACGACCTCGACACCGGAGAGGCCTGTCTTGGGTTCCACGTCGACCGGGATGCCGCGGCCGTTGTCCCGGACCTCCACCGAACCGTCGTCGTGGAGGATCACCTCGATGTGGTCGCAGTGGCCCCCGAGGGCCTCGTCCACCGAGTTGTCGATGATCTCCCACAGGCAGTGCATCAGACCGCGGCTGTCGGTCGACCCGATGTACATCCCGGGGCGTTTCCGCACGGCCTCGAGCCCCTCGAGGACGAGCAGGTGCCGCGCGGTGTAGTTGGAACCGTCCCGGTCTGCTCCTGCCAGCAGCGCTGTGGACGGCACGGACGTCTCGGCGGTCACGCGGTTCGCTCCTCGCTGAATTTCAGATGGGGCCCTCATGGGTAAGGGCACGTCACTTGTCACCGGTGAGAGGGTACCGAGGCCTGGTAGAGCCGTTGTCACGCCACCCACGTCTGAAACGTAGACTAGTCGAGAGTCGTATACCTGTTCGATCCCTCGATGGAGTGAAGCACACATCACGTTCCCTTCCAGGCATGAACCATTTAGGCTCCGGGCACGTCCTCAAGAACAACCGGCAACCCAGCCGGGAGGGCCGACCACCACCGATCCGACGCGAATCCGTACGACGACACAGCCACGCGATACGGCACATTCGCCCCCAACCGGCAGCACCCAGCCACCTCGGAAAGAATTTTTCGAGAAGAAGCCACGAGCGGGAACGTTTTGGGGCTGGTTGGATGTTGACCCTGGTACGACAGCTCGTCGAGCTAGAGAAGAGGCGACGTGACTACTGTTCTGACCCCCGCGAGCCCGCTGACGGCCGCCGATCGCTGCGACCGCTGCGGCGCCCAGGCATACCTGCGCGTCGTCCTGCTGAGCGGCGGAGAACTGCTCTTCTGCGCCCACCACGGCCGCAAGTTCGAGCCGGAACTCAAGAAGATCGCCGCCGAGATACAGGACGAGACGGAGCGGCTGACCTCGCCCTCGGCGAGTTCCGCCGAGGAAGAGCGCTGACACCTCGCGCACCACGACGGGCCGGTCCCTCACGGGCCGACAGGGAGGGCGACCGCCCCGAAGCCGAAGCGGCCGCCCTCCCTGTGCGCGAGGAACATCACGAGAAACACCGCGAGGAGCACCCGGCAAGCGCCCGAGGACCGCTCCCCGCGAGTTCCGAGGCCTGCCTCAGGGCCTCCCGGGCGCCTTGAGGCGCCCTTCCGTGATTGTCATGTTCACGACCATCACGCGGATGTCCGGTCGAGGGTCCGCACCACCTCTGACACACGCGTGTAGACCCCCGGACTACTCTCCCAGCCGCAGCCGCTCCCCCAGGACACCAGGCCGATCAGCCGCCCCCGGGCCACCAGCGGCCCACCACTGTCCCCCTGGCAGGCGTCCGGCCCGCCGGCCTCCTCACCGGCGCACAGCATGGTCCCCGCGCGATACTCGCCTTCGTCACCCCCCGGGTACGCGGCCTCGCACAGGGTGTCGCGCAGGACGCGCACATGTGCCGCGTGCAGGCTGCCCGCGAAGGAACCGGCACCCGTGGTGTCGCCCCAGCCGTAGACGGTCGCGGCCGAGCCGACCCGGTACCCGGGATCACCCGCGGCGGCCATGCCGATGACCGCCTCCGAGGGCAGCGCCGCGGCCAGGGTGAGTACGGCGAAGTCGCCGGAGTTGCTGGCCGGGTCGTAGTCCGGGTTCACCCAGGCCTTCCGGACGGCTATCTCCTCGCCCCGGTCCGAGAGCAACTCCGTACGGCCCGATATCACCCTGAGGTCGGGCACCCGGTCCGGCGCGGCCCCCAGGGTCTCCTTGCCCATGCAGTGGGCAGCGGTGAGCACGGTGGTCCGGCCGACGGCCACACCGCCGCAGAACTGCCCCGCCCGGGTACCTCCGAACCGGTCACGACTGGCCAGTGCCACCGTCCACGGGCTCTCGGACACATCGATCGGGAATCCTCCGACGACGACACCGCCGGGGGCCGCTGGAGCCGCCGGAGCGGCCGCTGCCAGCGGTATCGCGGTCGCTGCGGCGGCGAGGGCCAGTGGCCGGACCAGAATCCGGGCTAGGCGACGACGCATGCGCACTCCTCACACTGGGGCGTTGATGGGACACCCAGAGTGATCCACCTCGTCGCACCACGCACCCGCGGAACACCTCTGAGGCCCGGTCCCGAGAACGGGACCGGGCCTCAGAGGACACGTGGCTCGACGCCTGGCGGGAACGGCCTCGTACGGCTGCCCGCCGCGGCGCGGCGGCCGTACGGGCGGCCTAGTCGAGGTAGTCGCGCAGCACCTGGGAACGGGACGGATGGCGCAGCTTCGACATGGTCTTGGACTCGATCTGGCGGATGCGCTCGCGCGTGACGCCGTACACCTTGCCGATCTCGTCGAGGGTCTTCGGCTGACCGTCGGTGAGACCGAAACGCATGGAGACGACGCCCGCCTCGCGCTCGGACAGGGTGTCCAGGACGGAGTGCAGTTGCTCCTGCAGAAGCGTGAAGCTGACCGCGTCGGCCGGGACGACCGCCTCGGAGTCCTCGATGAGGTCGCCGAACTCGCTGTCGCCGTCCTCGCCCAGCGGGGTGTGCAGGGAGATGGGTTCGCGGCCGTACTTCTGGACCTCGATGACCTTCTCCGGGGTCATGTCGAGTTCCTTGGCCAGCTCCTCCGGGGTGGGCTCACGGCCCAGGTCCTGGAGCATCTGGCGCTGCACGCGCGCGAGCTTGTTGATGACCTCGACCATGTGCACCGGGATACGGATGGTGCGGGCCTGGTCGGCCATCGCGCGGGTGATCGCCTGACGGATCCACCAGGTGGCGTAGGTGGAGAACTTGTAGCCCTTGGTGTAGTCGAACTTCTCCACCGCGCGGATCAGACCGAGGTTGCCCTCCTGGATGAGGTCCAGGAAGAGCATGCCGCGACCGGTGTAGCGCTTGGCCAGGGAGACCACCAGACGGAGGTTGGCCTCCAGGAGGTGGTTCTTGGCACGGCGCCCGTCCTCGGCGATGATCTCCAGCTCGCGCTTGAGCTTCGGCGCCAGCTTGTCGGAGTTGGCCAGCTTGTCCTCGGCGAACAGACCGGCTTCGATCCGCTTGGCGAGTTCGACCTCCTGCTCGGCGTTGAGCAGGGGCACCTTGCCGATCTGCTTGAGGTAGTCCTTGACCGGGTCGGCGGTGGCACCGGCGGCGGCGACCTGCTGGGCGGGCGCGTCGTCCTCGTCCTCGTCGGACAGGACGAAACCGGCGTTCTCCGTGCCCTCCGGCTCCTCCGTCGCCTTGGTCTCCTCGACGGTCTCTTCGTCCGTCGCCTCGATGTCGTCCTTCTTGGCCGTGGTCTTCTTCGCGGCCGTCTTCTTCGCGGTGGCCTTCTTGGCGGCCGTCTTCTTCGCGGTGGTCTTCTTGGCAGCCGCCTTCTTGGCGGGCGCCCCCTCCTCGGCGGCGGCGTCGGCGGCGGGTGCGGCAGGTGTGGCTGAGGCGCTGGTCTTCCGGGTGGTCGCCGCCTTCGCCGCGACCGTCTTGGTGGCGGTGCGCTTGGCGGGACTCTTCGCTGCGACGCTCTTTCGGGTGCGCTTGGGCTCCGCGGCACTGACCATCAGCGTCACACCCTCTTCCTCGAGGATCTGGTTGAGGCTGCGCAGTACGTTCTTCCACTGAGTGGCCGGAATCTGGTCAGCTTCGAAGGCCCGACGCACGTCATCGCCGGCGATCTGCCCCTCAGCCTTTCCCCGCTCGATGAGCGCCATGACAGAGACGGATTCGGCGATCTCCGGCGGGAGCGTACGGGATGTGCTGGCCGACACGAACAACCTCTCGGAACGTTGAATAACGGCTTCCGGCCCCGTCCACGACGGACAGGAGCCGACCGCCGACTTGGGGATGGGCCGACGGTGCGGGCGGGGGCCGGGGAGGTGCACAGCGCCGTGAACGGCGTCCGTATTCCCTCTGCGACTGCCACCTCTTAGGTCATCGCGTTCTTTCCAGGAGTGTTACGCCCAATCCGCGTGGCCCGAGTCACACCCCGTAAGTGCCCAGAATCGATCAGACCGGGACAGAAACGGTCACTCAGGGGTGACAGCGACACGGTGCCGAACCTTACGGCCCCTTCACCACTGTAGGACCCCGCGGGACCAAAGGTGATCCCGCGGGGTCCTGCAGGAGGCGGCTCGCCGGTCGGACGCTGCCACAGGAGGGGGGTGGCACGTCGGACCCGGCCGCCTCCGGAACACGGTCGGTGCTCGCGCGAAGGACGCGCGGGGGTGTTCGGTGCGCGGGGTTTCAGTGCTCGCGCGGAGCGGGCACCACGGGGTGGACCATCAGCAGCTGGCTCATGGCGGCCTCGGCCGCCTCGCCGTCACCGCCGGCGAGGGCCTCGACGATCTGGCCGTGGTGCGCGAGCGACGTCTCGTTGGGCCGCTCACAGCCCGTGGCCGGCCCACCCGAGACCTGCAGCGCGGCGGACACGATCCCGGAGAGGTGCTCCAGCATGCGGTTGCCGGCGACCTGGATGAGCAGCGAATGGAACTCGCAGTCGGCCCGGGCGAAGGTCAGCGCGTCCCCCTGCCCCATCGCGTGGCCCATGATCTCCACCATGTCGGACAGACGCTGCTGAACGTCCTCACGTCCGTGCCCGGCGGCGAGACGGGCGGCCAGCGGCTCGATCGTCCAGCGCAGCTCGCAGAGCTCACGGCGCTGGTCGTCCCGCTGAGGCCCGAAGGCCCGCCACTCGATGATGTCCGCGTCGAGGAGGTTCCAGTCGCTGACCGGGCGCACGCGCGTACCGACGTTCGGGCGGGCACTGACCAGCCCCTTGGCCTCCAGGACACGGAGCGATTCACGGACGACCGTGCGGGAGACCTCGAAGCGCTGGCCGATCTCCTCGGGAACCAGGGGGCGGTCGGCTCCCAGATCGCCCGAAACGATCATCTGACCCAGCTGCTGGACGAGTTGACCGTGCAGCCCGCGCCCACGGCTGCCCGCGGTGCGGCGGCCCGCGCGGCCCAGTTCGGGGTCGGTGTCCCAGACAGGGGCCCCGGCGCGGCCGCCGACGGGTGTGTCGGCATAGGGGTAGCGGTCGATTTCGCCCGGGTTCGCGAGGCCGGAGTCTGCGGAGCGGGCGGTGGTCATCATGGTGTGCGCAAGGGTACTCACGCATCTTTTGTCGGCGCGGCTCCCAACTCCCTTGAGGAGTTTGGTGAAAAGCACACGAAAGGGTGATCGCTCACCCCGTCGCAATTGACGCCTTATCGGAAAGAAGTGGGCTCCCTCCGGGGAGTTGTCGGCACGGGCGGATCGATCGAGTCACGGTCGGTCGTCAACGGGCCCTGTTCCGCAAGGATGTGAACAGATACAGGCAAAGCAACACCCCCAGTGACAACGCCAGGGCGCCGCCCACAGGCTGGGCGAACATCCGCAACGCGCCCTCCAGATGACGCTCACCCCCGAAGGGCCACTGGAGCGGGAACATTTCACGCAGCCGCAGCGGCAACCCCGCCGCGCTCCGCGCCGACGGCCCGCTGACCGCCTTCCGCAGCAGGGGCACGACGAGGAGGGGGACGGCGACGACCACGGCGAGCCCGGCGGTGGTGGACCGGAAGATCCCCGCCGCCAGCACCCCGGTCCAGGCGCACCCGATCGCAAGTCCGAGCCAACTCACCCCGAGCGGGAACCAGTCGCCGGGGACTTCGACGAGTTCCCGGCCGTACACGAGATAGAGCACTTCGGCGTCGCACCCGATCGTCAGCACGGCCAGCACCAGCGCGGTGGCCGAGGCGACGAGGAGTTTCGCGCCCAGCAGCCCCAGGCGCCGGGGCACGCTGCCCCGGTCCGCCGCCAGAGCGGGGTGGCGGAACTCGTCGCCGGAGGCCAGCGCGCCGAGCAGTCCCGCCCCGAAGGCCGCGGGCGGCAGGGGCAACTCCCTGGGCCACGCCGCGAGCAGCCGCGGCTGCGGGGTGTGCCCGGTGCGGGCCAGCAGTACCGCGGTGAGCATGGACACCGCGAGCACGACGGCGCCGACGAGGAACCCGGTACCGACGCCGGTGACCCGACGGATCTCGTAACGCACCGGACGGAGGGGGCGGGGGGCGGGACGGACCGAGATGGGAGGCGGCAGACCGACCGAGGACTCCCGGAGACGGTCTCCGCCACCGGCACGGGGCCCGGCCGGGTCCTTGGCGGCGGAGGGCAGCGGGTCGGAGGACGGTCCGACGGCGGGGTGCGTCTCACCGGCAGGGGACGGCGTGGCGACGGGGGGTGGAGTGTCAGCAAGAGTCGGCGTGGCGGCAGGCGGTGGCGTGGCGGCGGAGGATGGCCCACCCGAGAGGGCCGACGGCTGCTCGGTGTGCGGCGTGCCCGC